>VGSZ01000151.1 GCA_016874845.1 Deltaproteobacteria bacterium
TAGGTTAAAGTATATCCTGGTTCCTGATTCCTGGTTCCTGATTCCTGGTTCCTGATTCCTGCTCGGAAAAAGCTCTCTCGCGGACCATGAACCGATTGCGCCGTCGCCGCGTCGACGACACGATGAAGCCCGCGAACGACCGTGCCCGTCGACGGGCGCAACGTGCGCCTCGGCTCGCGCCTGTACGCCGAGACCGGGCGCTCCGACCGCGCCGGCGACGTCGTCGATCCCTAGCTGCTGTGGGACGCGATCCTGTCGGGCGAGCTGCGCGGCCTCGGCGCCCGCTGGCACGCCGGCGTCAAGAACCTGCTCGACAGCCGCGTGCGCTTCCCCGTCGGCAAAGCCATCGCCGACACCACCGTGCCCGGCGACCGCCGCACCTTCGTGCTGCAGCTGTCCTGGTCGACGTGAAGCCAACGCCTCGACGCCGCGGTGGCGCGCCCGGCGGCGTGACGTGGGAGGCGCTCAGGAGCTCGAGAAGCGCTTGCGGTGCAGCAACAGCACCGTCGCCTCTTTCTCCGACAGGCCGGTCTGCTGCGCCTGCGCGGCGACCTCGGCCTCGAGCTCGAACGCCGACTTCTTCTGCAGTCGCTGCTTCTCGTCGTGGGCGCGCTGCAGCTTCTGCGCGTCGTCGGCGCGCACCCGTGTGAAGTCCTTGCGGTCGACGTCGAGGAAGCGCTGGTGGCCCTCGATCTGCGCCTTGTTCTGGCGCTTCAACTCTTCGACGTGTGCGGCGGCGACGTCGGAGAAGTCGAGCGTCGACAGGAGCCGCAGCGCGCCATCGTCGAAGGCGCGGGTCGAGTGCTTCGCGTGGTAGGCGAGCACCGTCTTGACGTCGGTGGTCTCGGCGCCAGCGCGGGCCAGCAGCCCCTCGACGTCGCGCTGGGACAGCGGCGCGCTGCCGTCGGCGACGCGCTTCAGGAGGTCGTCGTGCAGCGCCGCGGCCTGCTTGCTGCGCCGCAGGCAGCCGCCCACGTCGGCCAGCGAGACGTCGGGGATGGAGGACAGATCCACCGGCCGCGCGGCCGGGGTGACGGGCGTCGTGGCGCGCAGCCCGGGGCTCTTGATCTCGACCATCCGCTGCTCCTTTCGCGACGAAGACCGACGCGGGATTTCTACCAACGACGTCACGACTTTGGCGCCGCCCCCGATCCGCCCGGAAGCGGCGCCAAAGACTGCCGCGGTTTCAATGGGTTGCGCGTGATGACAGCTGCACGCGGGCCGCGTCGATCGCCCGCTCGACGAACTTCCGGTAGTCGCGCGGCAGGTTGTTGAACAGCAGCTCGGTGGTGTGGGCGGCGACGTGCTTCTCGACCATCTCGAGGTAGCTCTGCACCCGCTCGACGGTGCGGTCGAGCAGCGCCTCGTCGTCGCGGCCGACGACGAGGCGGGACGCGCCGGCGACGTCGAAGGCGTCGCCGCGCATGGTGTGTGTCAGCGCCTTGAAGCACAGGCCGCGCAGGTGGTTCGTCAGCGTCCGTGACTTCGACGACAGGCCGAGCTCTTTCTCGGCGTCGGCGATGCGGAAGCGATGCCGCCGCAGCGCCACCAGCTCCTGCATCTCGACCTCGTTCCAGAACCCGCAGGCGTCGTCGTCGAGGCCGGCCATCGCCTTCGCCGGCGGTGACGACGGCGGCTTCGTCGTCGCCGCGGCCGACGTCGCGGGCGGCGCTGACGAGGGTGCCGGCGCGCCCGGCGCCTGCGTGGTCGGCGCGCTCGTCGTCGCCGGCCGCAGCGTGTCACCGTCGACGTCGTCCCAGCCGTCGGGCAGGTGCTCGAGCTGCAGCACGGTGTCGAGCTCGAACGCCGCGCGCCGCGCCAGCTCGCGCACGAGGTTGCGCAGCTCGCGGATGTTGCCGTCGTAGTCGCGCTCGACGAGGTGACGGGCCAGGGACGGCGCGAAGGTGGCGTTCTGCAGGTCGAACTCGGCCTTGCACTCGTCGAGGAAGTGCTCGGCCAGCGTCTGGATGTCCTCGCGCCGCTCGCCGAGCGACGGCACCTTGATCTGGCTCTGCGCCAGCCGCTGGTACAGGTCGAACGGGAACCGCCCGGCGGCGCTCTCGGCCTTCAGGTCGACATTGGTGGCGAAGATGAATTTGAGGTCGACGGTGCGCGGGTTGCCCTTGCCCACGGCGGGGTGGAACGGTCGCCCCTCGATGGGCAGCAAAAGCATCGCCTGCGCGTCCAGCGGCAGACGGTGGATCTCGTCGAAGAACAGCGTGCCGCCGTCGACGTCTTCGAGCAGGCCGGGCTGGCCGTCCTTGCTCACGTTGTTCAGGCCCGAGCCCTTGCCGAAGCCGAACAGCTTGCCCGCCGTGATCGCCTGGTCCGCCGCCGCCAGCTCGGCGCAGTTGACGACACGAAACGGCTTGTCGGCGCGCGGCCCGAGCCGATGCAGCGCCTCGGCGACGCCGGTCTTGCCGGTGCCGGTGTCGCCGACGATCAACACCGGGTCGCGCCCCGGCGCGCGCACCAGGATCTCGCGCAGCAGGGCCAGCGTGCGCTTGCTGCCGCCCACGATCTGGTCGCGGCGCAGCACCGCCAGCATCGGAAACCGCGCCTCCCACATCGCCACCTTGGCGTACAGGTCGTCGCCCGCCGCCTTGTCCGCCGACGTCGGCGCCGGCAGCAGCTTGCGCATCCGTCGCGCGACCAGCGCCCGCCGCGCCTGCACCTGGATGCGCGCCAGCAGCTCCTCGAGGTTGAAGGGCTTGGTCAGGTAGTCGTCGGCGCCGGAGCGAAAGCCCTCGAGCCGGTCGGCGGCGTCGCCCTTGGCGGTCAGGAACATCAGCGGCAGCTCGCGCATGACGACGTCGGCGCGCAGCGCCTTGACCAGCGCGATGCCGTCCATCACCGGCATCATCACGTCGGAGACGACGACGTCGACGGCGCCGCGGTCGCCCTGCGGCGCCGCCGCGAGCGCCTCTTGCGCCTCTCTGCCGTTGCCGACGTCGGTGACGACGTAGCCGGCGCGCTTCAGGTTGTAGCGCAGCGTGTTGCGCAGGTCGGGCTCGTCCTCGACGAGCAGCAGGTGCACCGGCTTGTCGTCGGCGTTCTCGCTCATGGGCGCGAGCAGACCACGGGTCCGCCACGAGGAAAAGCCCGCCGCCGCCGCCGTCACCGCCTGCCTCGGTCGACCGCGCCGCGCGCCGCGAGGTCGACGATGTCGGTGAGCCCGGTGACCTCGAGCTGCACGAAGGCCCGCAGCGCGCGGCCCGCCGAAGGCACCCCCGGCACGGGACCGGTGGCGACGCCGACGACGACGCCCTCGAGACCGCCCGACAGCCGCGCGCGCCCGGCGTGGGAATGGGTGGTCGCCCCGGGCTGCAGCCCGAGGTCGCAGAACAGCGCGAGCAGGCCGCGCGACGTGGTGGAGCCAACCACCGCGCTGTCGACGCTGCCCGTGTCGCCGCGCAGCGCGACGCCGAGCCACCCCGGCACGATCACGGCATCGACGAAGCCGCCGGCCACGACCGGCCGCGGCGCGGCGCGCTGCTGAAAGCCGAAGCCCGCCGCGGCCTCGAGCCCCACGCGCAGGCGGGGATGGCTGGCGAACAGCGCGGCCTGGGCGCGGTGGTCAGCGACGTCGGCCACGCCGAGCGTGCCGTACCGGCCGCCGAGCTGTCCGCCGAGCGCGAGGGGCCCGCCGAGCACGTCGACCACGACGGGGACGACGACCACGACGGCGCCTACGTTCTTGCTCGCGTTGCGCTCGAGCTCGGTGTGGCCCTCGCCGTTGCCGACGAACGCGCGCACGTCGACGGCGCCGTCGCCGACGTCGATGTCGACCGTGACGCCGAGGTCGCTGACCGACAGCAGGCCGGCGCGCTCCGACGGCAGCGGCAGCAGGCCGCGCGCGCCGAGCCGACGCTCCAGCGTCTCGAGCCAGGGCTCGGGCACGAGGCCCACGCGCGCCTCGATGTCGACGTCGACGCCGGCCAGCGCGAGGCCGCCGCGGACGACGCCGTAGGCGAGCCTCAGCCGCGGCAGCAGCGAATTGCCGTCGATGCCGAACGCCGACTGCGGCGTGGCGCTGCGGATGGTCTCCATGCGCCAGAGGCCGCCGAGGCGTCGCTGCCAGAGGCCGCCGCCGCCCACCTCGAGGCGGTCGAGGCGGAACGCCGGCAGCACGGTGTCGGGAGCGGTGTCGACGAAGGTGGCGTCGACGCTGGTGAACAGCTGCGCGCCGAGGAACAGCCCGGTGTCGTCGCCGGTGGCGGGGATCGCCCACGGCGAGCCGGCGCCGCGGTCGGGGTCAGCGCCGGCGACGAGCAGGGCGAGGGCGAGGGCGATCACGGCGCCTGCCAGCCGAGGCGCGCCCCGTGCTCGTCGAGCAGCGCGACGAAGGTCTCGTGGTCGGCGCCTAGGGTCGCGAGCGCGTCGATGACGAACGCGTGCGTCTCGGCGCCGAGCGCGGCGTCGCCGGCGGTGACGATGGTCGACAGCGCCGCGCGGCGGGGCGCGCCGTCTGTGGCCGGGCCGCGGGCGTGGGCGGAGAACAGCAGGCGTCCGCTGGCGAAGGCCACCGCGCGCACCTCGGCGATGCGGTCGGCCTCCGCGGCGTCCGCGAGGTCCTCCCGCCGCAGCGACCGCTGGTAGCCCGTCTCTTCGCGCACGCGCGACCCCGTGGGGCCGAGGGTGACGGCGGCGGCCCACGGGTCGCGGTCGGGTCCGCCCTACAGCGCGCGCTGGGCGAACACGATGCGCTCGGCGGGGTCGACGAAGAAGCGCTCGGGCACCACCTGCAGGCCCGGCAGCGGGAACGGGTCGCGCGCCTCCTTCAGCTCGAGCAGCGTGTCGTCGGACAACAGCGCGCGGTAGCGACGCAGCGCGTGGCTGCCGACGCCGCGGCCGTAGACCCGCGCGATGTCGACAACGTGGGCGGCGCCGTCGCCGCGCGCCGCGAGCAGCGGCTGCAGCGCGGCGACCACCGCGGCGCGCGACTCGTCATCGACAGCGAGGGTGACCGTGGCGTCGACTCCGCGCCCGGCCGGGTCCACCGCCACCGTGCGCAGCCGCCGTGTCCCTGCCGTCAGCGTCGTCAGCTCGGACAGGGCCTCGCCGTCGTCGCCGTCCTTGCGCGCCTTGTCGAGCAGCGCGCGCAGCGGCGCGGGCAGCGCGTCGTGCTCGCGCAGCGCGAAGTCATCGTCGTCCACGCGGGCGCCGTAGACGTAGCCGTCGGCCACCGCGGCCCCGAGGTCCGCCGCGACGTCGACGGGGACGACGTCGGCGATGGCGGCGGCGAAGCCCAGCGCGAGGCGCCGCACGTCGAGGAAGAACGGCCCATGGCGGGCGGCGTCGAAGTCGTTCCAGTCGAGGACCAGACCGCGGCCGCCGGGGGCGCCGTCGGGGCGGTAGGTGCCGAGGTTCTCGGGGTGCGGATCGCCGATGAGCAGCACGGCGCTGGTGGGGCCGTCGCCCACCGTCGACGGCAGGGCCCCCGGCATGGTGGCGTCGCGGGCGAAGACGCCAACGTTTCCACGCAGGAACGAGAACGGATCCTGCGCCATGCGCGCGAGCTTGTGCTCGACCTCGACCGGCTCACGCAGCAGCAGGTCGCGGTGGTCGTCGACGAGCACCGCGCGCAGCCAGTCGGCGCGGGCGGCGGCGGGATCGGGGGCGCAGCCGCCGCCGGCGACAGCGCCGACGACAGCGCCGACGACAGCGCCGACGACAGCGACGACGTCGGCGATGACGCCAGGCAGCAGCCCACGGGAGCGACGGGACCTCCGGTACATCCGGCCAGAGATTCGGCGGCGTCTGCGCCACGGCGGTGAGCGTTCGGCAACAACCGCGTGACAGCCCTGTCGATCCCGCCGATCGTCTGCTACGCGGCGCCCCATGACGACGACGCGGGACAGGCAGACGCACAAGCCGAAGCGGGCGGCGATCCTCGGCTCGGGCAACATCGGCACCGATCTGATGATCAAGCTGCTGCGCACGTCCGACGTGCTCGCCCCCGTCGTCCTCGTCGGCATCGAGGAGGGCAGCGAGGGCCTCGAGCGCGCCCGGCGCCTCGGCGTCGCGGCCACCCACGAGGGCATCGAGGGCCTGCTCGCCCACCCGCGCTTCGACGAGCTCGACCTGGTCTTCGACGCCACCAGCGCCCGCGCCCACCAGCACCACGCGCGCGTGCTCGCCGACCGCGGCAAGCGCGTCGTTGACCTGACGCCGGCGGCGGTGGGTCCCTACGTCGTGCCCGCCGTCAACCTCGACGCATACAAGGACGCGCGCAACGTCAACATGGTGACCTGCGGCGGGCAGGCGACCATTCCCATCGTCCACGCCGTCGTGCGCGCCGCCGGCGCCGCGGGCGTCCCCTACGCCGAGGTCGTGGCGAGCATCGCCAGCCGCAGCGCCGGGCCGGGCACGCGCGCCAACATCGACGAGTTCACCGTGACGACGGCGCGCGCGCTCGAGACCGTCGGCGGCGCCGCCCGCGGCAAGGCGATCATCGTCCTGAACCCGGCCGACCCGCCGGTGATCATGCGCGACACCGTGCAGTGCTTCGTGCCCGGCGTCGCCGACGACGCGGCCATCACCCGGTCCATCGAGGCGATGGTCGCCGACGTCGCCCGCTACGTACCCGGCTATCGCATCGTCAAGGCGCCCGTCTTCGAAGACGTCGCGTTCGCGCCGCCCGGGCAGGCCGCCCAGAAGGGCACGAAGGTCAGCGTCTTCCTCGAGGTCGAGGGCGCTGGCCATTGGCTGCCGCCCTACGCCGGCAACCTCGACATCATGACGGCGGCGGCGCAGCGGGTCGGCGAGCTCATCGCGTGATCGGGGCGCGCTTGCGCGCCCCCACCGACACCTGACAACGTCGTCGCATGAGGATCCTCGCCGCCGGCAAGACCGACGTGGGTCGCAAGCGCGACCACAACGAAGACGCCATCGTGCTCGCGCCGGACCTGTCGCTGTACATGGTCTGTGACGGCATGGGCGGCCACTCCGGCGGCGAGGTCGCCGCCACCACCGCGTCGGCCACCATCGTCCGCTACATCCGTGAGCAGCGCGCGCGCATCGAGGCCTTCGACGACAGCAACGTCTCGCGCGACGCGCTGCTGCGCCTCGTCGAGGAGGCGATCCAGCAGGCCTCCGCCGCCGTCTACGCCGTCGCCACCTCCGAGCAGGGCAAGGCGGGCATGGGCACGACGCTGACGATGGTGCTGTGCACCCGGACCATCGGCGTCATGGGCCACGTCGGCGACTCGCGCCTGTATCTGCGTCGGGCCGGCCGCGTCTACCAGCTGAGCGAAGACCACACCTACGTCGCCGAGCTGGTGAAGCGCGGCGTGGCGACGTTGGAGCAGGCGAAGAAGGGCCCCTACGCCAACGTGATCACGCGGGCCGTCGGCATCCAGAAGACCATCCGCCCCGACACGCTGACCTTCGACCTGCTGCCTGGCGACACGCTGCTGCTCTGCAGCGACGGTCTGACGAAGTACCTCGAGTCCAACGAGGAGCTCGGCCCCTTCCTCGACGCCGACCACGTCGACGGCACCCCGGGCCGGCTCGTCGACCTCGCCAACCAGCGCGGCGGCGCCGACAACGTCTCGACCGTGGTGCTGCGCGCCGTCGGCGACGACGGCGAGGCCAGCGACGGCCAGCGAACCACCGAGGTGAACCTCAAGCTCGACACCCTGCGCCACGTCGTCATCTTCCGTCACCTCGACATGAGCGAGCAGTGCAAGATGATGTCCATCGTTCGCGCGATGGACGCCGCGCCCGGCGAGGTGATCATGCGCGAGGGCGAGACCAGCGATGCGCTCTACGCGATCCTCACGGGGACCATCGAGGTCGAGCGCGCCGGCACCGTGCTGCGGGTGCTGCAGACCGGCGAGCACTTCGGCGAGATGGCGTTGTTCAACTCGCGCCCACGCTCGGCCACCGTCCGGGTCAAGGCAGAGTCGCGGCTGCTCGTTGTCGAGCGCGCCCGCTTCAACGAGCTCATCCGCAAGGAGCCACAGCTGGGGGTCAAGCTTCTTTGGAGCTTTGCCCAGGTGCTGAGCTTGCGGCTCGATGATGCGACCAGCTTGTTGTCGGGCAGTCACAGCGGCTTTGGTGAATCCGAGGTCACGTCGCCCTTCAAGCTCTGACGACGACCGACGGCGCGGTTCCTGTTTCGTCGTCCTCGTTTTCTTCTTCGAGCGGATCGGTCTTCGACGAGGTTTTCGCTCTCGGCGATGCGCACCCGCTTGCCTCGCGGCGTGGCGACCTACGCCTTCGGCGCGACCGAAGGGGCGCGTTGCGCCGCACCCCTTCGGAAACCCCGGCGCTTCTGCGGAGTGCCGGCACGGCGAAGCGACCCGGGCCCCGCAGGCGGTCGCGCTCGCTTCGTCGTCCTCGCTGGCTGCGGCGCGCGGGTCGCTTCGCCTGTCCGCGGGGACACGTCGTCGTCGTTGCTGGCTGCGGCGCGCGGGTCGCTTCGCCTGTCCGCCAGCGCACGGCGTTGCCACGGTGTCGTCGTCGCCGGCTGCGGTAGGCGCGTCGCTTCCTGGCGGTCGGTGACCGCGCGGGTTCGCGGTACCGGTTGTCCTCGTGCTTCAGGCGAGGTCGAGCATCGGGGCTATGGCGTGCTCGGGCAGCGACAGCGCCAGCTCGCGGCGCAGCTGCAGGTAGACCGGCGAGATCGAGAAGAGCACGAGCTCCTTGATCGACGACCGCGCCGCCGTGGTCGCGCCCGCGGCGGCGCGCACGACGCGGACCGCTGCCGGCAGGTCGCTGCACAGCAGGAAGCCCAGCCGGTCGCCGGTGTAGCCGACGCCGGCCTTCCACTCGGACATGCCGAGCCGCGCGCGGCTGACGACCCAGTCGCGCAACGCCGGCGTCAGCGCCGCGGCCAGCTGGTCGCGCTCGTCGGGAGGCATGCCCTCGTGCAGCTCCGCGCGCAGCGCGGCGCCCTTGCGCTCGAGCTCCACCGACGGCTTCTCGAGGTCGCGTGGTGACAGGTACGCCGCCACCAGCGCCTCGAGCAGCTGGTGAATCTCGACCGCGTCGAGCGCCGCGGCGAGCAGCGCCCACGGTGACAACCACGCCACCGCGCGGCCAAGCGCGAACGCGCGTTCGGGGGTCATGCCGCCGCGCAGCACCTCCTGCGTCACAATCAGCCCCGGCTCGCGCGACGGCAACGCCGCAAACGGCGGCGTCGCGCCGTCGCTGGCGAGCTCGGCGCCGTACAGCGGCAACAGCGGCGCGCCCTCGCGACCGGCCCCGAGCTCCGACAGCGCCATGGCCGTCCGCAGCGCCGTCGCCAACGCCGGTGACAGCTGCCGTTCAGTCAGCGCGTCCTTGCGGCGCACGCCGAAGTCCGACAGCGGTCGCCCCAGCCGCGGCAGCAGCCGCGGCGCTACGAGCTCGAGCACCGCGCGCACCGGCGAGCGCTCCAGCGGATGCGCGAGCCGGCGACGCGCGCCGGCGAGATCGGCGGGGGGCACCGGCCAGCGTGGGAACGGCGGTCGCACCGACCGCACCGCGCGCACCATCTCGTCGTCAGCGAGCTCGAGCGCCGTCATCGTCGCCGCCACCGCGAACGCCTCGTCGCCCTGGCGCGACCGCGCAAATACCGAGAACAGACCGCGCCACGCCTCGACGAGCAGCGTGTCGCGGTCGAGGACCGCGCGCCACGCGGCGACGGCCTCCCTCCACTGGCCGAGCTCGACGTGCATCCGCGCCGCGTCCTCGCGCGGCTTCTGCGCCTCGGGGTCGAGGGCCGACAGCGCCTCGCAGGCGTCGATGGCGCCGCGCAGGTCGCGCAGGTCGTAGCGCCGCACCTGCGCCAGCCGCTCGAGCAGCACGAGGCGGCCGGCGACGTCGGCGCGGTCGAGGGACTTCAGCCGCGTCGTGTACAGTCCGTCCAGGCCCTTGCCGTCCTTCTTGTCGACGTAGAATTTCTCGGCGGCCTCGAGCACCGCGGGGTTCTTCGGGTCCTGCTCAACGGCGGCCCGCAGCTCGGCGGCGGCGACCTCGTCGGGGAGGCGCAGGCGTTTGTGCAGGTTGAACAGGCGCAGGTGCAGCCGGGCCTTCTTCGCCGGGTCTCGCTCGGCGGCCAGCAACGCCCGGCTCTGCTCCAGCGCCTTGCGCGGATCTTCGCCCTGCAGCTCCAGATCGAACAGCGCCTCGCGCGCCGACGACGCCGCGGGGTCGATGCGCAGCGCCTCGTCGAGCAGGCGGCGCGCCTGCTCAGCGTCGCGTCGCAGCACCAGCGCGATGCGCGCCTGACGCTCCTTCAGCCGCGCCTTCTCGGCGGGCGCCAGCGCGCGCTGGAAGTCCAGCGCGATGGCCCGCTCGAGCAGGTCGATGTCGACCTCGTCGACGACCGGTGTGCCGCCGACGCCCCCCGCGCCCTCGGGGGGAAGCAGGTCGTCCAGCGCGAGCACCAGCGCGCGCACTGCGCGATCGCGGAGCGCGTCTTCGAGCTCTTCGGGGTGGTCCGACGCCGCGATCAGGGCCAGCGTCTTCTTTGCGGCCTTCTTGGCGCCGGCCAGATCGCCGGCCTGCAGCCGCAGCGCGCCGACCTCGCCCCAGATGTCGACGTGCACCAGCGGCTTCAGCGCGTAGGTGTGGTGCAGCAGCACCGCCTCGAGCACCTCGCGGCGACGCGCGTCGGCGGTGGCCGCCTTGGCGGCAGGAGCCGGCGGCCGCGCCATCGTCGTGAGGTGACGCGCGAAGGCCAGCAACGTCGACAAATCGTCGGGCTTCTCGTCGAGCAGGGCCTCGAAGCGGCGGTGGGCGCCTTCGGTGTCGCCGTCCTGCGTGACGGCCAGGGCCAGCAGGCGACGGTACGAGAACGGCAGCGAGGCGCCCACCGCCTCGGCCTGCAGGAACGGGCGACGCATCTCGTCGACGAGCTCGGGGGCCGGCACCGCCAGCGCCGCGTCGACGTCGCGCTCGCCCTGCAGCGCGAACGCGCGGACGCCGACGAGGGCGGTCAGCGCGTCGATGTCGCCGGCGTCGGCAGCCAGCGCTGCTTCGTAGGCGGCGGCGGCGGCGCCGGCGTCGCTGCGCTCTTTTTCGTGGATGCGACCGAGCCGCACCAGCAGCGCCGCGCGTGCCCGCCCCGTCTCGAGCTGCGCGAGCCCGGTGATCGCGGCGGCGACGCCGGCCTTGTCGCCCTGTGTCCGCGACAGCGACCAGAGCGCGTCCCACGCCTCGCGCAGGGTGCGGTCGCCGTCGACGGCGGCGCGGTAGTGCGTCAGCGCCAAGTCGGGGCGCAACAGCTGCTCCTCGAGGAGCTGGCCCATGCGCAGCTCCAGCCGCGCGCGGGCGCGGTCATCGGCCTCGTCGGCGGCGAGCCTCGCCAGCGCATCGACGGCGCCCTCGGTGTCGCCGTCGTCGACGAGCAGCTCGACCTGCGCCTCGAGGACGCGCGCGTCGTGGGGCAAGAGCCCCGCGGCGCGCTGCACCAGCGCGCGGGCGCGGTCCTTGCGAGCGAGCCGTTCGGTGGCGAGCTCGGCGCCGCGCAACAGGAGGCGGGCCGCGTTCCGCGGGGGGGCGCCGGCGGCGAGCTCCTCGAGCAGGTCGACGGCCTCGCCGGCGCGCTGCCCGGCCAGCAGGCCATCGAGCACCCGCGCCACCAGCGGCGCGTCATCGGGGCTCGTGCGCGCGGCGTCGACGAGGGTGGCGGCGGCGTCGTCGTCCTTGCCCTGCGCGGCGAGCGCTCGGCCGAGCCGCTCGAGCGCCTCGCGCGTGGCCGCGCGATCGCCCGCCGCGCGCGCGCCGTCGACGCGCAGCCGCAGCACGGTGACGAACTCGTCGGCGCGGCGGGCGTCGTCGGCGAGCAGGTCGGCGAGCACCGCCACCGCGCGGTGGTCGTCGGCGACGCGGGCGAGCAGCTCGCGCGCGGTGGACTCGGCGCCGACGTGGTCGTCGACGGCGACGCGCAGCTCGAGCAGCTCGCGCAGGATCGAGGCGGTCTCGGCGACGCCGGCGCCGGAGGCCTCGGCGCGACGGGCGAGCCGGGTGAGGAACCGCGCGCGCTCGTCGGGCGTCGCGCGCTGCTCGTGGGCGCGGCGGGCGGCCATGCGCGTTGGCGTGTCGACATTGTGCTCGAGCGTCAGCTGCGCCCAGGCCTGCAGCGCCGGCGCGTCGCGGCGGGCGTCCTCGAGCAGGGTCACGCGGCGGCGCAGCAGCGCCGCGCGGCGGGCGTCGCCGCCGTCGCCGCCGGCGTCCTGCAGCGCTTGCACCGCTCGTGACAGCAGCGCGTCGCGCCGATCGACGTCGGCGGCGGCGGCCAGGGTCTGCTCGAG
>VGSZ01000152.1 GCA_016874845.1 Deltaproteobacteria bacterium
CTCGCGCTGACGGTGGCCAGCCGCGCCGCGGCGGCGCCGTCTCCCCGGGCCTCGTCGAAGGCGGCGTGGCGCGCCTCGAGATACAGGCGCACCGTCTCGTCGTCGAATTCGGGGTGGAACTGCACGCCCCACTGGCGTCGGCCGGCCTTGATCACGTGGTGTGGATCGTGGGGCGCGCGGGCAAACACCTGCAGGCGCGATCCGGGGGCGCGCACGACGTCACGATGGGTCACCTGAGCGAGAAATGACGGGGGCAGGTGGCGCAGCAGCGGTTCGTCGTCGACGGCGGCGGTCAGGGTGACGTCGACGGTGCCCATCTCGCGGCCCCGCGGGTTCTCGCCGACGTCGGCGCCCACGGCGACGCCGAGCAGCTGGTGGCCGAAGCACACGCCAAGGTACGGAACGTCGACGTCGATGAGGTGGCGCAGCAGGCGCGCGCCCCAGCGCATCCACGGCGCGTCGTCCCCGACGTAGGCGGGCGAGCCGGTCATCACGACGCCGTGCCACGCCGCGGTGTCGGGCAGGGGATCGTCGGCGCCGTGAACGGTGACGTCGAGCTCGCCGACGTCGATGTCGAAGATGGCGCCGCTCCCGTCTCCTTTCCCGTGCCCGCGGGCGCTCACGCCGGCGCGAAGGCCGCGGGCGAACATCGCGGCGAACGAGCCCTTCCGCTCGCTGACGACATCGACGGGCGCGCCGGTGCGCAGCACGACGACGCGGGCGGCCGGCGGGTGTCCTGCATTCATCGACGACGCCATCGCGCTTCCCCTCGAATGGCCGGATGGTAGCGTCCCTGCATGGAACTCGTGCAGTGGATCGCGCGGCGGGCTGGCGACACGGCGCTGCTCGTGCGCTTCGTCCCCGCCGGCGCGGCGCAGCTTCAGGCCGCTCAGGGCTGGCCGGCGCTGCGCCGTCGCGGCCCGACGCTGCAGAGCCCGCACCTGCTGCACCCGCTCGTCGCGGCCGTCGCGGCCGACGTCGTCGCTGACGATGCCCCCGCGGCGCAGTCAGGCCCGTCGTACCCGACGCAGTCGACGGACCCGACGGACCCGACGGACCCGACGCGGGCTGACGCCGGGCTGGTGCTGCGCGTGTCGTGGGCGACGGGCGCCGACGACGCCCTCGCCCCCGACGACGTCCGCTTCGCCTCGGAGTTTGGCGAATTCGTCGCCGTCGTCGCCGCGCTCGTCGCCGCCGCCGGGCTGCCGCTCGTCGTGGCCCACCCGACCCACGACGGCGTTCACCTCGACGTCGTACTCGGCGACGTCGGCGGGATCGGCCGCGCTCGCCTGGCTGACGCGCTCACCTTGTGTGCCGTGGCGGTGCGCACGGCGGCCCTCGCCCGCGGCTTCGACGCGAAGGTCGCCGTCGTCGTCGGGCCCGCACCCGCGCCCGTCGATGGGCGCATCGAGGAGACGCTGTGACCGAAGTCGTCGTCGTGCTCGTTACCGCCCCTGACATCGCCAAGGCCGCCGAAATCGCGCGCGCGCTCGTCGACGAGAAGATCGCGGCCTGCGTCAGCATCCTGCCGGGGATCACCAGCATCTTCCCGTGGGAGGGCGCGACGAAGACCGTCACGGAGCACCAGCTGATCATCAAGACGACGACGGCGCGGCTCGACGACTTGGCCGCCCGCGTCGAGGCCCTGCACCCCTACAAGGTGCCCGAGCTCATCGCGCTCCCCGTCGCCGCCGGCCTGCAGGCCTACCTGCAGTGGATCGCCGACGAGACCACGAAGCCGGCCTGAAAGGCGGACCGTATGGACATCGCCGTCACCTGCGCCGCCTGCGGTCGCCTGCACACCTTCGCCGGCCTCGTGCCCTTCCGCGCCGAGTGCGAGGGCTGCGCCGCCGACCTGCACACCTGCGTCACCTGTCGCTTCCACGATCGCTTCATCGAGAACGAGTGCCGCGAGGATCAGGCCGACCCTGTCGCGAAGAAGGACCGCCGCAACCTCTGCGAGTACTGGAAGCCAAAGCCGGCGGGCGCCGTCGTCGACGACGCCGCGGCGGCGAAAGCGAAGCTCGCGGCGCTGTTTGGCGGCTCGGCCCCGTCGTCGTCGTCGATGCCGTCGTCGTCGATGCCGTCGTCGTCGATGCCGTCGTCGTCGATGCCGTCGGCTGCCGACGAGGCCAAGCGCAGGCTCGATGACCTGTTCAAGAAGAAACCGTGAACTCGCGGTGGGCGTCGACGATCTCGCAGAGCTCGAGACGGTCGACGAATTCCTCGAGCCGCTGCAGCTGACCCTCGAGGTAGCGGCGGTCGACGCCGACGGACGCGAAGCCGAGCACCGCGCCGCCGGGATTGTCGAGCTCGTCGACCTCGGCGGCGGAGACGTTGAACTCGTTCTTCACACGCGCGAGCACGCGCTTGACGACGCTGCGCTTGTCCTTCAGTGACGTCGCGTAGAACGTGATGGTCAGCTCGAGGGTGGCGACGACCACGAGGCGCTCCCCAGCACGATCACACCCGCCGGTCGCTGACCACGCTCGCCGGACCACGAACGAAGCGGCCGCGCAGCCCTCACGAGCCACGCGGCCATGGTTGCACGCCGGACCGGAATCGATGTCGAGGTCGCCGCCGCCGTCGTGCCATCGGTGTCAGGCGGTGGCGCCCGACGCTGCCGGCGTTGTGCCCTTGCCGGCGCCGGTGAGCGCCGCTGCCGTCGGGTCGATGGCCTCACCCAGATCGGCGGCGACCTCGACCAGCTCGAAGCACTCGACGACGTCGCCGGGCTGGAAGTCCGTGAACGACACGAAGCCGATACCGCACTCGAAGCCGGCGGCGACCTCGCGGGCGTCGTCCTTGAACCGCTTCAGGCTCGCGAACGTGCCCTCGTGCACCACCGCGTTGCCGCGCTTGATGCGTGCGCGCTCGCTGCGCACGATCTTGCCGTCGACGATGTAGCTGCCGGCGATCACGCCGAGCTTCGGCACCGTGAACAGCTGCCGGATCTCGGCACGTCCCAGGTACTTCTCCTCGACCTTCGGGGCGAGGAGCTGGCTCATCGCGCGCTTCACATCGTCGAGCAGCTCGTAGATGATCGAGTACGAACGGACCTCGACCTTCTCGTGGCTGGCCACCGAGGCGGCTTTGGCGTCGGGCTTGCTGTTGAAGCCGACGACCATCGCTCGCGACGCGAGCGCCAGGTTGACGTCGCTCTCGGTGATCGTGCCGACGCCGCTGGTGACGACGACGACCTTGACCTTCTTCGTGCTCAGCTTCTCGAGGGCGTTGCTGATCGCCTCGACCGAGCCGCCGACGTCGGCTTTGACGATGATCTTCAGCTCGAGCTGCTGCTCGGCGTTGGCCGACTTGCTGACAAAGTCGAGCAGGTTCGACATCGAGTTCTGGTTGGCGCGCCGCAGCTGCTCTTCGCGCGCCTTCGTCTGACGGTGCTCGGCGACGGTGCGCGCGGTCTTCTCGTCGGCGACGGCGTTCAGCTTGTCGCCGGCGTCGGGGACGCCCGCGAGGCCGAGCACCTGCACCGGCATTGATGGCCCGGCTTCCTTTACCTGTTGGCCGCGGTCGTCGAGCATCGCCCGGACCTTGCCCGAGTGCTCGCCGGCGACGATGTAGTCGCCGACCTTGAGCGTGCCCTGCTGCACGAGCACGGTGGCCACCGGACCACGGCCCTTGTCGAGCTCGGCCTCGACGATGGTGCCCTCACCCCGGCGGTCGGGGGCGGCCTTCAGCTCAGCGACCTCGGCGACGAGCAAGATACTATCGAGCAGTTTGTCGATGTTCATGCCGGTGCGCGCCGACACCGGGATCATGATGGTCTCACCGCCCCACTCTTCCGACACGAGCCCATGCTCGGTCAGCTGCTGCATGACGCGCTCGGGCTTGGCGTCGGGCTTGTCGGCCTTGTTGAGCGCCACCATGATCGGCACCTTGGCGGCCTTTGCGTGGTTCAGCGCCTCGATGGTCTGTGGCATGCAGCCGTCGTCGGCGGCGACGACGAGGATGACGATGTCGGTGACCTGGGCGCCGCGGGCGCGCATCGCGGTGAACGCCGCGTGGCCCGGCGTGTCGAGGAAGGTGACCTTCCCCTTCGACGTCTCGACCTGGTAGGCGCCGATGTGCTGCGTGATGCCGCCCGCTTCGCCGGCGGCGACGTCGGCGTTGCGGATGCGGTCGAGCAGGCTCGTCTTGCCGTGGTCGACGTGGCCCATGATCGTGACCACCGGAGGGCGGCCCACCACGTCGGAGCCCGTCGCGGTCTCCTTCTCGACGTCGAGCAGGTTTTCTTCGGTGAACGCGACGTTCTTCACCTCGAAGCCGAACTCCGAGGCGATGAGTCCGGCGGTGTCGAAGTCGATGGTCTGGTTGACCGTGACCATCATGCCCATCGAGAACAACTTGGAGATCACCTGGCCCGACTTGATGGCCATCTGGTGCGCGAGCTCGCCCACGGAGATGAGCTCGCTCATCTCGACGACGCGCTTGTGCGCGGCCGCCTGGGTGACCTCGGTCTGCTTGCCCTTTTTGCCGGTGCGCTTCTTCTCGCCCGGGTTGAACCAGATGTCACGGCCCGCCTGGCGTCGGTCGCCGGTGCCACGCCGCGCGGCGTCGCCCGTGGGCGCACCGGGCTCGTTCGGCCGGCCGCGCGCGGCGCCGGTGACGTCGACCATCTGCGGACCACCGAAGCGGTCGTTGATGACCCGGACCTCGCGAATCGGGCCACGCCCGCCCGGACCCGCCCGTCGGGGACCCGACGGGCCAAGGACCCGGCCCTCGCCGGCGAGCCGGGCGCGGATCGTATCGGCGTCGATCACGCGGGTGATGTTCTGCACGCCAGAGCCGGCCGCATCGGCAGGCGGCGTCGTAGGCGCAGCGGCCACCGGGGCTGCCGGCGACACCGCAGCAGCGGCGCTGGCCACCGCGGCCGGATCAGAGGCGGCGGCAGGGCCCGGGGTCGACGTCGCCGTCGCTCCCGACGGCGCGAACTCGGCGGCGGCGCTGCCGGCTGAGGCGGTGGGCTCGGGCGCGCGGGTCACGATGGCGGGGCGCGTGGGATCCGGAGCGGCTCGCACCACCGTGGCCGGCGTCGTCGCCGTCGGCGGCGACGTGACCGCGGTTGGCGTCGCCGGCGGCGGGACCACAGCGGTCGTCGCGATGACGGCGGCCTCTGGCGCTGCACGCCGCACGACGGTGCTGCGGGTCACCGTCGCCGGCCGCGCGGGCGCAGCGGGCTGCAGCGCTCGCATCGCTTCGGTCTCGTCGATCGTCGACGAGTGGGACCGGGTGTCGAGCCCCGCCTTGTTGAGCTTGTCGATAAGTTCCTTGTTCTCCAGCCCGAGCTTCTTCGCCAGCTCGTGGACGCGCATTCTCACCATGAACGGACCTGACCTCTCATCGACAACGAGCGTCGGGGATTCCCGATACCCTGTAACCTCTGCTCTCTTGGACGCTTGGCGACTGCCCCGCAAGGGGGCTTTCGCGTCGCGGCGCAGCGAACCAAGAGAGTTCAACCTAGCGAACGAGCGCCCGCGTGGCAGCAGACGCGTGTTCGACGACGGCGGCGTACGGTACGGGCAGCCGGGCGCGCTGTTGCCGCCAGCGATCAGGGGCCGACGGGGGCCTGCGCGACGGCCGGCGCGGGTTCTTCGCCGCGGACTGACGCCGGCAGCAGCGCCAGCGCGGCGCGCGCGTGGGCCTGCACGCCGGCGTCGGGGTGTCCGGTCGACAGGACGAACAACCACGCGGCGGCCAGCGGCGACTCCGTCGCCTTCACGGCGTCGATGCATTGGCGGCGTATGGCCGGCGGCTGGCGCTCCGCGAACGCGAGGATGTCGGGGACCGCACGCGGGTCGCCGAGCAGCGTGAGCGCCTGCAGCGCCGCCTGACGCGCGTCCTCGTCGTCGTGGCGCAGCATCGGGGTCGCGAGCGGCGTCGCTCGCAGGTCGCGCCGGGAGGCAAGGGTCAGCAGGGCACGCCGGCGTCGTTGCGACGACTCGTCCGGGGACGCCACGAGGGCCACGAGGTGGTCGCTGTCGAGCCGCTCCGTGGCGCTCGCCTGCTCGATCTGACCCAGTGCGTCGCGCAGCGCCTGCTCGACGAGCATGCGGAGTCCGCCCGCGTCGTCCTGAGTCGCGAGGGCGGCGCCCCGCAGCTGGGTGCGGCCGGCTTCGGAGATCTCGAGCGAGAGCGCCAGCGTCGCGGTGGCGGGCACCGTCGGGTGGCCGGCGGGCAGCGGCGCGGCGTCGCCTCGGCTGTACCGCTCGACCCGCACGCGCAGCACGCGGTCTCCCACGGGCTCGACGCGGACGGTGCCGACGTCGTCGAGGACGTCGTCGACGATGGCTCGCAGGTGCTCGCGGTCGAGTTCGACGTCGACGCCCGTGGGGTCGACGTCGATCAGCACTTTCTTGACGACAACGGCGTCGCCGCACGCGCCGCAGCCCGTCAGCAGCAGCCCGAGCAGCAGCAGACTCCCTGTGAGCCAGGAGAACACTCCGGGACGTCGCGCGACGGAGACAGCCAGCATCAGCCGGTTCACGGTGACTCCGGGGTCGCGGGGGACAGCAGGTCGGCGGGGGGCGCCGTCAAGCTGGTCCGCAGCGCCGCCACCACGCGGGACGGGACGGGGCGGCCAAGGATACCCTCGAGTCGCAGGCTGGCCCGCGCGAGCCGGTGCAGGTCGACGCCGGTCGCGATGCCCATGCCGTGCAGCATCGAGACGAGATCCTCGGTGGCGACGTTCCCGGACGCCCCCGGCGCGTAGGGGCAGCCGCCAAGGCCACCGGCCGCCGAGTCGAAGGACCGCACGCCTTCGTCGAGGGCCACGGCGATGTTCGCCAACGCCGTGCCCCGCGTGTCGTGCAGATGCAGCGCGATCCGATCGAGCGGGACGACGCCCTTGAGCGCGCGGACCAGCTGCACGGTCTGGCGCGGGTTGCCGGCGCCGATCGTGTCGCCGATGGAGATTTCGTAGCACCCCATCTCCACCAGTCGTTGTGCCACGTCGACGACGGCGGCCACCGGCACGTCCCCTTCGTAGGGGCACCCCATCGCGCAGGACACGTAGCCGCGCACGGGCATGCCGTCGGCCGCGGCTCGAGCGGCCACCTCGGCGTAGCGGGCGAGCGCCTCGGCGCTGGTGGCGTTGACGTTCTTCCTGTTGTGGCTCTCGGAGGCCGCCAGGAAGATGGCCACCTCGTCGAGCCCCGCGGCCCGCGCTCCTTCGTAGCCTTTGACGTTCGGGGTCAGCGCGGCGAACCGCGCCCGCCCGCGCAGCGGGGGCAGCTGTGTCGCCCGGGCGACCTCGGCGTGGTCGGCGAGCGGCGGGATCCAGCGGGGATTGACGAACGCCGTGGCCTCGATGCGCTGCAGCCCGGCGTCGACGAGGTCGGCCAGGAACGCCACCTTGGCCCTGGTGTCGACGACCACCTTCTCGTTTTGCAGCCCGTCCCGCGGTCCCACCTCCATCAGGCGGACGCGATCCGGCAGCGCGGCATACAGCATGGACGGCAACCTAACAGGGAACGATCGCACTGACAGCCACGGCGCCGGCAGGGCGCACGGCGCCCGCCGCGCCGGAGCCGCCCGGGAGTCGGCGGAGGCTGGTTTGCGACGGGGCGGCGGGCCCTTCGCATCGCTGCCGCATCCGGTGCGATGCTGCCCCCGTGATGGAAAAGATCGAATCTTCGACGCGCGTTCTGCTCGTAGGGCCGGGCGTCGCGCCGCTGCGGCAGCTCTTCGAGGCGCGAGGTGTCCTCGTGACCAGCGCCGGCGCCGGCCTCGAGGGGATCGCGCGCCTCGGGGCCTCCAACTTCGATGTCGTCATCCTCGAACTCGCGCTCGGTGATCTTGCCGCGACCGAGTTTTTGACTGCCGCCCGGCAGGAACACCCGCGCACGACGTTCCTGATGCTCGACGATCCGTCGCAGGCCGACGCCATCGTGAGGGCGTTGCAGGTCGGTCTCGACGGCTTCGTGCCGACGCCGCTTGCCGAGGACCAGCTCTTCGCCGAGGTGGCCCGCCACCGGGCGCGCACTGCGGCCACCCACCCCGCCGGTTTCGCTGAGGAGAGCGCGACGCATGCGGGGGTGACACGCGTCGGCGACGCGGGGTTCGGCGCGCTGACGCGCGAGGCGGTCGCCGCGCTGCGCGCAGTCGATGCCGGCGCCGCAGCGCACGCCGCGCGTCCGCCCGATGGCGAAGACGCCGCAGGCCGGCTCGCGGCGGTCGCCCGCGCCTTCGACGGGCTCATCGATGGACCGCTGACCGAGGAGGTCGCGCAGGAACTGCGGGCGCGGCTGCAGATCGCGCAGATCAACGACGTCGAACGGGGCACGCTGCTCGGCGAGCTCGACCACCTCCGCGTCGCGCGTCGCACGCTGGGCGACGAGCTCGAAACGGCGCGACGGGCCCTCGCCACCAGCCGCGCACAGGGCGAGCGAGCCGGCGAGCTCGCGGCGGCGCTGGCGCTCGCCGAGGAGCGGCTGCTGGCACTGCAGAATGAACTCGGCGCCGCGCGCGACGCCCTCGCCGTCGCCACCGTTGACAAGGTCGTCGCCGCCGATCGCGCCGGCGCCGAGGAGGAGATGCGGGCGCGGCTCGAGCAGGAACTCGCGGCCGCCGAACGGAGGCTGGTCGCCGAACGCATCGAGCGTGCCGAGGCGGATACGCGGGAGCGCGCGGCGCGGGCCGACGAGCGCGCCCAACTCGCCGCCGACCTGGAACGGGTCCGCGAGGAAACCGAGGCCGCGCACGCCGCGCTCCTTCGCGCGCGCGCCGAAGCGAACGAGCGCGTCCACGCCGAGGCGTCCCGGGCACGCGAGGCGGCCCGGGACGAAGCGCGCGTCGAGCTCGAGGCCGCTCTCGGCCGCGCGGTCGAACAACACGAGACTGCGCTCGCCGCGACGAAGGCAGACGAGGCGGCGGCGGTGGTGGTCGCCGTGACCAGGGCACGTGACGAGCACAAGGCCGGGCTCCGTGCGGCGATCGACGACGCGGTGGCGCAGACGCGGCGGGAGGCAGAGGCGGCGCAGCGTGCGGCGGTCGAGGAGGCACGGAGCCGCGCGCGCGCTGAGCACGCGGCGTCCGAGCGCAAGGCGGTCGACGAAGCGCTCGCCCGGGCCCGCGCCGCCGAGCACATGGCGCGGCAGTCCGCGCTGGATGAGGTCGCCACCCGGGCGGCGACCGAACACGCCGCCGCGCAGCAGGCCGCTGTCGCCGCCGCCGTCGCCGCGGCCCGGGCAGAACACGCCGCCGCGCAGCGGTCCGCCGTCAATGCAGCCGTGGCCCGGCTGCGTGCCGAGGTGGACCACGCACGCCGACGAGATGAGGCCGCACGTACGGCCCTCGCTGTCGACCGCCAGCGGGCGGTCGACCGAGCCACCGATGTCGAGCTGCAGCTCGAGGAGGCGCGTGTCCGCATCGACTTCATCAACGAGGAGGCGTCCCGCGTGCGGGACGAGGCCGACGAGCGAGTTCGCCGGGTCGAACTCGAGTTCAAGCGTGAGCGCCTGCGGCTCATCGACGAGAAGCAGCAAGCCGCGTCGGGCTCGCAGGAGGCGGCGCTGAAGCTGCAGGGCTACATCGACGACAACCAGGCGCTGCGCGCCCGGGTCGTGACGCTCGAGGGCGAGCGGGAAGACCTTGTTCGGGGCCTCCGGGAGGCGGTCGATCGGAGCGACGCCACCGTGCGTGAGCTCCGGCGGAGCCATGACGAGCTCGCCGCCGCCACCGCTCGCCATGAAGACATCGCTCAGGCCCAGACGTTGACGCAGGCGACTCTCGGCGCGGTCCAGGCTCATGCGCGCGCCCTCGAGGAGAAGCTCGCCTCCGCCGACGTGGAGCTTCGCGCCGCCCGCGCCGAGCGCGAGCTCGAGCGACAGGCGCGAGGCGTGGCCGATGACGCCCTCCGTGCCCGCGAGAATGCCGCAACCGTCGCCGAAGAGGCGCATCGACGCGCGTGGAGTGAGCGTGACGTACAGGTCGCCGCAGAGCGCGCCCGGCTGGAAGCGGAACTGCGGGCCGACCGGGCGCACGTCGAGCGCCTCGACGCGCAACACGCCGCCGCGACAGCCGCCGCGACAGCTGCACAGGCCGCGGCGCAACAGGAGCGCGATGACGGCGCACAAGCCCTCGCGCAGGCGCAGCGCGAGCACGAGCGGGTGGTCGCCGAGCTCGCTGCCGCCCGTCGTTCGCTGGACGAAGAGCGCGCAAGCGCGAGCGCGGCGCGGGCGGCGCTCGACGACCGTCAGGTCGCGCTCGTCGCCTCACGCTTAGAGGAGCAGCGGCTGCGTGCCGCTGCGGATGCTGCCGTCGACGCCGGCCAACGCGATCGCGCCGACGCCCAGCGCGCGCATGGACGCATCGAGGAGCTAACGGCGGAGTTCGAGCGGCTCCGTCAGGCGGCGCTCGGCGCTGAGCCTGGCTCCGACACACCCGACGTTGCGGCGGATCGCATCGCGACGCTGGAGCAGCAGAACGAGTCGCTCCGCGCCGCGTTCGCGGCCCACGACGCCGCAGCGCAGATGACCACCCGGTCGCTCATCGACGGACTGGAGCCGCTGCGTCCGGGGCTCGCTGCTGCCCTCGACTACGTCGAGGCGTTCGAGCAGCGCGACCCCGCGGTGGGCGCGCACCTGCGGACGCTGCGGCTGCTCGCGGCCACCGTCGGCAGGCTGCTCGCTGCGCGGCGCAGCGCGTCCGACACCTGACGCGACGACGCGACACGAGAGGCCGCACGACCCCGGCCAGCGCTCGTCAGGCGCGCAGGCCGAGGCGAAGCATCACGAGCTGAAGGTCGCTCCAGGCCTCACGCTTGCGTGTCTTTGACGGGTCACGGTTTTCGCGCAGCAGGTAGTTCGGGTGGTACGTCGGCATGAAATCAATGCCTTCGTAGCGGTGCCATTGGCCGCGAAGGCGCGAGAACGGGGCCCTCGTCCGCAGGAGCGTGTGGCAGGCGTGGGGACCGAGGCCGACGATCACTTTGGGTTGCACGATGGCCAGCTGCTCCTTCAAGAACCGCTCGCACTCCTCGACCTCGTCCGGCTCGGGGTCGCGGTTGTTTGGCGGCCGACACTTGACGACGTTGCAGATGTACACGTCGTCGCGCGACAGGTGCATCGCCTCGATCATGCGGGTCAGCAGCTGCCCGGCTTCGCCGACGAACGGCTGGCCGGTACGATCCTCGTCGGCGCCGGGGCCCTCGCCCAGAAACACCACCGCGGCGTCGGGGTTGCCGGCGCCGAAGAAGAGCCTGTTGCGCCCGCGGTGGAGCTTGCAGCGGGTGCAGGCTCCGATGACTTCGTCGGCGAGCACCTTCAGTCGCACTGCGCGCTGGCGCTGCGTGTCTCGGACGATCTCGAGGGCCTCGGCTTCGGAGCCCATGGCGGGAGCCGCGGCTGCCGGAGCCTGGGGCGCGGTCGCCGGGAACGACGCCAACACGCCGAGCGACGACGCTCCCGGGGCCGCCGTGGCGCTTGTGGGCCTTGTCGCCGCATCCGGGGGCACGCCCATCGTCGTCGCCGCGGTGGGCTCGGTGACGCGCGGCAGCTCTTCGAGGCCCGCCACCTCGAGCGCCCCGGTCAGCCCACGCGCGAGCAGCCGGAGGGCCTCGCGGGTCTCGGCGTCGAGGCGCGGCGGATGGGACAAGGGCGACACGGCCCGTGGTTCGCCCACGGTGACTCCGTCCGCAACCGGGTGACGTTGACGTGGCGTCGGGCCCGGCGCTACCTTCCGCCAACCGACAGCGCCCGTGGGTGGAGGCCCCGTTGACGACCCGCAGCAGCAACACGCAGCAGGCACCCTCGACCGACGTCGAGAGCGACGTCGACGCGGGCGAGAAGCGTCGCCGGGCTCGAACGCTCTCGCGCAAGCAGATGGCGCGCGAACACCGCAAGATGCGCGCGCGGGGCGAGGTGGTCGAGGTCGTCGAGTACTGGCGTCCGCAGACCCGCTCCGAGTGCCTCGAGATGGAGCGGCCGTGCCTTTTCGTGTCGTGCCGGTTCCACCTCTACCTCGATGTCAACCCAGAGACCGGCTCGCTCAAGGAGAATTTTCCGGGCAAGGAACCCTGGGAGCTCGAGGAGACCTGTGCGCTCGACGTCGCTGATCGCGGTGGGATCACCCTCGAAGAGGTCGGCGTCATCATGAACCTGACCCGCGAGCGCATCCGCCAGGTCGAGGTGAAGGCGCTCGCGAAGCTCGAGGCGCTCCGTGACGGCCACTCGCTCCGTGATTTCGTGGAAGAGGGTCCCGTTGGCAAGCGCCGC
>VGSZ01000153.1 GCA_016874845.1 Deltaproteobacteria bacterium
TCGCCGCTCGCGGTGCGCCAGCGTTCCTGCGCTCGGACAACGGCCCCGAGTTCGTCGCGCAGGCGCTGTAGGATTGGCTGCACGTCGAAGAAATCCAGAGCGCGTACATCGCGCCGGGCAAACCCTCGCAGAACGGCGCGAACGAGAGCTTCAACGGCAAGTTCCGCGACGAATGCCTCGACGCGGAGTGGTTCCCGACGCGGCGCGAGGCCCGCGTCGTCGTCGAGAGCTGGCGCCGCCACTACAACGAGGAGCGTCCGCACAGCAGCCTCGGCTACCGGACGCCGTCGGAGTTCGCGCTGGCCGCGACGCCGACAGGGACGGTGGCCGCATGAGCATCGTCGCCGTCACGCTGGCCGGCGCCGGGCTGGTCTCGCTTTCCCGCGCGCCCTGGGATTCCTTCCCGCGCGGACGCGGGCCCCTTCCCGGGAGCGCGGTCGCTCGCCCTGTGCGCCCGGCTCCGCTCCAGCGCGACGACGCACATTGCGCACGTGAGCGAAGCGAACTTGCGCAATGTCCCGTTCCGACGGACGACAGCAGGGCGAGCGTGTGGCGCGCCTTGCCACTTCGACGAGGGGCGCTGCCCCTCGACCCCGGCCCTCTCCTGTCCAGCGCGTCGAGCAGAGCCGCGCTCCGGACCGCGATGGGCGTGGAGGGAGTGCGAGCGCCAGCTCCCGGCCTGCGCGGCGGTCGTGGTAGGAATTCACGTAACGAGTGGTCCCGAAATTCCGAGCAGGTCATGGCCTCGCGCGGACCTGCGTTGTCGCGGTCCTTGGCGGGGCTTCTGGCGCGCCCGGTGCGATACGGACGGGTCGAGAATGCCGGGAACGACGGGAAACTTGCTAACGTGGTGCCGATGAACCCGCAGATGTTTGGCCGTTACTTGCTGCTCGACAAGGTCGCCGCCGGCGGTATGGCCGAGGTGTGGCGCGCGAAGATCACCGGCGAGGCGAACTTCCAGCGCATCGTGGCAATCAAGAAGATCCTTCCGCACGTCTCGGAAGACGAAGACTTCATCACGATGTTCACGGATGAGGCGCTCATCACCGCTTCACTGGTGCATGCGAACATCGGTCAGGTTTACGAATTCTCTAAGATCAATGACGTCTTCTACATCGCCATGGAGTATATCTCTGGCAAGGATCTGAAGAGCCTGTGGTCATGGTCGAAGGCGCGCGGAAACGTGATGCCCATCGAGATGGCGGCGTTCATCGTAATGAAGATGTGCGACGGCCTCGAGTACGCGCACAGCCGCCGCGACAACACCGGCAACCCGTCGGCGGTCGTGCACCGCGACATCAGCCCGCAGAACGTGCTCATCTCGTGGGAGGGGGACATCAAGGTCATCGACTTCGGCATCGCCAAGGCCACCGAGAAGTCGGGCAAGACGAGGCCAGGCACGCTGAAGGGCAAGTTCGCCTACATGGCCCCGGAGCAGATCCGCGGCCTGCCGCTGGACGGCCGCTCCGACATCTTCGCCATCGGCGTCGTGCTCTACGAGCTGGCCACCGGCCAGCGCGGCTTCCAGGCCGACAGCGAGTTCTCGCTGCTTGAGATGGTACGCAACGTGGAGATCCGCCCGCCGAGCCTGCTGAACCAGCAGCTGCCCGCCGAGATGGAGCGTATCATCTATAAGGCGCTCGCTAAAGATCGTGATCAACGATATGCTACATGCGCTGACATGAGCGAAGATCTACAGCGGTTTTTGCTGATGCGTGGCAAGCCTCCACAGCCACGTGATTTATCGGCGTTCATGCGCGAAAATTTCACCGTCGACTGGGACAAGGAGCGCGGACGCCTCGAGAGCTACCGCGAGGTCAACCCCAGGGAGTTCCAGGGCGCCGATCACCAGGCGAAGACGTCGTTGTCGACATCGTTCGACATCGACGTCGGCGGCGAAGACTCAGCGTTCTCGACGACG
This sequence comes from Deltaproteobacteria bacterium, assembly GCA_016874845.1. Taxonomy (GTDB): domain Bacteria; phylum Myxococcota; class UBA727; order UBA727; family VGSZ01; genus VGSZ01. The sequence goes on from VGSZ01000153.1 coordinate 1,922, forward strand.
AATGCGACGCCGTCGGCGGCGGCGGCGGCGATGCCTCAGCCACCGCCGATGCCGCCAATGCCCACGATCCGCCCGGCGGCGCCGGTACCGGCGCTGGTCACGACGATGACCGAGCAGAACAAGGCGCCGCCGACGCCGCCGAAGCCGGCGAAGCCGCCGACCCCACCGAAGACCCTCGCCGCCGCGCTCGGCGGCATCGCCGGAGTCGGCCTGCTTGGCGCGATCCTGTGGAACACCCTGCTGCAGCCGACGACGATGGTGATGATCACCGTCAGAGGTCCGCCCGAGGCGACGGTGCGCTTCGACGAGCTGCCGCCGGCGAAGGCGGCGCCATCGGCGACGATCAAGAAGGTCGCCAAAGGCGACCATATGCTCATCGTCGAGGCGCCGGGTTACGTCGCGGTCACGATGCCTGTCGCCACCCATGGCGAGCCGGTGCTCGAGCTGCGGCCCGATCTCAAACGCGTGTCGGGGCGCCTGCTCGTCACGTCGGAACCCTCGGGCGCGGCCATCATCCTCGACGGCAAGAAGACCGACAAGCAGACGCCGGCGACGTTCGAGCTCGAGGCCGACAGCGTCCACGAGGTGCGGCTGGCGCTGGCCGACTATAAGGAGGCCGTGAAGTCGCTGGTGCGCATCGCCGGTAATCAAGAGACCGTCGAGAAGCTCAAGCTGCAGCCGGCAGTGGTGCGCATCCGCCTGTTCACCACGCCCGAGGGCGCCTCCGTGAAGGTCGGCGGCGTCGACATGGGCCTGACCCCCGTCACCATCGAGCGCGCCCCCGATGATCCGTATCCGCAGGTCGTGTTCTCGCGCCCCGGCTGCGAGACCATCACGACGACCGTGCCGTTCGACCGCGAGAAGGGCGAGGACCGCTACGACACGCCGCTGAAGTGCCGGTGAAGCGACGGTGACGCCATCGTCGCTCGTCTTTGCGCTCGCCGTCGTTGTTGTGCCGGCGCGGTTCGCGCCTTCTTCTGCGTCATCCTCCGCGCCTTCCCCTTTGCCGTCGCCTTCTTCTGCGGCGCAGCTCCCGCTGGCCGAGGCCGAGGCCGCGCTGCGCGCTGGCATCCACCAGAAGTGCGTCGAGCTCGCCCAGCGAGCCCTGGCCGCCGGCCGCCTCGATGCCGTTGCTGTCGCCCGCGCCTGGCTCGTGCGCGGCCGCTGCCACGTGCTGGACGGCGACCTCCACCGCGCCGAGCGCTCCTACGCCGTCGCAGTGCGCGTGCAGCCCGACGTCGCGCTGCTCACCGCTGACGCCGTGTTCTCCCGCGTTCAGCCCGAGGGCCGCGCACAGGCGTCGGCGCTGACGCTGACCGCCGCCACCGTCGTCGTCATCGACGAAGGTGAGCAGGCCCCAATCGTCGCCGTGGCCGTGGCGGCGCAGGACGACCTCGGCCTCGCGCGCGCGTTCGTGCTCGTCGACGCCGACGAGCGCGAGGTCGTGCGCGCCCCCATCGAGCGCGCCGCCGACGCCGTCGGTGACGCCTTCGTGCGCCCGCGCCACCGCTTCTCTGGGTTCTCGGTGGAAAGGCTGCGGGCACGCCTGCTCGACCGCTACGGCAACCGCCTTCGCGACGTCCCCGTCGTCGTCTCCGACGAGGCCCGCCGCGCCCTGATCGCCGCCGGCGCTACGCCGGCGACGAGATCCACAGCCACCCCGGCGACGGACACGTCGTGGCTGACGTGGGCGGGGGCCGCCACGGCGAGCGCCGGCTTCGTCACCGCCAGCCTCGGCGGCGTCGCCTTCACGAGCGCGATGCAGGCCGACGACACTCGCGTCGTCGACGACGAGGCGCCGGTGCTGGCCGCGTTCGTCGCTGGCGCCGGGCTATTCGTCGTCGGCGGCGCGCTCATCGTCGTCGACCAGTGGCCGCGCTGAGGCGCGCACCGGACCCCGGCCCGCAGCGCTCGTGGTCGTCGCAAACAAGCAGCAGACGACGTCGGTGGGGCTGATAGCCTGTGGCCCACGAGGTCCTGCACGTGACACAACGTCTGCCAGCCGCCACGCCGCCGTCGGTGCTCCCCACGACGCTGCCCGTCGATGCCACGTCGTCCACGAAGAAGGTCACCCGCGAGCTGCTGCGCACGCTGCCGAAGACCGACCTGCACTGCCACCTCGACGGCAGTCTCCGCCTGTCGACCATCCTCGATCTCGGCCAGCGCCAGAAGGTCAAGCTGCCCGCCGACGACGAAGACGGCCTCGCCCGGGCCATCCACAAGGGCGAGCGCTGCGAAGACCTCGTGCACTACCTGAAGGCCTTCGACGTCACCTGCAGCGTGCTGCAGACTGAAGAGGCCCTCGAGCGCGCCGCCTTCGAGCTCGCCGAGGACGCCGCCGCCGAGAATGTCTGGCACCTCGAGGTCCGCTACGCGCCCGTGCTGCACACCCGCCGGGGCCTGTCGCTGGCGCGCATCAACGATGCAGTGTTGAGCGGCCTTCGTCGCGCTTCCAGGAAGTACGACATCACCACTGGCGTGATCCTGTGCGGCATCCGCAACATGGACCCGCGCGACAGCTACCGGCTGGCCGAGCTGGCGGTGGTCTACAAGGGTCGTGGCGTCGTCGCATTCGATCTGGCGGGTGGCGAGCGTGGCAACCCGGCCAAGGACCACGTCAAGGCGTTCGAGCTGATCCGCCAGAACAACATGGCCACCACCGTCCACGCTGGTGAAGCATATGGTCCTGCGTCGATCAAGCAGGCGCTTCATGATTGTGGAGCCCACCGCATCGGCCACGGCACGCGGCTGGCCGAAGACGGCGACCTGCTGGCCTACATCTGTGACCACCGCATCCCGCTCGAGGTCTGCCTGCTGTCCAACGTGCAGACCGGCGTCGTCGCCGACCTGAGCCGGCACCCGCTGCGGCTGTACTTCGACCTCGGCGTGCGCGTCAGCGTGAACACCGACAACCGCCTGATCACCGACACGAAGGTCACCGACGAGCTGTGGCGCGCCCACACCGAGCTCGCCTTCACCCTCGAAGAGCTGAAGATCCTGATCGTGCAAGGCTTCAAGAGCGCGTTCCTGCCCTACCGCGAGAAGCGTGAGCTGCTGCGCCGCGTGAACGACACCCTCGCCGAGCTCACCGGCTCGCTGCCCCGCGGCGCCGTGCTCGCCCGCGAGGTCGACATCGACGACGAGCTCCTACGCGACGCGTTTACCCCCGAGATCCGCGTCGACACCGACCGCGTGTGACCGCGTCGCGTGTGACCGCATCGTGTGTGACCGCGTCGTGCGCGACCGTGTCGCGCGTGACCGCATCGCGGGCCGCGCTCCCGGTCCGTGTCGTCGTCGCCATCGTCGTCATCGCCGTCGCTGCTGGCTGCCGCCCACCGGCGGCGCCCGTGGTGCTCGTGGACGAGCGCGGCGTCGTCCGCCCCCTGGACGCCGCCGCCCGCGCCGCGATCCCCGCGGCCCCTGTCGACGCCAGCTTCCACGACACGCTGCGCCTGCTCGGCGTACACCTGCCCGACAAGGGTCGCTCCGGCGAGACCGTGCAGGGCACGCTGTGGTGGCTCGTCGAGCGCGAGCCCGGTGGCCGCCGCCCGAAGGTGCTCGTGCGCGCTCGCGTGCGCGGCGCCGACGCTGGCACCGGGGAGCGCGGCGACCACGCCTTCGCCGTCCCCGCCGTGCAGTGGGCCGCCGGCGACGTGCTCGTCGACCGCTTCCGCGTCGCGCTGCCCGTTGCTGCCGACGGTGACGTCGTCGTCTCCGTCGGCGTCGCCGAGGGCGACTGGCGCTGGCGCGCGCGCGCCGCCGACCGGGGCGCCGTACCCGCCGACCTCGTCGACGCCGGCGTCGTCGCCGTCGTCGACGCCCGCCCGCCGGCGTTGGCGCAGGTGCCCCGGGCGCGCGGCGCGATCGTGGTCGACGGTGTGCTGTCCGAGCCCGACTGGCAGCGCGCCGCGGTGCTGCCGCTGTCGGCGTCATCGGGGCGGGGCGAGATCACGCGGCCGACGACGGCGCTGTTGCTGTGGAGCCCCGACGCGCTGTGGCTCGCGTTTCGCGCCATCGACCCCGACCCGTTCTCGCCCTACGAGCACGACGACGACCCGCTGTATGACGGCGAGGCGCTTGAGCTCTTCGTCGACGCCGACGGTGACGCCCGCGATTACGTCGAGCTGCAGGCCGCGCCCACCGACCGCCGCTTCGATGCTGCATTCTCTGGTGGCCGCCGACAGGGTATGGATATCACGTGGAACGCCAACCACGTGGTGAAGACCCGCACCGTTGACCTCGACGGTCAGCCGGGGTTCATCCAGGAATGGCGCGTCCCGGTGGCGCGACTGAAGGATATTCCGGTAGGCGAGCCGCGCGTGGGAGCGCGGTGGCGGCTGAACCTGTTCCGGCTGGAGCGGCTGCGGGCGGGGCCGGGCGCGAAGGTGACGGCGACCGAGGGCTCGGCGTGGTCGCCTCCGTTGGGCGGCGACTTCCACAACCTCGCGCGCTTCGGCACCGTCGAGTTCGTCGAGGTCATCGACGAGGCGCCGGCGCCGTAGCGCTGCCCTCGGGGCGCGCCAACGGCTCGGTCCCGGGGGTCGCTCACACCGAGATGACGGTAGCGCGGAGCGTGTCGATGGCCCGGCGGAGGACCTGGCACACGCGGCTCGCGGTGACCTGCAGCTGCGCGCCGATGTCGCGCGGGCGCTGTTGTTCGACGTAGTTCAGGCGCGGCACCTGCTTCTGCCGGGCGGGCAGGGCGGGCAGGGCGCGGGCGAGGCGCACGAGGGGCCTCGCGGTCCTCGAGCACGATGTCGGGCGCGCGGCTGGTGTCGTCGGCGAGCGTGTCGTCCGCGTCGCCGGCGAGCAGGCCACCGCGGCGACGTCGCGGCGCAACCTCCCCACCGCGCCGCGGGTGATGGGCGGCGCGGCGGCCAGCTCGTCGTCGTGGGCCTGCCGAGCGGAGTCTCCCTCGGCGGGTCCGGCTCGACCGCGGCGGAAAATATCCTGCGATAAAATCGAAAATTCACGATCTTCGCGACGACAACCGCGCCTCGTGGACGGGCTGGCGATGCCGTCGTGCAGCGACCGTCGGCGCTCTTCGTCGTCGACCGTCGCGTCACGGCGACGGCCTGGCCACGCTCACGACATGGAGACCGGTTCCGCGACCGGACGGGCCGGCCTCCTTCAGGCCGGTGGCAGCACGAGGCGGAACGTGGTGCCCTGTCCGACGGCGGACTCGACGAGCAGCTGCCCGCCCTGCTCTTCGAGCAGCCGGCGGCTGATGGACAGGCCGAGCCCGGTGCCCTTGCCGGGGCTCTTGGTGGTGAACAGCGGCTGGAACAGGCGGCGCATGTTCTCGGCGCTGATGCCGGTGCCGTTGTCGACGATCTCGACGTGCACGACGTCGTCGTGGTGGCGGCCGACGACGCGGATGAGCGCCGGCTTGCCGGTCAGCGCCTGCTGGTCCTGGCAGGCGTCGTCGGCGTTCACGATCAGGTTCACGAGCACCTGGATGACGTCGACGGAGTTGCCGGCGACGACCAGGTCGTCGGGGACCTCGACGGCAACCAGCGAGCGGATGCGCGCGCGGATCAAGCGCAGCACGTCGTGGGCGAGGGCGGCGACCTTCAGCGCCTCGCGCGTCTCGGAGCGGTCGAGGCGCACCATCGCCTTCATCCGCTTGATGATCTCCTCGGCCCGCTGGATGCCCACCATGATGTCGCTCATGACGAGCGGCAGGTCAGAGACGGCGTCCGCGATCTCGGCGGTCTGTCCCTTCGCCGCCGCCTGGATGAGCGGCGCCAGCTCCGCCAGGTAGCCGTTCAGTGTGCCGAGGTTGCTACGCACCGTCGCCAGCGGGTTGGCCACCTCGTGGGCGATGCCGGCGGCCAGCTCGCCCATCATCGACAGCCGCTCGGTGGCGCGCAGGCGCTCGCGCAGCTCGACCTCAGCGCCGCGGCTCTTCAGGCCCTCGAGGGCGTCGCCGACCAGCATCGCGATGGCGTCGCACACCTCTAGGTCGCCGCGTGAGAAGCCGTCGCCCTCGGCGCCGCGCTGACGCGAGATGTTCATGACGCCGAAGACCACGCCCTGCGGCGTCGAGATCGGGACGCACATGGCGGCGCCCACCTCCGCGCGCAGCTGCACGCCGGCGAAGCGCTGGTCGAGGTCGGCGCGGTCAAGGATCAGGGTCGGTTGCCCGTCCACAACGACGCGGCGGGCGACGCCGCCGCTGCCGGCGGGCTGCGGCTTGAGCGCGGCCTCGGGCAGGCCGGTGTGGGCCACGACGCGCAGCGCGCTGTGGACGTCGCCGGGGGTCTCGAGCAGCTGCACCGAGCAGCGGCCGGCCGAGAACAGCGTCGACAGCTCGGCGATCAGGATCTGCAGGAAGCTCTCGTCGGCGGCGGTGGTGATCACCGGCGTGACGACGCACAGCCCGCGCTTCAGCCGCGACGTGGGGCTCATGTCGCCATCCTGCGTGTCCTCGGGCGTCGCGGTCATCCGCCGCGGGAACGTCAGCACCCGCGGCACGTCGGACTCGTGCTCGCCGTCGGTCACGACTCGCCCTGGTCGTCGATGACGATGGTGCCCTTGGCGTCCTTCTGCACCGTCTTGAAGCGCGCCGACGGGCGCCGCCCATCGGCGGCGCGGGCCTCGAACTCGCGGGCGCGCACCTGCTGCGCGAGATCGGCGAGCATGGCCTTGATCTCGTCGTCGTTCCACGGCTTGTCGATGAAACGGTGCACCTGGCCGTCGTTGATGGCGCGCACCGTCGTGGCGCGGTCGGCCTGGCCGGTCATCATCACGCGCATCACGTGCTTGTGCAGCCGCACCAGCAGCGCGAAGAACTCGATACCGGTCATGCCCGGCATCGAGTGGTCGCTGACGACGATGTCGATGCGCTCGTCCTTGACGATGCGCATGGCCATCTCGGGGTCGTTGCTGAAGAAGCACTCGAACGGCTCCTTGCGCAGCGTGCGGCGCAGCGCGTTCAGGATCAGTTCGTCGTCGTCGATGAACAGGATGCGCGCCCGAGTCTCGGTCATGACTGCCTCCGGAGCCGCGCGCGGCGCGTGCCCCTTTGCGGTTCGTCGCCGGCGTGGACCGCGCTGCGCGGCCGGGCTGAGCGACGCTCCATGACTACCACTGTCGGCGTCCGGGTGCGCGCTCCGTAGCCTTCGGGACGCCGGCGCGAGGCGGCGACGCCCTGCTGATACGGTGACCGGCCGGTGTGCTGCGGTGGCTGGTGTTGGTAGAATCACGACCGGTCACGTCTCGTGAGGCATCGGGGAGGTTGAAGGTGCAGCCGTTGCCCATGCCGGGGATCGAGCTCGAGATCGGCAGCTGCACGGTGGCGCAGGGGGACGACGCGCTGTTCATCGCGCACCTCGCCTCGGGCGTCGCGCTGTGCGTCCACGATGGCGGCGCCGTGGCCGGCGTCGCCTACGCCCTGCGTGGGCGCAGCACCGCCGACGAGCGGGCCGCCGTGGTGCGGCCGGCGCTGTTCGTCGACCTCGCTGTCGCCGAATTGCTGCGGCTGCTGGACGAGCGCGGCGCCCGCCCGTCGCGCCGGGCCATCATCGTCGGCGGCGCCGTCGGCCCCGGGTGGCGGCGCCCGCGCGAGGTCGCCCTTGAGGCCATCGCCGTCGCCCGCGACGCCCTGCGGAGCAACGGCGTGCCCATCGTGCACGAGGTGCTCGGCGGGTCGATGGGCCGGCGCCTCGTGGTGTACGGGCAGGGCACGGTGCGCGTCGACAGCGCCCGCGATCCCGGCCGCGTGCTGCGCTTCGACGATGTCGCGGGGACGGCGGGAGGCGGCGCGTGACCGTCGACCTCTTGAAACTGCCGCCGCCGTCGCCGGTGTTGTCGGCGCTCTTGTCGCGGGTCGAGGACCCGCGGCACACGCTGCGGGACCTGACCGACGTCATCCGCGTCGACCCGGCGCTGACGGCGGCGGTGCTGCAGCTGTCGAACTCGGTGTTCTACGCCCGCGCCGGCCATGAGTTCGCGACCATCGATGACGCGGTGCTGCGCATCGGCGAGACCGACCTGGTCCGCGTCGTCGTCGGCCGGCTGTCGGGCTGGGTGTCGCGCGGCGACACCGACGGCTACGGCCTCGCGCGCGAGCTGCTGTGGCGCCGCTCGCTGATGGTGGCCGTGGCCGCCGACGAGCTGGCCCGCCGCACCGCCCAGCCGTCGGGCATCGCGTTCACCGCCGGGCTGCTCATCGACATCGGCAAGATCGCGCTGGGCGCGTCGCTCGGCGACCACGCCGACGAGGTGCGCGAGCGCATGTCCACCACCGACGACGACTTCGCCACCATCGAGCGCGCCGTGCTCGGCGACGACCACGCCGACGTCGGCGCCCGCCTGGCCGCGCAGTGGCGCTTCCCCGACACCATCGTGCAGGCGATCCGCTACCACCACCGGCCCACCGCGGCCCCGCGCCTCACCGGTCTGGTCGCCCTCGTCCACGTCGCCGACATCGTCGCCATGCAGTGTGGGGCGCCGGTGGGCATGGACGACCTGCGCTACACCCTCGAGGAGGAGGCGGTGCAGACCCTCGCGCTGTCCGACCTCGACCTCGACCTTATCGGCGCCGCCGTCGTCGCCCGCTACCAGCGCGAGAAGGCGCTGTTTGAGGCGTGATCGGCGACCCCGGCGCTGGCCGCCTCGCGGGCCCCGCCCGCTGGCGAAAAGCGCCCCCGTGCGCTTTGCTGTCCGCATGACGACACCGAATGCGCTGTGGGGCTTCGGATCCGTGGCGACGGTCATCCTTCTGTTGATCGCGTCCACGACGGCCCACGCGCAGGCCGCGCTGCGCAACGACCTCGGCGGCCCCGCCGGCTACGGCACCAACGTGCTGCCGCCCACCAACGACGGACAGTCGGCGTCGACGGCGCTCTCGCCGCTGTTCCCGACGGGGCTGTGCCTGTTCAACCGCACGCACACGACCCTGTTCGTCAACAACAACGGCAGCGTCAGCCTGTCGGGCGCCGTCGGCGGGTTCTCGACGGCGCGCATCCCCGCCACCGTGTTCCCGATGATCGCGCCCCTGTGGACCGACGTCGACACCCGTGGCGTCGACATCGACACACCGCCGCAGAACCGCGTGTACTTCGACGTGCGGGCCAGCGGCATTGTCGTTACCTGGGCGCGCGTGGGCCGCTCCGAGCTGCGCACCGACCTGCGCAACGACTTCCAGCTCGAGCTGCGCAACATCACGTCCTCGCGCAACTACGACATCGTCTTTCGCTACGCGCAGATCGAGTGGCTCGAGACCGTCACCAACGAAGGCCTGATCGGGGTGCCCGCCCAGGTCGGCTTCGACGCTGGCGACGGCAGAAATGCCGTCGAGATCGCCCCCACTCGCACCACTGCGCTGTTCGAACTGCCGTTTCGCAACGACAGCGGCGTCGTCGGCGAGTTCGTCTTCAGCGTGCGCGACTGCGTGCTGTCGCGCTGCGGCAACGGCGTCGTCGAGGCCGGCGAGGTCTGCGACGACGGCAACCTCGACAACGGCGACGGCTGCAGCTACCTGTGCGGCGTCGAGCCCGACAACGACGGCGACGGCATCGCCGTCGTCGCCGACCCCGATGACAACGACATCTGCGTCCCCGACGACACGTTCCCGCCGTGCGACCCCGACGGCGACGGCCTGACCAACGGCGAAGAAGACACCCTCGGCACCGACCCCACCGACGCCGACACCGACGGCGACGGCCTCGGCGACCTCGTCGAGGTGGTCGATCCGCTGGCGCCGGTCGACACCGACGGTGACACCCGTATCGACGCCGTCGACGATGACGACGACGGCGACACCGCCGCCTCGCGCCTCGAGGTCGGCCCCGATCCCAGTACGCCCGCCGACACCGACGCCGACGGCACCCCTGACTACCTCGACCCTTGCGTCCCCGACCGCGACGCCGTGCGCTGCCCCACCGGCGATGCCGACGCCGACCTCGCGGCAAACGGCGTCGACCCCGCGCCCCTCGACCCCTGCGTCCCCGACCCCGACTCCCCCGCTTGCCCCGCCGCCGGCGAGGGCGAAGGCGAAGGCGAAGGAGAGGGAGAGGGCGAAGGAGAGGGAGAGGGCGAAGGCGAGGGCGAGGGCGAAGGAGAGGGCGAAGGAGAGGGAGAGGGCGAAGGCGAAGGCGAAGGAGAGGGCGAGGGCGAGGGCGAGGGCGAGGGCGAAGGCGAGGGCGAAGGAGAGGGAGAGGGCGAAGGAGAGGGCGAAGGAGAGGGCGAAGGAGAGGGCGAAGGCGAGGGCGAAGGCGAGGGCGACGGCGAGGGCGACGGCGAGGGCGAAGGCGAGGGCGACGG
>VGSZ01000154.1 GCA_016874845.1 Deltaproteobacteria bacterium
CACGTCCACGCCCACGAGGTCGGCCACCACCGGCGCGGCGGCGGCGTTGAACAGCTCGAACGTCGTGACGCGCAGCTGCGACGCCTCCAGCCGCACGCCACCCGACAGGACGACATCGGGGAGCACGGGCAGGTCGCCCTGCACGAAGCCGGCGCCGACGACGGCGCTGCCGGTGTGGTTGTCGGTGTTGCGCGTCGCCTCGGCCAGCGTGAAACCGTCGGCGCCGATCAGCTCCGGCGTGAAGATCGCGTCGGGGCTTCGTGCACGCACGTCTGCGTCGGTGGCGCGGGGGCCGGTGAGCAGGAACTTGAAGCGCCGCGTGTCGACGGTGCGGACCTTGCCCGCAGCGGCGAGACCGACGCTGACGGCAGCAGCGTCGCCCGACCACGTCGCAAAGGGCACCCGTAGCGCGACCCGCGCGTCGACGACGTGGTCGACCAGCCCCGAGGTCAGGATCTGGTTGCCGTCGCTGCGCGCCGACATGAGGAAGCGCCCATCAGTGTCCTCGTCGTAGCGCACCATCCGCTGCCCGGGCTCGTCACGCTGGGCCAGCGCGTAGCCCGCGCGCCAGTCCAGCTGAAGCGTGTCGGTGAACGGCGCCCATGGCAGCGCGTGCGTCCCGGCGAGCTGCTGCACGAACAGCTGCCGCGCGACGTAACGCAGGCGCAACAGCCGCAAGCGCGCGTCGCTGTCGTCGTCGTGGCCGTCGACGACGCGGGCCTCGTCGTCGGCGCCGCGGTTCAGGAGCGTCACCGCGCGAAGCTGCTGGCCCGCACGGGGCGCAAGCGACAGCGAGAGCACCCCGCCCCACGCAACGCTGCGCTCGGTGGCATCGATGCGCAGGTCGTCGGTGACGACGAGGGCGTCGGCGCTCCCGGCGATCAGCTGGCGCGAGGTCTCGGTGTGGCTCGTGTCGGTGGACCAGGTCAGCGCCGCCAACGCACTTAGCGACCCCCACGGCGTCGCGAAGGTGTCGCCGGCAGCCGCGCTCGCCCCGAGCGCCGGGAGCGCCAGCGCGGGGCGCGGCACCCACTCCTGGGAAAAGGACTCGCCAAGGCGCTCCAGATCTTTCTTCGTCAAGCCACCGCCGGTGAGCGCGTTGCCCTCGGCGATGGGCGCGGCCCGCGAGGCGTCGACGACCGATCGGGGCACCGCGCGGCGCCCGTCGTCGAGGGCCAGCGCGTCGAGCGCCCCTGCGGGCGCCTGCGCCTGCAGCGTCGCGGTGGTGCCGAGCAGCGCGCCGGCCGAGACGCCAAACGACAGGAGGGGCTTGTCGCCGGCGCCGCGCGGGTCGCTGCGGGTGCGCAGCTGCACCGACCCGCCACCGAATTCGCCAGGCAGATCCGGCGACCACGTCTTCTGCACCAGGAGGGAGTCGAGCACCGCGGCGGGGAACAAATCGAGCGGGACGACGCGACGCTCCGGCTCGGGCGACGGCAGCGTCGCGCCGTTCACGAGCGTCGCGCTGTAGCGGTCGCCGAGCCCGCGCACGTACACGAAGCGGCCACCCACCACCGTCAGCCCGGTGACCCGGCGCAGCGCCTGCGCCGCGTCGCCGTCGCCGGACTTCTTCATCTGCTCGCTGCCCACCACATCGACGACCTGCTTCTGGGCGCGGCGCTCAGCGACGGCGGAAGCGAGCCCGCCGCGCACCAGCGGCGCCCGCACGGTCAGCTCGTCGAGCTCGTCGGCCAACGGCAGCAGCGCGACCTTGACGTCACGCTCAGCGCCGTCGTGCAGGTCGAGCTCGAGCACTTGCGGCGCGTACCCCGGCAAGATGACCGACAGCGCGACCGCGCCGGCAGGCACCGTGACGACGAGACGACCCGCCTCGTCGGTGGCGCCCAGCTCGCCGCCACCCCGTCGATGCAGGCGCGCCCCCGGGAGCGGCGCGTCGTCGACCAGGGACACCGCGAGGACCCGCAGCAGGACGGGCGCAGCACCGCGCGCCGCGCCGGCCACCGCCGCCGCTGCCACGTCGGCTACGCCGGCAGGGTCGTGGGCGTCGCGCAGTACGGACACGGACGCGGCGGCGGCGCGGACATCGAGGACAACGTCGATAAACTCCCCGGCCCGCACGGTCACGCTGCCCAGCGACGACGGCTCGCCGTCGCGCAGCCAGGCGAGCCGATGCACCCCGGGAGCCACAGCGACGATCGCCGGCGGGACGACGGCGCGCTCATTGACGAGCAGCGTGACGCGCGGCGAGGCGCCGGTCTCGTCGAACGCGACGAGCGACAAGGTGGCCGACGCGGGCTCGAGCGGCTCGGGCGCTCCGCCGAGCGCGGCACACAGCACGCTGGCGACGATCAACGAGAGCATGCGCGCTCCTGCTGCAGCGGATCGTCGCTGCGGCGCGCGGCGCGGCAGGCGGCGACGGCGGCGCGCAGCTCGGTGGCCCGCGCGAAGGCGGCAGCGCCGCTGGTCACATCCAGCGCTGCGTCGGCCTCGTCGAGGTGCCCGGTGGCCAGCGCTGCGTAGGCAACGGCATAGGCAGCGTCGTCGTCGAACAGGCCGCTCGCGCGCAGGCGTGGGGCGAGCGAGCGTACGCGATCCCAGGCGCGCTCCTCCACGAGCAGCGCCAGGCGGTTGCGCAGGCGCGCGCCGCCGTCGTCGATGAGCGCGGCGTTCCACGCGTCCCGCGTCTTGCCCTCGATGCGCAGCCGCTCAGCGAGGCCCGGCTGCACGCGGGCAGCGCGGAGCGCACCCGCGCCCCCGGGGGCCGCGTCAGCGAGCGCGGCGGCGACCTCGGGGTCGTCAGGAGCGCGGGCGACGGCGGCGTCGACGAGCGCGCCCGCGAACTGCGCGTCGCCCGCTGCGCGGAACGCCGTCGCGAACGACAGCAGCGCGTGGACGGGCAGCGTGGTCGCGAGCGCCTCGACGTCCTGCCGGGCGAGCCGCGGCAGGCCGTCCTCGAGCCGGATGCGCGCCCGCAGGGAGCGGGCCTCGGCGGACACGCGCGCGTCGAGCGCGTCGTGGGCTTGGGCCGTCCGCGTGGTGCCGCGCAGACACGTGGCGAGCAGCACCGCGTCGTCGTCGCCCGCGGGCGCTCGCCGCTCAGCGGCGAGCAGCTCGTCGGCGCAGGCGTCGAAGGCGGCGCGGCTGCGCTCGACCCGCGCGATCTCACGGGTGACCGTGACCCACACCGGTGCGCCGTCGTCGAGGTCGGCGCGGGCCGCGCGCAGGTCGGCCACCGCGTCATCGGCGAGGCCGGATGCGGCGCGCGCCCGCCCGCGGAGCAGCAGGTGGCGTGGGCGCGCGAGACGTCGATCGCTCGTCGTGACCGCCAGCGCGCTCGTCAGAGCGGCGTGAGCGTCCCCGCGGGCGAGAGCGGCCTCGCCCTGCGCCAGCATCTCCTCGTTGCGGCGGGCCACCGCCCGGGCCGACGCCGGGTCCACGGCGGCGGCGACGAGCACAGCGACGGCGACGAGCAGGGTCATGTGCCCTCCAGCGTGAAGCGGATGGTCTGCCGCACCCACGACGCGATGGGCTGGCCGTCGCTGGTGGCGGGCGAGAACGACCAGCCCCGCGCGCTCTCGAGGGCGGCGGCGTCGAAGACGCCCGGCGGATCGCTCTGCACGACGCGCGCGTCGACGACCGCGCCGGACTCGTCGACCCGCAGCTGCACGACGACGACGCCGGTGCGGCCGTCGCGGCGGGCCTCGGGGGGGAAGCGCGGGGGCGTGCGACGCAGCGGCCGCGCCGGGGTGACCGCCGGCGACGGGGCCGCCGTAGCCGTGGGGCGCGTCGAGGTCACAGCGGCGGCGCCCGATCCCGCGCTGGCGCCGCTGCCGGCGAAGCCGAAGCCCGGCACCCCGCCGGCGACGCCAGCGACAGAGGGTGCCGCGAGCGGCAAGGGGGGCGAGGTCGACGGCAGCGCTGTCGTGGGCGTGGGCGTGGGTGCGCTGGTCGGCGCGGGCGCGCTGATCGCTGGCGGTGGCGGTGGCGGCAGCGGGGGCGGAGGAAGGTCCTCGGGCAGCGCCGCCTCGGCGGTAGCGACGGCTACGGCGGTGACGTCGGTCCGCCGCGCCTTCGTCGTCGATCGGATGCCGAGGCCGGCGGCGCCGGCGCCCACGTGCACCAGCGAGGCGATAAACACGCCGACCAGGAGCGCGCGCAGCGCCGGGCGCGCGCCGATCCCGCGGGCCACAGCGACGACGTCGAGCACCCGCGAGGGCGCGGCCGCCTCCGCGCGCACGAGGGCCCCGAAGGGAGCAACGGCGACGACGGGCGCGACCGGCGGCGGCGCGTCGCGACGTCGGCGGGCGGCGCGCGCGAGGGCGGCGCGACCACCGATGCGGCGGCGGTGGGGGCGCGCGGGGGCGATGTGGAGCGCGTCCATCGTCAGGCTCGCGCCACACCGCGGTCGACTGCGTCGAGGACGCGTAGCGCGAGCACGTCGAGGCGCTCTCGCGCGCGCGCCACGACCAAGGAGGCGGTGACCAGCAGGAGCGCCCACGGAATGGCCAGCAGCGCGCCGGCCTCCACCGGCAGGAGCGCGCCGGCGAGGGCGTCGAGCACCGCGCGCGTCGGCACGTCGGCGGTCCCGAGCAGACCGGCGATGGCCACTGACAGCGCGCGCGCGGTCACGAGGATCACGGTCGCGGCGCTGACCACCGCACCGACGCGCACGGCGTGGTGCGCGCGCTCCAACGCGAAGCCGGTCTCCACCGACAGCGCGGCGACCTCGTCGTCGGGGTGGGCGCGCGTCGTTGCAGCGACCACCGACTGCAGGAACGCGCCGGCCACGCCGGGCACCGTGCGCGCCAGCGCAGCGGCGGCGGCCGTCTCGCCGGCCCGCACGAGCGCCGGCAGACGTCCGGCGACGGCCGCCGTCGCGCGGTGCCCCTGCAGCACGCGCAGCAGCGGCAACAGCGCGAGCGCGAAGGCCGCGCAGGCGATGACGACCAGCGCGATGCCATCGCCCCCGAGGCGCGACAGGCGGGTCGACAGCCCGGCGACCACCGCCGGGCCAGCGTCGTCGTCGCCGTCGCTGTCGCCGAGCGCCAGCGGCAGGAGCCGCGGGTCGTCACCGGCTACGAAGGCGCGCGCAGAGGTCGCGCTGGGGGCGTCGGCGCCGGCGAGCTGCAGCGCGCCGTCGCTGGCGGGCCGCACGGCGCCGGCGGCGCCGGTGGGGTCGGTGGCGGCGGCCCAGAAGAAGCCGCCCCAGCGCACGACCCGACCTTGCACCCAGGCGCCGTCAGCGTCGAAGAACCCGGTGTCCAGCCGCTGCGGGCGCGCCCGGTCGGCGAGCCGCGCGGCGGCTTCGCCGAGCAGGCCCACCGCGGGCGCGGCGCCGGCGGGGACGGCGGGCACCGGACCGCCGAGGGCAGCGAACGCCGCCCGGACCGTCGCCTGCGTCCCGGCGTCAGGGGCCGTCGCGACCGTGGCGGTGGCAGCGGCGACGCGGGCCTGCACGGCGCTGCGCAGCGCCTCCTCGCGGGCGGTGGCCTCGACGAGCCGCGCCTCGAGCGTGGCGATGGCCGCGCGCAGGACGGCGGCCCGCGCGTCGTGGTTCACCGTGATGCGCTCGCGCTCGCGCGCGAGGGCGTCCTTCTCGGCGACCAGCAGGGCCGTCTCGCGCTTGAGGCCTTGCTCGAGCGTCGTCGCCGCGCGGGCCGCGGGGGCCGACAGCAGCAGGAGCACGACGAGCAACGCGAGCAGCGCGGCGGCAGCGACGATGACATCGGGGCGACGCAGGCTCATGGCTTGGCTCCGTCGTGGGCGTGGGCGAGCGGGTGGGGGACGACGAACGCCCCGCGGGCAGCGCCCCGGCGCAGGGCGTCGAAGAACAACAGCAGGCGCTGGCGGGCCTCGACGTCGTCGACGGAGACGAACTGCGCGCCGCGATCGCCGGAGACGGCCACGCCGGTGCGGTCGTCCTTCGATTTCCAGAACACCAGCGGGCCGACGTGGGCGACCTCGGCGATCAAGGGTGCGCCGCCGACGTCGATGGGCTGGCGCACGCGACCGACCTCAGCGAGCAGCCGCGCCTCGTCGACGATGATCGGCCACACGAGGGCCGCCGCATCGTCGGGGCCGAGGGTCGCCGCCGCCGCGGCGACAGCGTCGATGCGCTCGCGACGGCCGTGGACCCGGAACGGCACGCGGTCGACGTGGACGCGCAGGCTCTGCAGCACGGCGAGCACGGGCGCGCGCGCGGCGTCGGCCGCAGCCTGAGCGTCCTGCGTCGCCGTGGTCAGCGCGGCGTCGCGGGCCTGCAGCTCGCGCGCGGTCAGCTCGCTCTGGGCGAGGCGCGCCTCGAGCTCGCGGCGGCGACGATCGAGGGCTGCCAGGTCGTCGTCGGCGGCACGACGGCTCTGCGCGACATCGGCGGCAGCGGCATCGACCTCGGCCCGCAGGCTCGCGAGGGTCGCGCCGAGAGCGGCGATGGTGGCGTCGGCGGCGTCGGCGGCGGCGGCGATCGGCCCGGGCGTCGTCGAGGCCGACGCGGAGGGCGCGGTCGGCGTGCCGGTGTGGGCCTGGGCGGCGAGGAGGAGCGCGAGGGCGAGCATCGAGGAGCTCCGGACAGGGAAAAGCGCCGCGCCTCGATTGTTCGGGGCGCGGCGGTCATGGGCGGAACGGTCAGTTCGCGGGGTAGGCGGTCCAGTCGGCGGTCCAGACGTCGCTGCCCATGCCCCCCTTGAAGTCGACGCCGTCGAAGAACGCGTCGTCGGGGGCCACTGCGCCGGTGGCGGCGGCCGATCCGGCCTTCGCGCGGAAGTCGGGGGCCAGCGTGTCGGCGGGCGACTCGAGGACGTCCACGGCGGTGTCGTTGCCGTTGTCGGACCCGTCGAGGGCCGCGGCGTAGGCATCGGCAGCGTTGGCAGGGTCACCCTCGTCTTCGGGCGTCGCCGGGTCGTCGGCCTTCACCTTGAACGTGTCGACGCAGGCAAACAGGCTGTCCCGCACGGCGATCGCGCCCGCCGCGGCGTGGGCGAAGGTGTCAGCGTCGTCGATGTCGACGCACTTGGCGAAGCCGGTGACCACCGCGTTGTGGATCGCGCCCTGCGTGCCACGACGCAGCTTGATGCCCTCGGACTCGCTGTCAGCGCCGGCGATCAGCGTGACGTTCGACAGCGTCGGGTTCGACACGGGGGTCAGCGCGAAGTTGTCCTCGTTGTTGTCGGCCTCGATGCCGCGGTCGCCTTCGCCGTCGTGGTGCTGCACGATGACGAACTGGGCACGGCCGCTCCAGCCGAAGGTCCAGTCGAAGCCGTCGTCGCCGGTGCCGGTGCACAAGATGTGCTTGGCATTGACGGTTCCGCCGAAGAATTCGATGCAGTCGTCGGCGGCGTCGTGCACCTGGATGAAGTCGATGGTGGTGCCCGAGCCGACGCCCTGCAGCGCCAGACCGTTCAGCTCGTTCTCGTCGTCGACGAGCTTGCCGGGGAACTCGATGCGGACGAACTTCAGCACGCCGCTGTCGTCGGCGGCGTCGGCGCCGCCGTAGGTGCCGGTGCCCGCCTCGCCCTGCAGCGTGCAGGGGTCGCCCGAGCAGCCGTTCACCGGCGCCTGTCCGTTGACGATCACGCCGCCCCACTGGCCAGCGGCGCGCGAGCCGATGTCGCCCGCCGACGTGAAGACGATCGGCTGGTCCCGGGTGCCCTCGGCGAGGATCCGGCTGCCGCGGGTGATGAGGAGGAACGAAAGCGACGTGGTGTCGCCGTAGAGCGTCGTGCCCGGCTCGATGGTAAGCGTCGACGGCGCGGCCGTCGGGTCGGTGTCGTCGCCCACAAAGACGCCGCCCTTCAATACCCACTGCTTGTCGGCGGTGAAGGTCGTGTCGGTCAGGATCGGACCGGTGACGATGCAGACGTCGCCGACGCAGGCGAAGGCGTCGTTGGTCGGCGGCGGCGGCGTGGACGGGCAGGCGGCCAGCAGGGCCAGCGGAGCGGGCAGGAGCAGCGATCGCGTGAACATGAGGAACCTCGTGGTTGCGGTCGGTTTGTTGCGCGATGTTGTCGCCTCGATAGGCGTCAGCCGTGCGGCGCGCGAGCGACATGTGTGCTGCGTTGCGGCAACAACCGTGTGACAGGCGCGCCGCGGGTGCGTGTCGGTCCGGGGCGCGCGGCGACGACGTTTGCGGCAGCGACAGCGACGGTGCTACCACCACAAGAAGTCCTTGGCGTCGTCGACTGCGGGTCGCTGGCGTCGCTGCGAGGTCCGTCGTGATCGAGCTGTACAATTTCCTCGAAAACAACCGGACGCAGATCATCAGCGCCCTGCTGACGCGAATCCCCAAGGACGTGCCGGCCTACAGCCGCGTGGCCCGCAACGACCTGAAGCAGTCCCTCGAGTACATCCTCGAGGCCTACACCGACCTGCTGGTCACCGGCGACGACGACAGCCAGAAGACCTACTTCAAGTTCCTCGCGAAGCTGCGGGTCAGCCAGAGCTTCAAGCTCGGCGACGTGCTGCACGAGCATCTGCTGCTGCTCGCCGTCGTGCGCCCGATGATCCAGGCGAAGTTCCGCGACCACGCCGGTGACGGTCTCGCGCTCTACAACAAGGCGATGGACGTCCTCGAGCGCACCCAGTTCCAGAGCGTCTCCCTGCTCGTGCAGGTCTGGACCGACTACGTGAAGTCCCGCGCCGCCGAGCACAACGAGTATGTCGACGAAGAGAACAAGCAGCTCGGCGTCGACATGTCCAAGTTCATCCTGTTCCGGGGCTGACCACCTGAACGCGATGTCCTTCCTCGACGACGTTTGCGGCGACCGATGGTCGCCGAGGGCAGCATGATCTGTCCGAAGTGCGGGCGCCCCGTCCCCGACAAGGCGGTCATCTGTCGCGGCTGTGACTTCATCCTCGACACGGACTTCCTCGGCGCCGACATCCTCGACGAAGAGCACCAGCTGCGTCCCGGACAGGGCGGCGTCGATCCGGCGGCGTTCAACCTCGCCGACGCGGTCATCCTCGGTAACATCGACGACGACAGCTCGTCGTTCGAGACGTCGGACTCGGGCTTTCACCTGAAGCTCGAACAGCAGGCCGCTCGGCTCTACGTGTCGGGGCGCAGCCAGGCGGTGATGTCGCCCGACGCGGTCATCGCCGTCATCGACGCTGGCGAGCAGGTCCGCCTGACGCCGTTCGAGAAGCACGTGCTGCGGTTCATCGACGGCCGCCGCCCCGTCGAGAGCATCCGCACGCAGGCCGCGCTCGATGAGGCCGAGGTGAAGACCGCCCTCGCCACGCTGGCCGACAAGGGGGTTGTCAAGGTCGTGGGGCGCGCGCTGGCCGAGTTCGGCATGGGCGGCGATTTCGAGGTCGACACGGCCCCCGGCGTCGCCGCGAAGAAGTCCCCCCGGCGCGTGCGCGGGACGCTCGTGGGCGCCGTCGTTGTCGTCGGCGACGCGGCCGATCAGGTCATCGACGACGCCTTCCGTACGCGGGTGCGCGCCGACGCGCCGCGGCTCGACGATCTCGCGCCCGCCGACGAGGCCGAAGGCGTCTTCTCGACGAGCGACGAGGTGCTGAGGGTGCCCTCGGCGGACATCGAGAGCTTCGAGCGCCCCACTGACGACGGACGACGGCGGCCCCCCTCGGCGGCGACGGCGCTGCGGTCGGGGGGGCAGCGGGCGGCGGTCAACAATGCGCGGGCCGCGGGCCACATCGCCGCGGATCCGTCGGCCGCGTCCGACGGCTTCGACGAGTTTGGCGACGCCTCGAACCTCGCCACCGCGGTGATCCAGCAGCCCTCGCTGTCGGACGAGAGCCTTCCCCCCGCGGCCCCGCCCCGTCGGCCGGCAACCGGGGTGTTCGGCGCCGGGCGATCGATGCTGTCGGGCCTCGACGCGTTAAACGCCCCGGTCGTCGAGGACATCGCCGACAGCCGGGTCGCTCCGCGCCCGCTCAGCCCTGGCGTCAAAGCCCCCGAGGAGTCGGGCCTCGCCGCCTTGGCGCGCGCCGCGACGGCGGCGCCGGCGGCCCTGCCGTCCAGCGTCGACGGCTCCGAGTCCCTGAACGACGCCGAGCGCGCGGCGATGACCGGCAACGTGTGGAACGATGAGGTCGCCTCGTCGCCGTCGCTGCCGGCGGCGCAGCCGCCAGCGGGCACCAGCGCCTTCGCCCGCCGTGAGCTGTCGACCTCGTTGTCGCAGCTGCTGGAGGACGACGACGACGAGTTTGAGCCGACCGCCGCCGGGGTCGAGATGGCGCGGCGGCCCGGTAGCGTTGAGGGCCGGGGCGGGCCGCCGCGCCACGCCCACGTGCGCGACGGATCCGGCGGGTTCGACGCCGCCGCCACGGCGGCGGTAGCCGCGCCCATCGCCCGCCCCGTCCCCGGCAACGACGCCGCCAGCGCCGCCGTGCGCGCCGCCCCGCGGGTGGGGCCCCGCGCCATCGCCGATGCCCCGCTGCCCCTGACCCTGTCCCCCTCGCCACCCCTGTCACCCGGCGGCCGCGTGCCGGTGCGGCCGGTGGCCGATCAGGATCTCTTCGGCGACGGCGACGAGTTCGGCGAGCACACCGAGGGGGCGGGGTTGAGCCAGCTGTCCACGGGCAGCGTGCGCCGGGGAGCGCCGCTCCTCGTGCCGCCACCGGTGCCCCCCGGGCTCAACGTCGAGCTGACGGGGCCGCCCTCGTTACCGCCGTCGGCGCCGGGCTCAGTGAACTCCGCGGAGTCGCTCGACTCGGCTCTCGTCATCCGCCCCGCCGCGCGAGTAGCGCCGGCCGTGCGGCCCCGCGCCGCCGACCCTGTCGTCTACGACGACGACGACTTCATGGTCGACCCGGACGCGACGCAGAACCTGCCGGCGCGTCCCAAGAGCCTTGAGTCCCTCGTGCGCCGGGCGCCCGTCGCGTCGGTGCCCATCGCCGCGCCCATCCTCGAACAGCCAGGCAGCCGACCGCGGCGGCCACCGACCGAGGACATGCGGCGCAAGGCGCGACAGCTGTTCGAGCAGGCGCTCAGCGAGCACGCGGCGGGCAAGCTCGGCGCGGCGCGGATGAACGTGAAGCTCGCGACGATCTACGACCCCTCCGAGCGCGAATACCAGCAGGTGCTCGAGGAGTGGGAGGATCGGCCCCGCGCCGAGGCGCAGTCGCAGGCGCACGCGCACGCGCAGGCGCACGCGCAGGCGCGCCCCGAATATGTCGTCCTGTACGAGGAGGCGCAGGACCTCGAAGACGACGGTGACGTCGACGGCGCCCTCGACGCGCTCGAGCGCGGTCGCCAGCTCGCGCCCGAGGCCCATGCGGCGTCCTTTCACAACCGCATCGGCGTGATCCTCGCGATGCGTAAGCGAGAGTTCGACCGCGCCGCCTCAGAGATCGAGCGCGCGATCGCCATCGACCCCGGCAACGCGCACTACCGCAACAACCTCGGCAAGGTGATCGCCCGCGCGAACCGTCGACGCGGCGCCGCCGCCCAGGCCCGCTGAGCCCCATGACCACCGCAGACACGCCGCCCGCCCGGTCCGCGACGGTCGCGGTCGTCGACGACCACGGCAACGTCCGCGACGGCGCCCTGGGCACCGCCGACCGCCTGCGGCTGCCGGGGTTCGTCAACGCCCACAGCCACGCTTTCCAGCGCGCGCTGCGCGGCCGGGTCGAGCGCCGCTCGGCGACGAACCCCAACGACGACTTCTGGGCCTGGCGCGAGGCCATGTACGCCGATGCCAACGCGATCTCGCCCGTCGACATGGAGGCACTGGCGACCTGGGCGTACCTCGACATGGTGCGGGCCGGCTTCGTCGCTGTCGGCGAGTTCCATTACGTCCATGCCGATGCCGACGGCGACCGCCTCGTCATGTCCCGCGCGCTGGCGCGCGCCGCCCGCGCGGTGGGCATGCACCTCGTGCTGCTGACGACGGCCTACGCCCGCGCCGGCTTCGGCCGCCCTGCCCACGACGGGCAACGCCGGTTCGTCTTCGCCACCATCGACGATTTCCTGCGCCACGCTGACGGGTCGCGCGCGCTGGCCGGCGACGGGGTTGGCGTCGGTGTTGCGCTGCACTCGGTGCGCGCCTGCCCCGCCGACTGGATCCACGCCGTCGCCGCGTGGGCCCGCACCGAGCGCCTGCCATTGCACGTGCACGCCTGCGAGCAGCGACGCGAGCTCGACGAGTGCGCCGCCGAGCACGGCTGCTCGCCCATCGCGCTGCTCGAGCGCTGCGGCGCCCTCGGGCCGTCGACGACGCTGATCCACGCC
>VGSZ01000155.1 GCA_016874845.1 Deltaproteobacteria bacterium
GCAGCGCGGCGCTGGCGCCGCCGTCCGCGCCGCCGCCGTCATCGACGAGCGGCATCCTCGGCGGGCTCGCGCGCGTCGTCGGCCAGGTCTTCGGCGACGGGCCGGCGCGTGACGAAGCCGATGCATCGCCTTCGGATCGGCCGTCACCGAAGAAGGAGGCTTCGACGCCGTCGTCGCCCGGATCGTCGGGGCTCGCATTCTTCGCGGCGCGGATCGCCGCGCTGATCGAGCGCCTGGTCGCCGGCGAACCTCTCGACGACGTCGCCGACGAACTGCGGCTGCTCATCGAGGGGGCGGCGCTCGCCGGGGGACCGCCGGCGGCGCGCAAGCCGCTGGTCGACGCCCTCGCGGCGCTCGACGCTGGCCATGGCGACAAGGCGCTCGCGCTGCTGCGCCCGCACGGCGACGCCGCGGCCGCGCGCGGCGAGGACTAAGGACGCTGACGACCTCGACGACGCCCGACCCGGCGCGCGAGCGAGCGGCTCCGTGCAGCCCTCTCCCAGAATTGCAGAATTGGGAGAGGGCGCGCCGCGGGCGCGGGAGAGGGCGCGCCGCGGGCGCGGGAGAGGGCGCGCCGAAGGCGCGCGGATGAGGGCGCTCACGAGCGCGCGGCGCGCGGGTCGAGCCAGTTCGTCAGCTGACGCGGTCGCCGGGCTTCGCGGCGTCGACGAACAGCGGGCACGGCGGCTCGCCGGCGGCGAGGATCATGCCGTGGCTCGTGCCGAACTTCGCCATCTTGCGCGGCGCGAGGTTGGCGCAGACGACGACGATTCGCCCCTGCAGCTGCTCTGGCTGCACGTGCGGCCGCAGGCCGGTGAAGATCTCGCGGACACCCAGCGCGCCGACGTCGGCCTTGACGTGGATGAGCTTGTCGCTGCCTTCGACAGCGTTCGCCTGCATGATCTTCGCCGCGCGCAGGTCGACCTTGGCGAAGTCATCGAACGTGATCTCGGCCGGCGGCGGCAGTGGCTCGACCTTCTTCTTCGCCTCAGCCTTCTTCGCGTCGCTCTTGTCGGCCTTCGGCGCCGCGCTCGTCACCGCATTCGTCGTGGGCGCCGGCGCGTCGACGGGCTTGATGAGCCCCTGCAGGGCCTTCAGGTCAAGGCGCTCGAACAGCCGCTCGTAGGGGTTGATCGCGCGGCCGACGACCAGCGGATCAGCGGCGTTCTCGAACGTGAAGGGCGCGACGCCGAGGATGCCCGCCAGCTTCGCCGCCACGTCGGGCAGCACTGGCTTCAACAACGCCAGACACGTCTTGCCGACGAACAGCGCCGTCGTCAGCACCGCGTGGGCGCGCGGCGCGTCGGTCCTCAAGAGGTCCCACGGCGCCGTGTCCTGCAAGAGCTTGTTGGCCTTGCTGCCGAGCGCCGTGACCTCGCGGATGACGGCGGCAGTGTCGAGCGCGCGGTAGTGCGCCAGCACGCGCGGCGCGAGATCCTGTGCCTCGGTGACCAGCCCCGTCAGGTCGTCGGGCATCGTGACAGGCTTGCTGTCGAAGCTGCGGTGCAGCATCGGCACGGTGCGCGAGACGAGGTTGACGACGTTGTTCACGAGGTCGGCGTTCACACGGTTCGTGAAGTCGACGAAGGACAGGTCGATGTCCTGCGGCTCCGCCGACATCTTGGCGGCGAAGTAGTAGCGCAGCGCCTGCGGCTCGCAGACGGCGGCAAAGTCGTCGGCGTTCAGGAACGTGCCGCGTGACTTCGACATCTTCACGCCGTCGACAGTGAGCATTCCGTGCACGTGGATGGCGCGCGGCAGGGTGTCTCCCGTCGCCATCAACATCGCCGGCCAGAACAGCGTGTGGAAGTACAGGATGTCCTTGCCGATGAAGTGCTCGACGCGCACCGACGGGTCACGCCACCACGACTCCCACGACGACGAGGCATCGCCACGCGTCGCCAGCGCGCGCTCCGACAGCGAGACGTAGCCGATGGGCGCGTCCAGCCAGACATAGAAATACTTGTTGTCTTCGCCGGGGATCTTGAACCCGAAGTAGGGGCCATCGCGCGAGATGTCCCAATCCTTCAGCCCGTCGGCGAACCACTTGTCGAGGAAGTTTCGAAGCGATGGGTGCAGCACCGTCGCATCGCCCAGATAGCTTTGCAGCCGCTCACCGTAGGCACCCAGCGTAAGCATGTAGTGGGTGCTCTTGCCGAGCACCGGCGTGGCCCCGGTGATCACCGAGTACGGCTTGACCAGGTCGGTGGGGCGGTAGGTCGTGTTGCAGTTCTCGCAGGCGTCGCCGTACTGGTCGGCGGCGCCGCACCTGGGGCACGTTCCCTTGACGAAGCGGTCGGCAAGGAAGCGCCCGTCGGTGGGGTCCTGCAGCTGTTCGACCTCCTTCGTCACCACGTGGCCGGCGGCCTTCAGCGCGGCGTAGAAGCGGCCGGCGTGGCGCTCGTTCTCGGGCGTATGGGTGCTGCCGTAGCCGCCGTCGAAGGCGACGTGGAAGCGGGCGAACGTCGCCTCCTGCTGCGCCCGCACCTGCTCGACGTAGACCTCGGGCGCCACCTGCTGCTTCTTCGCCGCGATCTCGATGGGCGCGCCGTGGCTGTCGGCGCCGCAGACGTAGAGCACGTCGTCACCGGCCATGCGCAGGGCGCGCACGTAGGTATTCACCTGGATGTGCTCGACGAGATGGCCGAGGTGGATGGCGCCGTTGGCGTAGGGCAGCGCGGGGGTGACGAGGACGCGGGCGGGCTTGGACATGCCCGCGCAGCTACCCCTTCGCGAGGGCTTCGTCGACGGCGGCGGCGCTCAGGCCAGCCACGAACAGCTCCTTGTGCCGGGCCACCTCGCCACGCACGAGCGACACGCGCGACCGTGCCACCGACAGGTGGGCAGCGACGACCTTGACGACGCGGGCGTTGGCCTTCCTGTCCTCAAGCGGCGCCGACACCCGCACGACGACGACGCCGTCCTTGACCGAGACGCCCTGCGGCGACGACTTCGACTTCGCGGTGGACGGGCAGACGCGCGCCGCCATCGACGTCGCGGGCGTACTGCACCGTGTCAGTCTTCCGAGACGAGGCCGTGGGCGATGCCGTGCACCAGCGGCAGGTCGGCCGGCAGGAACTGCCGGTCGGTGATCTTGTGCTCGGCCACCCACTCGACGGCGTTGACATCGAGGGCGCGCGGCTCTCCGGCGACGATGCGGCAGCGGTACACCAGCAGGTGCATCTCGCGCGTGCCGTAGTTGTGGCGCGTCTCGAAGCAGCGCGTGCCAACGACGACGTCGACGCCCAGCTCCTCGCGCAGCTCACGCTCCAGCGCAACCTCGTCGGTCTCGCCGGCCTCGACCTTGCCGCCGGGGAACTCCCACGACAGACCCAGATGCCGACCCGGCTTGCGCTGGGTCAGCAGCACCTGCCCACCCTTGCGGATCAGCGCGGCGACGACGCGGATGTTCTTCGGCTTCGTCATCGGGTCGTCCGCGGGTGCCACACGACAAGGAACAGGAAGGAAGGCAGAAAGAGGGCGGCGCGACCTCAGCGCCGGGCGCGGTCAGCCCGCGTGCGGACCGCGTGCGCGGGGCCGCGCCACGCGCTCGACAGCGCCGTCACCGCGCCGCTGGTCGACGTGTAGAACAACATGTCACCCTCGACCTCGACGTCAGCGGCGACGCCGAGGCCGCTGCCGGCGTACTGCAGAGGCCGCCCCGAGAAAAGGTCGAGCACGTACAGCGCGCCGCGGTCGGAGCCGACGTGCACGCGCCCGCCCTGCACCACCAACCGCGTCGGCGCGCCCTTCTTGAACGTGAAGCGCCACCGCGTCTGGCCGGTGCGCGCATCGAGGCCGAGCACCTTGCCGGCGCCGGCGGCAACGATCATCGGTGCGCCGCCGTTGGCCAGCCGCACGATTCCCGGCTCGGCGTTGCGCCAGGTCTCGGCGTGGGTGCGCGGGTCGAGGGCAAAGAGGCCGCGGGTGTGCGACGCGACGATCACGCGGCTGGCGCCGTCGACACGATGCCACAGCGGATCGGCGTCGATGTCACCGAAGGCGTCGCCGCGTGAAAGATCGAGCTCTTCGAGGCGCGCGCCGGTCTCGCGGTCGAGCACCGAAATGCGCCCGTCGGCGTGGCCGACATAGAGCCGCCGACTGACGGTGTCACCGAGCGCGACGTCGACTGGCAGTGGCAGCGCGCGCCCGCGCAGGGTGATGCCACGCGGCAGCGCGTGCTTGTGGACCCACAGCGCTTCACCGGTCACAGCCGACAGCGCGAAGGTCGAGTCGCCGCCGGTGACGACGAAGACCGCACCGTCTTGGACGACGACGGGCTCGGTGATCTCGGCGTCCACCGGGGTCTCCCAACGCACGCGCCCCGAGGACACGTCGACCTTCAAGACCCGGCCGTCGTCGGTGGCGACGTAGGCGGCGGCGTCGACGAGCACCGGGCGCGACACGACGGCGCCAGGCGTCGGGCGCTCCCACAGCGCGTGCCCGTCGTGACCATCGAGCCCGCGCAGCTTACGGTCGCCGCCGCCCACCACGACGACGCCGAGCCGCGCGTGGAACGCCGGCCCCGCCGTCTCGCGGCGGGTCCAGCCGGCGCAATGCTCCTGCTCCGACGGCGGCAACACGACGGACAGGATGCACGGCGACGACTCGACGATGGGCGTCGACCACACGAGGCCAAAGACCTGCCGAGCCTCGGGCGTCGCACCGACGAACGGCGCCGCCCCGACGACGACGGCAAGCGCGGCGCCGAGCATCACTTCCCTTCGCTGCCTGCCGGGCCTGCCGACGCAGCCGGGGCGGCCGGCGCGCCGGGCGCCGCCGGAGCGGGCGCCGCGGCCCGCGTGCCGAGGGTGCCAAGGAGCTCGTCGGCGCGACCGACCAGCGCGCTGTCGGCGTGGTCGGACTTCAGGCGCTCCAGGCGCTTGCGCGCGGTCTCGACGTCGCCGGTCTTGTCGTACAGGCGGCCGAGCTGCAGCAGCGCGTCATCCTCGCCCACCTTGTCGACGAGGAGGATGAGCTTCTCGAACGCCTCGATGGCGCCCTTGTCGTCGCCCTTCCCTTCGCGGCCGGCCGCGAGCCCGGCGTAGCCGGCGAAGCGCAACGGATCGTCGTCCTTGGCGGCGAACAGGAAGGAGTCGAAGGCGCGCAGCGCCGTGTCGAAGTCGTTGTCCTTCAGCGCCGCGTGGCCCGCCGACAGCCAGGCCAGCGCGCCGGCGCCGGTGCCACGGTGCTCCTGCGCAACGGCCACGAACTGGTCCTTCGCGGCCCGGGCGCGCTCGTCGGCGTCCTTGAACGACGGTTTACCGTCCTTCGCCTTCTCGGCTGCGCCGT
Organism: Deltaproteobacteria bacterium; assembly: GCA_016874845.1. Taxonomy (GTDB): domain Bacteria; phylum Myxococcota; class UBA727; order UBA727; family VGSZ01; genus VGSZ01. The sequence goes on from VGSZ01000155.1 coordinate 5,293, forward strand.
CGCCGACGGGGGCCTCCCATACTTGGATCGCGGCGGCGTAGGCGGCGCTGGCCTTGGTGTTGTCGCTCTTGTCGACGACGGTGTAGACGCCGAACAGGAGTCCACCGAGCACCACGGAGCCGAGGATGGCAAGCACCTTGCCAGGGTGGTCGTGCACGTGGTCGGCGAGCTCGACGCCGCGGGCCTGGAACTCGTCCCGCGCGGCGGCGGCGGCGGCGGCCTCTTCTTCGGCGGTCTTCGCCTCGTTCTCGGCTTCGGCCCGCTGGTCCTGCGCCTCCTTCTGCGCGGCGGCCTTCTCGGCCTTGCGCTCGGCCTTCTCGGCCCTGGGGTCACGCGGGGGTTTGATCTTCTTGGCCATCGCAGTCGCTCCACGCGTCGGGTCACGCCGCGACGCACACACTTTCAGACCGGCCGCGCATAGGGCGCGGTCGACGATGCGTCAACGCGCGCTGGTCGCCCCGGGGCTGGTCGCTGGGCTCGCCCTGTGCCCCGCCGCCCCCGGACGGTCGACTCCGCCGGACACCGCGGCGCCCCGCGCCGACGTCCCCGGCCTCCTCGATGTCACCCTGGCCGCCGGCTACGCCTTTCGCGTCGTCGACGTCGCCGTCGACGACCGCGCCCACGGCGGTGCGGCGCTGCTCGCCGTCGAGCCAGCGACGCGCTGGCTCGGCTTCGGCGCCCGGTTGCAGGGCCTGGCGCTGGGCTTCGGGGGGGGTGACGTACTGACCGCGCCGCTGGCGTTCGTCGGCGGCGGCCCGGCACTGTCGTACGCGTTCGACGACGCCGCAGTCCGCGCGACCGCCCACGTCGGCGGCCTCATCGGCGTGGTGCTCGGCGGCGACGCTGCGGCGGTGGTGGCGGGGGCGTCGGGCGGGCTCTCTCTGCGGTGGCCGTTGGGGCGGGTCGCGCACGTGGAGGCCGGGATCAGCGTCCCGGTCGTGGTGAACGATGCTCGGCTGGCCGGGCTGCAGGCCATGGCGCTCCTCGGCTGCGGAGTGTCGGTCGACCAGCTCCTCGCCGGGGTGCTCGCCGGCGAGAGCCCGGCGGTCCTGTTGCTTCCTGCCCCGTGAGACGGACGACGGCGGCCAGCGTCGACAGCGTTCAGCGGTTCTCGAGATGAAACTCGATGGGGAAGCGGAAGGTCACCGGCGCCTCGACATGCACGGGGATCCGCGGGAACGTCACGCGCTCCGCCATCGCGACGCACTCCTCGTCGAGCGGTGGGTGGCCGGTGCCCTTGCCGACGACCGTCGGCTTGGCGGCCAGCGTGCCGTCGTGGTTCAGCATCACCTTGACGACGCACTTGCCTTCGAGGCCGAGGACCTGCGCCTTGCGCGGGTAGCGCTTCGCCTTGTTCATCTGGTCCCAGGCCCCGTTCCTGTAGCCGTTGGGATCCCAGGCCTCGGTGGGCGGGCCGGCCATGCCGCGGTTCGTCTCGGCGGGGGGGCCCGATGACGACACCGGCGGCGCGCCGGCGACGCCGTCGGGGGTGCCGACGGCGACGGCGACGCCTTGGCCTGTCGAGGGTCCGAGGTTGATGGGCTCGGCGGTGGCGAGCGGCGGGGGCGCATCGGGAGGCGTCGGCTCCGGCGACGGCGGCGCCGCCGGCGCGGGGGGCGCCTCGGCGGGCGGCTTCTGCTCGACCCTCTTCTTCTCGGGGGCGGCGGCGGCGGCAGCGAGATCGCCATCGTGATCGGCGGCGGCCGCTCCTTCGCCGGCTGGGCGGAGGCCGCGAAGAACGCGCCGACGTGAACGACGACAGCAAGGAAGACCGCCGCCGGCCAGATCACCTGCCAGAGGTCGTCGTCATGCCAGAAGCCGGCCATGCCGACCGGGATCTCTTCCGCCGTCTGCGTCATCGCGACGACGGGCTTAGCAGGCTCGGCGCGTTTTCGCCCCCGACGATCCAAGGCGGCACGGCGCGCCGGCCGCGCGCCCGCAAGGTGCGCCGGTCCGGCTTGTCGTCGACGAACGCGCCGGGCATGCAGCGGCATGACCTTCGATCCCGACGCCCCCGCTGCCGCCGACGCCGGCCTGTACGGCCTGCCCCACACCGCCGAAGACGCGCACGTCGTCGTCGTCCCCGTGCCGTTCGAGGCCACGGTGAGCTTCCGAACCGGGACCGCGCGCGGCCCCGAGGCCATCCTGCAGGCGAGCCGGCAGGTCGATCTCTTCGACGGCGACGTCGGCCGCCCCTACGAGCGCGGCATCGCGATGGAGGACGTCCCGGCGTGGCTTCCGCCGCTGGCGGACAGCGCGCGCGCGTCGGCGTCGGCGGCCATCGACGCCCAGGTCGAGGGGCGCGCCCCGAGCGACGCCGACCTTGCCGTCGTCGAAGCCGCCGGCGAGCGCGTCAACGCCCACGTGCAGCAGCGGGTCGGCGCGCTGCTCGCCGCCGGCAAGCTGCCCGTCGTCGTCGGAGGCGACCACTCGGTGCCGTTCGGCGCCATCGCCGCGTGCGCCGCCCACCTGCAGGGGCGACCGCTGGGCGTGCTGCACCTCGACGCCCATTGCGATCTGCGCGACGCCTACGAGGGCTTCCGCTGGTCGCACGCCAGCATCATGAAGAACGTCCTCGACCGCGTTCCCGGCGTGCGCCTCGTGCAGGTGGGGATCCGCGACTTCTCCGACGGCGAGCTCGACGCCGTCCGCGGGAGCGAAGGGCGGGTGACGACGTGGTTCGACGTGCAGCTGCGCCGGGCGCGCCTGTCGGGCGGGTTCCTGCGTCAGGCGCAGGCCATCGCCGCCGCGCTCCCGGACGACGTCTACCTGTCGTTCGACATCGACGGCCTCGAGCCGGCGCTGTGTCCGTCGACGGGCACGCCGGTGCCTGGCGGGCTCTCGTGGGATGAGATCGTCGCCGTGCTGGCCGCAGTCGTCGCCGCGGGCAAGCGGGTCGTAGGCCTCGATCTGGTCGAGGTGGCGCCGCCCGCCGACAGCGACGGCGACGCCCTCGGCGACAGCTGGGACGCCAACGTCGGCGCCCGCCTGCTCTACAAGATGATTGGCTTCGCGCTGGCGTCGCGCGGCGAGTGCCACCCGGTGGCCCTGCCGGTGCCCCCGGGCCTGAACGGCTGACCCGCGCTCCGCGCCCGATCGTCGTGCTCGTCGTCGTCGACCGATGGCGCGATCGTCCTCTCCTGCCATCCGGCTGGAAGGTTCATTGCATCACGGCGTCAACCGCTGCTAGCGTGGGCCTCCACTCGGGGGTCGGCCGCTGGTCGGAATCGAGGAGACGCTGGTGAACGTTCGTCGCAAGACCGTCGTCACCGTAATCAGCAAGATCGGCGACCGGCGCCCGAAGGCCGACGCTTGTCTCGTCGTCATCTACGGCCAGGACCTCGGTAGCAAGTTCGTGCTGAAACCGGGCGAGGTCATCATCGGCCGATCGTCACAGGCCACGCTGCAGATTGACCACGAGAGCGTGTCGCGCCGGCACGCACGGGTCGTGCTCACCGACACGGGCGTGCTGCTGAACGATCTGAGCAGCACCAACGGCACCTACGTCAACGACGAGCCGGTGCAGGAGCGCGCGCTCGCCCACGGTGATCTCATCAAGGTCGGGCGCTCGATCTTGAAGTACCTTTCCACCGACAACATCGAGGTCGCCTACCACGAAGAGATCCACCGGCTGACGACCATCGATGGCCTCACACGGTGCTTCAACGCGCGCGCGCTGCGCGAGTCGATGGTGCGCGAGGTGAGCCGGTCGGCGCGCTACCGTCGACCGCTGTCGGTGCTGATGTTCGATATCGACGGCTTCTCGCGCATCAACGAAGAGTACGGTCACCTGGCCGGCGACGCGATCCTCGCGCAGCTCGGCAAGCGTCTGGGTCGGCGGGTGCGACGCGAGGACATCCTCGCCCGCACCGGCGGCGGCGAGTTTGCGCTGCTGACTCCCGAGATCGCCAAGGACGGCGCCGTGCAGTTCGCGCAGCGGATGCTGCGGATCATCGGCGAGACCGCGTTCGGCTTCGACGACGTCCAGATCCCCGTGACCCTGAGCGTCGGCGTCGCGTCGATGGACGAGGTGCCCGTGGCCGACCCCGAGAGCGAGACCTCACCGGGCCTGCGCCCCCTCGCCGACGCCGCCGCCGACAGCGCCGCCTCGAACACGTTCCAGCACTCGTTACAGCAACCGTTCGCGTCCCACACGACGAGCGAGTTTTCGCTGGTCGAGTCTTCACGTTCGGGTGAGGTCGCCGATCGCTTCCACTCGGCCGCCGAGTCATTGCTCGGGCTCGGACGCCAGCGGCTCGCCCAGGCCAAGGCCGACGGCAAAGGCCGCGTCGTTGGCTGACAGCCGATCCAGACAGCACCCTGACGAATCCCCTCAGATTTTCCCGAGCATCTCCGTCAGCTCCCTGTGGTCGTCGCGCTCGGCGACGCGCGCCGACATCAGCTTTCGGAACCAATCGGCGCGCATCGTGGGCAGGCAACCGTACCAATATGAGCCCTGTCGAAAGAGCGGATGTGTTCGGCGCTTGACCGTATTGGCACGAAGCCACGCATCCGTTCCGGAGCGCTCCGACGCCGCGCCGATCAGCGTCAGGAATGCGATCGCGATTGCCAGCAGCATCAGCAATCGATCACGGCGGTCGGCGTCGCGGATGCGCGTCGCATGCAGACCCATGCCGAAACGCAGATCCGCCTCATCACGGAGGGTCTCCTCGATCGTGAAGCGTCGACCGTACAGCTTCACCAGCTCGCTCGCGGTCATGTCCTCGCGATTCGTCGCGAGGAACCAGGCGTCCTTCATCGCCTTGCCCTTCACCGCCACGACGGCGCCGACGGAAGTGCGATCCGCCGTGACGCGGGCACCGATGAGTTTGCGCGCACGACCGCCGGCACCGAGCCACGCCGCCGCCGGTTTCTGCTCGCCGTCGTGTTCGACGAGCACGCCGCCGCGAAAGCGGATGACGTATTTCCATCCGAGCACGTCGAGCACGTCGTAGAGAACCTGATTTCCGAAGCCGCGGTCGGCGAGCACGGTCACGTTGATGTGCTCGGGGCTCGCGGCATGGACCGCTTCGATGAGCGCGTACTCCGCTGCGGTCCGATGATCGCGAAGCTCTGACTTCTTGTACGTCTTCCACGCCAGCGGCGTCGCACGCCCATGCGTCGTCACCACGTACATGCACAGCGTCGCATGGTCGTCGGCGTCGAACTCCGTCCAGTCGAGCGCGAGCAGCACCTCGGGCCGTCCCCCGAGAACGAAACGCACCCACGCAGGTCGCAGTTACTCGACGTCGAGACCCTTGTTGCTCAGAAAGCGGTGGAACTGCTTGAGCCCGTGCTTCGGCTTGATCTCGGCGGTTTCGGCGTGGGCGGCGCCGATCGCGGCCACACCCACCCGCATCGCGCGCATCGTCGCCGCGGAGTAGTTCGCCAGCGCGTCGAGTCGCTGACTGTGTTCGTCCTCAAAGATCGAATCCACCATCCGTCGCATCCTCTGCGCGCTGCGACGAGCGCGGCGGATTTCCACCAGTGACGGGCGACGGCGGCGAGACGGGAGTCGACAGGGTTTAGGCATGCACCTCAGACGCCCCTGTGGGATGCAAAATTCTGAGGGGATCCTTCAGGACAGCACCAGGGACGCGTCGTCAGCTGACGGAACGAGCCAGACCGCAAAGGGCGCGGCGTCGCCTGTGCCGGATACGGCGCTCCGGCGCCGTCACTGCCCGCTCCGCGGGATCCCGGTCGGGGAAGGTCGGCGGCTCGTCTTCAACCCACCCGCTCGCTGTCGATGGCGATCTTCAGGTGCTGCCGCGCCTGGAAGAACTCGTCGGACAGCGAGAACGCGAACAGGTCGCGCAGCGCCGGCGTCGCCTCGATGGTCTGCAGCAGGGACGTGGCGCTGCCCGACAGCGAGACGCCGTGGTCGCGGGCGACGAGACGCACGGCGACGTCGAGCGCCCCGCACAGGAGCAGCCCCGCTCGGTTCTCCGACAGCGGCGCGGCCCGCACGTAGCCGTCGAGGTCGATGGCCGCCGCGGTGGTCGCCAGCTGCCGCAGCGGCTGCTCGAGCTGCGCCCGCGTGCGCCGCGACAGCGCGCCGCCGACCTTCTTCGCCGAGGCCTCGACCTCGGCGCCGTCGACGTCGCCAAGCAGCGGGAACGCCTTGTCCTGCGAGCGCCCGATGGCCGACAGGAGCACGGCCAACCCGCGTGGCTCGAGCCAGCCAGAGCCCCGCCGCAGCAGCAACTGCCCCGACTGCAGCGCCATCAGTCGTCGCCCGAGCAGGAACCGCTGCTCGCGGGTCTGGTGCGTGCGCGTGACGTCGAGGCCGACGAGCATGACGGGCGTCGCACCGGGGAAGACCTCGACGCCAGAGCGCCGCGTCTGGCTGCGCCAGACCTCGAACCCACCAACGCCGAGGGTGTGGGCGACGTTGTCGGCGAGCGTGCGCAGCGGGTCGTCGGCCTTCGCCTTCAGCACGAAGCGCGTGTCGATGACTTCGGGGGGCTCGACCGCGAAGACACGGCCGAGGTCGGCGGCGCACGCGGCCAGCACGTCACGGGCCGCGTTGCGCTGCGCGGGGTGCGCGACCCACGAAGTGAGCTCGCCCGGCTGCAGCTGCTCGCGGGTGTCCTTCTTCAGGCGCTTCTTGTGCTCGACGAAGAGGGACTCTTCGGCCTCGTCGGCCGCCGACAGGTACGACAGCGCCTCGACGGCGCAGTAGCAGCGATCCAGCGCGCGCTGCTGGGTCCACCCGCGGTACAGCGCCCTCAGCGACGACGTCCGCACGTGGCCCGCGCGCAGGACGCGACGATGCTCCTCGATGGC
>VGSZ01000156.1 GCA_016874845.1 Deltaproteobacteria bacterium
CGAGAAGGACCCGAAGGCAAAGAAGCAGAAGGGCGACGCCGACAACATCGGTGGGCGCGTCAGGCTCAAGAAGGTGCACCAGCCGAAGTTCTGACGCCGCCTTCGCCGACGACGCTGACCGCAGCGACGAACGCGTCCGCCGAGAAGAAGAAGAACGGCGCCGTGCCCACGGAGGCGCTCGCGTCGCGCGGCACGCCGGCGCCGCCGAGGGTTGCGCGCACCGCCGGCGACAGCGCGACGCGGTGCCGCTCGACGACGTCCTCGACGGCCTCCTGGTCGACGTCGTCGCCGTGCGCCGGGCGGGCGACGTGTGCGTCGTAGCGGTTGGCGGTGCCGAGCAGTCGGTCGAGGCGCAGGCCCACCGGTCCGCGCTCGGTGCCAAGCACCGCCACCGTGGCGCCGTCGACGTGCAGCCGGGGCCGCGCGTCGTCGTCGCCGGCGCCCAGGGCCTGCAGGTCGAAGACCGGCACCAGCGCGCCGTCGTCGCCGCGCATCAGGCCCGCCAGCGCACGGTGGCCAAAGGGGATCGGCGTCAGGCGGCCCTGCAGCGTCACGCGGGTGACGTCGGCCAGGGGCACGCCGAGCCGCGCGCCGCCGGCGACGAAGATGAGCACCCCGCCGCTCATGGCCCGCCCCCCCCGGCGGCGAGCGTCGCCAGCACGCGGGCGTCGACGACGAGCGTCAGCCCGTCGCCGTCGTCGATGGCGCCGACCACGAGCCCTGTGTGCCGGCGGGCCGCCGTCGACGGCAGTGGCGTGGGCGCCGCCGCGTCGAGCACGCCGCGCAGCGCGCAGCACGAGACACGCACGGTGATGTCGCCGTGGTCGAAGGCGAGCACGGCCTGCGCCGCGCCGCGGGGCGCGGCGCCGAGCAGCGTCGCCAGTGAGGTCGTCGCCTGCGCCCTGGCGTCCTCGGGCTCCGCGTGCGCGTCGGCTCCGACGGCGACGATCTGCCGGACGTCGCCGATCGGGGCGGCCAGCGAGTAGGGCCCGGCGACGAACCCGAGGAAGCGCGGCATCGGTGACGAGCCTACCAGCGCAGGGTCGTGGCGAGCGCGCGCGCCGGCGGGCGCGCCCGGGCGATCACGTCGACGAACCCGTCGTCGACCGCGCCGAGGCCCGCGCGCAGCCACACCCCGCGGAGGCACGACAGCACGCCGGCGTCGGTGGCGTAGGCCGCGATGAAGCGCGCCCGCCGGAAGCGATCGAGGAAGACCTCAGCGTGGGGCACCGGCCGCGCGGTGGTGCGGCGCACGAAACCCGCGACGACGGTCTCGTCGACGGCATGGACGGCGGCGTAGAACCGCTCGAGCAGGTCAGGGTGCGTCTCCATCAGCGCGGCGTCGAGGAGCAGCTCGACGGTGACGTGGGCCAGCGCGCTCGACCTCAGGTGGGGGAAGCGCTGCCGCGCGTCCTGCGTGACGACGGCGGTGAGCGTCTCGAAGTCGTCGTGGGCGTGGAACCACACGTCGTCGTCGTGGTGGCGCCGGGCGCCGTCCTGCAGGGCGCGGTGGCGCGGGTCGTCGACGGGCGCGCGCTCGAGCACGTCGGGGCGCAGCCGCGCCGCGCGATCGAGGGCCCGGAGCCAGTCGGGCAGGGCGGTGCCGGCGACGCGCCAGACCGAGAGCTCATCGTCGGCGAAGATGAACGGCAGGCTGTGGGCCAGGTAGTTCAAGGCTGCGCCCCCCGACGCGCGGTCGCCGCCGCCGCCGCGCCCCCACTCACTTGCCGACCTGCTTGCGGACCTCGGTCTTCTGCGCGACGAGCAGCCCCTGCGCGTCGAACACGAAGGCCTCGATGGTGGCCGATTCGCCGAACACGCTGCCGGCCTGCCGGCTGTACAGCCAGGTCTTGCCACCGCGCTCGTTGTCCTCGAGCGCGCCGGGCATCCCCATGTTCCGCACCGTCGTGTTCTGCGCCACCGACAGCGTCGACGGGCCCGACTGGTTCGGGTCGCGCCTGCCGCAGCCGGGGGGACCGGGCAGCTCGTGGGGCAGCGTCACCGGCTCGCAGGTCGAGAGCAGCGGGAGGGCGACGATGACGACGAGCAGGGCGCGCAGCAGCATGCAGGCATCCATAGCCGTCTGGCGGCTGCTTGACACTCCCGGGGACGCTTCCTAGGTTCGCGCCACGCTTGATTCTTGTGTCAATCGCGCCGCCGTCGACGTCACTGTCGACGCAACTGGAGGACTCCAATGTCGACCGCCAAGGTTTTCGAGGACATGAACGCCCGCATCACCGCCGAGAAGGCGAAGAAGATCAACAGCACCTACCAGTTCGACATCGGCGGCGAAGGCGGCGGCAAGTGGTTCGCCGACCTGACGAAGCCCGAGGGTCCCTACATCGAGCAGAAAGAGGCCGAGGCCAAGTGCACGATCACGGTGGCAAAGGCCGAGGACTGGGTCGCTATCGCGACGGGCAAGATGAACCCGACCAGCGCGTTCATGCAGGGCAAGATCAAGGTCCGGGGCGACATGTCGCTGGCCATGAAGCTGCAAACGCTGCTGAGCTGAGCTGAGCTGCGCTGAGCTGCGCTGGGCTGCGCTGGGCTGCGCTGGGCTGGGCTGGGCTGGGCTGCGCTGGGCTGCGCTGGGCTGGGCTGGGCTGGGCTGCGCTGCGCTGGGCTGCGCTGCGCTGCGCTGCGCTGCGCTGCGCTGCGCTGGGCTGGGCTGGGCTGCGCTGCGCTGCGCTGCGCTGCGCTGGGCTGCGCTGATCCGCACCCGCCCGACGACCTCGTTGTCCCCCGCGACGCTGCCACCCGGCGGCGTCGCGGCGTCAGGTACCTTGTCCACGGTGTCGCTACTCGGGCTCGGGGTCGCCGGCGAGCTTCCTGGCCAACGTGTTGCGGCCGATGCCAAGCCTACGCGCGGCCTCGCTCTGGTTGCCCTTCACCGCCTCGAGCACCAGCCGCACGTGCTCTTTTTCGACGACGGCCAGCGGCACGTTCGGGTCGCCAACGATGGGCGCGCCTGGCAACGGCGTCAGCACGCCGAGGGCCGGCGCCGGGATACCCAGGGCCGGTGTCGGTGTCGAAACCGCCACCGGCAGCGACGACATGGGCAGCGACGACGTCGTCTTGCGGCGATCGGCGATGGCCAGATCGCGCGGCTCGATGACGTCGCCGTCGCACATGACGACGGCGCTCTCGATGACGTGCTCGAGCTCGCGGATGTTGCCGGGGAACGACCACGCCTTCAGCCGCGCGATGGCGGCGTCGCTGATCCGCACCTGCGGCCGCCCGTGGCGTCGGGCGAACGTCGACACGAAGTGCTCGAGCAGCCGCAGCAGGTCGGCGTGGCCGCGGTCGCGCAACGGCGGCGTCGGTAGCGGCACGACCCGGATGCGGTAATACAGGTCTTCGCGAAACGTCCCAGCGTCGACCATCGCTGCCAGGTCGCGGTGGGTGGCGCAGACGACGCGTACGTCGGCGGTGATGGTCTTCGTGCCGCCGACGCGCTCGAACTCGCGGTCCTGCAACACACGCAGCAGCTTGCCCTGCAGCTTCAGTGGCAGTTCACCGATCTCGTCGATGAACAGCGTGCCGCCGCTGGCCACTTCGCACTTGCCTGGCGTCGTCTTGTCGGCGCCGGTGAACGCGCCCTTCTCGTGGCCGAACAGCTCGTTCTCGATGAGCGCCTCGGGCAGCGTCGTGCAGTCGACCTTGACGAAGGGCGCGCGGCGCCGCGCCGAGTTCATGTGGATGGCCCGCGCGAACAGCTCCTTGCCGGTGCCGCTCTCGCCGGTGATGAGCACCGTGGCATCGGTGCGCGCGGCCTTCTCGACGACGGCGTAGGCGGTCCGCATCGGCTCGCTCTGCCCGACGATCTGGTTGAAACGGAACGCGAGCCCCGGCCGCTCCGTCGTCAACGGCGATCTTTGTCGCAGCTCGGCGTGCAGGCTCGTCCGCTCGAGCACCGAGCCGGCCTGGCCGGCGAGCTGGACGACGCGGACCTCGTCGTCAGCGCTGAACGCGCCCTGCCGGGCGTTCAGCAGCTGCAGCACCCCGATCACCTCGCCCGCCGAGTCGCGTACCGGCGCCGCCAGCACGCTGCGCGTGTGGTAGCCGGTCTGCTGGTCGACGGTGGCGTGGAAGCGCGAGTCGGCGCCGGCGTCGACGACGTTGACGACGTGGCCGTCGCGGGCGACGGCGCCGGCGATGCCCTGGCCGATGGCCAGACGGATGCCCCCCGGTACGTCGGTCACCACCGAGGTCACCATGCCGGCGGCGCCGTCGACGAGGTACAGCGTGCCCTTGTCGGCGCCGAGCTGCTTCGCCACCGCGTCCACGAGCGCGCCGAGCAGCTCGCCCAGCTCGACGCCGCGCGTGAGGAACGGCGCCGCGGCGAGGGCGACCGCCTCGATGGGCGCAGTAGGAAGGTTGGCGTTGCCCATCGCGCGCTGCTCCTGGTGCTCCTCGCAGGCCGCTGAAAAAAAACCTCAACTGGCGTGTCATTCGCAGCCTGCGTGATCCAATTCACCCCCGTCCACGACGAGAGCGAGAAACACCCAGCAACGCGCTGAAGAACGCAACACGTCTTTCAGCACCCTGCTCGACGTTTCCGGGCGCCCGCGCCCCGAGCGCCCTGCACGGGCCGACATCCTCGTCCATTCGGGGGCGAGGCGTCACGTCGCCGCTGTCTCCGTACCCGACGCGCCCAGGTGGGCCGGGTGGGGTGTGGTATAGGCCCGACACGAAGGTGGTGTTCGCCATGGCTGCTCAGCTCCCGGGCCGGTGTTGCTCCCCGGCCAGACGCCGATCGCGCACCGTCGCTAGGGGCACCACGTCGTCGCCGACGTCGTTGTCGGCGACGCTGCGCGCGTCGTTGCCGGCGACGCTGCTCGCGTCGTTGCTTGGGGCCGCTGGCTGCTTCGGCGACCGGCCGGTGTGCAGCGCCAACTGCGCCATCGAGGTCGAGTGCGGCTTCCGCTCCCTCGAGGCGTGCGAGGCCGCGTCGTGCGATCCGCTGACTGGTCTGCCCACGGCCACGCTCGCCGACGCCTGCCTCGCCGCCGCCGGCGACTGCCTCGATGCCGCCGCCTGCGCCTGCGACGACGGCTGCGCGCGCATCGACACCTGCGCCGAGAGCGGCGAGACTGACTCGACGTGTGTCTCGACGTGCGCCACTCTTGTCGAGCAACAGTCTACCCAGACGTATCTTGAGTACCGATGTCGCATCGAGGCCGACGATTGTTCGACGCTAGCCACATGCTCGTCCGTCTCGGGCTGACCGCCGTCGCGTCCCTCGCGACCATGACGTCGATCGCGCGAGCGCAGACCGTGCCGCCCGAGGTCGGGCGGCCGGTCTTCCTCGTGACCGACGTCGCCGTCGGCGAAGGAGTCCCCATCGACAAGGACGCCGCCCGCGACGTGCTGACGACGCGCTTTGGCCGCCTGAAGTCGAGGCTCGAGCTGCGCTCGCTGGCCGAGGCCCGCGCCTCCGTCGACGCCGCCGCCATCGCGCAGCTGGTCGGCGGCGGCAGCGACGACGACCTGGCGCGCATCGAGGAGTACCTGAAGGTCGACCGCCTCGTCCTCGGGCGCCTCGCCGCCGTCGGCGGCGTCGTCGAGCTGCAAGTCAAGGTGTTCAACGTCAAGGAAGGCGTCACCGAGGTGGCGTTCGCCCGCCGCCTCGGCCGAGACGCCGACCGGGCCATGGTGCTCGCGCTGCTCGACACCCTCGCCGACAGCCTGCTGGCCTGGACCCTTGACCACTACACCGACGGCGACCCGTCCGCCGAGGCTGCGGCGCTGAAGTCCCGCAAGCTCGGCGGCCGAAGGCCGGCGGCACCGGCGACCGGTACGTCGCCCTGGGGCACCATCGGCGTCGTCGGGGCCGCGGGGGCAGGGCTCGGGGCCGGTGTGCTCGGCGTCGGGCTGTACAACGCCTTCGCCGACGGCGACGTGTCGGGCATCGACATCGGGCTCCTCGCCGCCGGCGGCGTCGCGCTGGTGCTCGGCGCCACCGCGGTGTCCGTCGACCTCGGCGACGGATCCGAGGAGGCGCCGGTCGCCGCTCTGGTCGGTGTGAAGGCGGCGCCGACGGTGGCCCCCGCGGCGCCTGTCCGGCCTCACAGCGCGACCTCCTGGCCTTCGCGGGCGACGAACGTGCGGGCGAAGCGGGCGCGGGCGCGCTCGCCGAGCTGGTCCATGAAGGCGTCGTCGTGGGCGGGGTCGTGGTGGAACAGCGCCAGCGACGCGACGCCGGCCTTCTCGCAGACCCGGGCGCCCATCTCGTAGGTCGAGTGTCCCCAGCCCTTGCGCGACATGCCTGCTTTGCCCTCGTACTCCTCGGGGGTGTACATCGCGTCGAAGATGAGCAGGTCGGCGCCGCGGGCCAGCTCGACCAGGTCGTCGAAGACGTGCCCGCCCTCGCCCTCGGCGAGCTCGAGATCGGTGGCGTAGACGACGCTGCGTCCGCCGCAGTCGACGCGCCAGGCGACGCAGCCGTTCGGATGGTCGACGCCGATGTGGCTGACAGTGACGAAGGGCGACAGCAGGATGCGCTCGCCGTAGGGGACGTCGAAGAACCTCAGGTCGGCGCGCATGGCCTCCAGGCCGACGGGGAAGTTCGGCGCGCGCATCTGTCCGGCGAGGGCGGCCTTCACGCCGTCCTTCGGATCGGGGTCGCGGCCACTGGGGTTCAGCTGCAGCGTCGGCGGGTCGGCTTCTTCGTCGACGGCGTCGACGACGCGGGTGTCGGCGGCGTCGGCCTCGGCGGGCCGCACGCCCCACACGCTGACCTGGTTGCCGGGCACGAACGCCGGCGTGAAGAACGGGAACCCTTGGATGTGGTCCCAGTGCAGGTGGCTCAAGAACAGGTGGGCGTTCACGTGGCCGGGCCCCATGGTCTTCGCCAGCTCGGCGCCGACCTTGCGCAGGCCGGTGCCGGCGTCGAAGATCAACGGCGCTTCGCCGGTCTCGACGACGACGCACGACGTGTTGCCGCCGTAGCGCGCGGTCTCGGCGCCCGCCGTCGCGATCGAACCCCGCACCCCATAGAACCGCACCTTCATCGTCATCGCGTCTTCCTGTTCGTGGCCTGCCCGCGTGCTGCCCGCGCCGGCCAGAGTCCACGCAACGTGCCAGCGGTCGTGGCTTCCTAAGTGCCTTAAAGGATGATGTTTCAGCGGATGCGCCGGGTTGCGCCATCCCGGAGCAGCCGCGCCTTTCGGGAGCAGGTGGCGCTTCGTGGGCGGGCAGCGTGGCCGGTCCGGCGCGGGCACGGCTTGCGGACCGCGACGCGGCGCGACAACAACCGGACATGGTGAACGACACCTCCGCCCCGCTCCCGAATGTCGACGTCAAGGACGGCTTCGCCGGCGCCATCGGCGACACCCCCCTCATCCGCATCGCCTCACTGAGCGCGCTGACCGGCTGCACCATCCTCGGCAAGGCCGAGCACCTGAATCCCGGCGGCAGCGTCAAAGACCGCGCGGCAAAGGCCATGATCGAGGGCGCCGAGCGCAGCGGGCGGCTGGTGCCCGGCAGCGGCGCCGTGGTCGTCGAGGGTACCGCCGGCAACACCGGCATCGGGCTGGCGCTCATGTGCCGCGCGCGCGGCTACCGCTGCGTGATCGTGATGCCCGACAACCAAAGCGAAGAGAAGGTGGCGACGCTGCGCTCGCTCGGCGCCGAGGTCGAGCTCGTGCCGCCGGCGCCGTTTGCCGATGAGGGCAACTACTACCACGTGGCCCGACGACGGGCCGAGGCGCTGGGCGCGTTCTGGGCGAACCAGTTCGAGAACCTCGACAACGCCCGCGCCCACGAAGAGGGCACCGGCCCCGAGCTCTGGCGGCAGTGCGGCGAGCGCCTCGACGGCTTCGTCTGCTCGGCGGGCACCGGCGGCACCCTCGGCGGCACCTCGCGGTTCCTGAAGGCGCAGGACGCGCGCGTGCAGTGCCACGTCATCGACGCCGACGGCTCGTCGCTGTTCGCCCATGTCATGAAGGGCACCCTCGACGCCGATGGCAGTTCGTTCCTCGAGGGGATCGGCATCCGCCGCATCACCGCGAACTTCGCCTACGGCCGCCTCGATGGGGCCTTCCGCGGCTCCGACGCCGAGGCGGTGGCGATGGTCTACTGGCTGCTGAAGAACGACGGCCTCTTCGTCGGCGGCAGCGCGGCGCTCAACGTCGTCGGCGCCGTCAAGCTCGCGCGCAGGCTTGGGCCGGGGCACACGGTGGCGACCATCCTGTGCGACGGCGCCGGCCGGTACCAGACGCGCCTGTTCAACCGAGAGTGGCTCGCGGGCAAGGGCATCGTGGACGTCGACTTCGCCGATCTGTCCTTCGTGAAGGCGGCGCGATGAAGACGCTGCAGCAGCTGACGACGGCGATCGTGCACAGCTACCGCGACGCCGGTGGCGCGAACCTGCGCGACGGCGTGCACCTGCCCGCGCGTGGCGCGGTGGCCCACATCCTGTCGTCGCTCGAGGATCTCGTCTTCCCCGGCTTCGTCTGCGACGAGACGCTCACCGACGAGAACCTCGAGTACGTTACCGGCAGCCGCGTCGCCGCGTTGTTTGACTCCGTGACCCGCCAGGCCGAGCTCGACCTCGCCCACGAGCGCCGGCGCGCCGTCGACGACGAGGTCCGCGGCGACGCCCGCGCGTTCACCGCCGCGATGCTCGGCCATGTGCCGGCGCTGCGGCAGGAGCTGCACCTTGACGTGGAGGCGCTGCTTGAAGGCGACCCAGCGGTGCGCTCGCGCGAGGAGGTCATCCTCGCCTACCCGGGCCTGCGCGCGGTGCTCGTGCACCGCGTGGCGCACTTCTTCTGGACGCGCGGCGTGCGCTTGCTCGCGCGAATGATGAGCGAGCTGGTGCACGGCCAGACCGGCATCGACATCCACCCCGGCGCGCGCATCGGGCACCACTTCTACATCGACCACGGCACCGGCATCGTCGTCGGCGAGACGACGACGATCGGCGACCACGTGAAGATCTATCAGGGTGTGTCGCTGGGGGCGCTGTCGGTGAGCAAGCGCCTGCAGGACAACAAGCGCCACCCCACCATCGAAGACCACGTCACGCTGTACGCCGGCGCCACCATCCTCGGCGGCGACACCGTCGTCGGCCACCATTCGGTCGTCGGCGGCAACGTCTGGCTGGTGCGCAGCGTTCCGCCGTACTCGGTGGTCGAGCACGACGCCGTCGTGAAGGTCGGCTCGCGCGACCGCGGCGAGGCGTTCGACCCCGTCATCTGACGACCTCTGACGGCCGTCGTCACCGCCCTCACGCCCCCACGGAACCCCAAACGAGCCCTCGTGGTCAGCCGCGTCTATCTCATCCCCGGCTTCTTCGGCTTCGCCAACTTCGGCGAGCTCCGCTACTTTGCCCACGTCGAAGAGCTGCTGACGTCGCAGCTGGCGTCGCTCGGCCGCACGTTCCAGGTCATCCGCGTCGACACCCTCGCCGCCGGCACGCTGGCCCGCCGCACGGCGAAGCTGCGTGAGGTGCTCGTCACCACCGCCGGCGGCGACGACGATCCGATCCACCTTGTCGGCCACTCGACAGGCGCGCTCGATGCCCGGCAGCTCGTCTGTCCCGACCGCGCCCGCGAGGTCGACGATGACGTCGTTCGGCGTGTGAAAAGCGTCGTGTCCATCGCTGGCGCCCACCGCGGCACGCCGCTGGCGGGGACGTTCCGCAGCGCCTTCGGCAAGGACCTGCTGCGGGTGCTCGGCGCGCTGACGGTGAAGACCATCCGCCTCGGACCGCTCTCCATCGGCACAGCCGCAGCGGTCGCGGGCCTGTTCAGCCTGGTCGACAGCGCGGTGGGGGCGAAGAAGGACCTCATCGACCAGATCGAGGAGCAGATCCTCAGCGACTTCTCTGACGAGAAGCGCGCGGTGCTCGAGGCGTTCTTCCACGAGCTCGCCGCCGATCAGGGCCTGCTCGACGAGCTGAGCCCCGAGTTCGCGCGCCACTTTGACCAGCAGACGCACGACCGCGACGGCGTGTGCTACGGCTGCGTCGTCACCAAGGCCGCGCGCCCCACCGTGCAGCGGGCGATGTCGCTCGGCCTGCACGCCTACGCGCAGGGCAGCCATGCGCTCTTCCACGCGTTGTGGAACACGACGGCGCGCTTCCGCGCGGGCCCGCTGCCCAGCGGTGCCGTCGACGCCAGCCGCCTGCTGCACGAGCACGTGGGGGGCATCCCCGTCGAGACCGACAGCGACGGCATCGTGCCCACGCTCAGCCAGTTCCACGGGCGCTTGATCCGCGCCGTGCAGGCCGACCACCACGACGTCATAGGGCACTTCGACGACCCCGCCCACCAGCCGCCCCACGTCGACTGGCTGATCTCGGGATCGGGCTTCCGTCGGCCGCAGTTCGAGGCCCTGTGGCGCGACGTCGCCCGCTTCGTCGTCGACGCCGACGGCGGCGATCCCATCGCCTGAAGCCGGCTCGTCGACCGCCGCCCGCCGCGTGGGCCCTTGCCCCCGTCGACGGCGACGGCTAGACGAACGTCACTGCTGGGGAATCGTCTAACGGCAGGACATTGGATTTTGATTCCAATTATCCAGGTTCGAATCCTGGTTCCCCAACCATTGCCACGCGGCCATGTCGTCGACCACCTCACGTGTGCTCGGGAGTCCGACCGGGCTCATGCGGGCCAGTGCGGGTCAAGTGCGGGTCAAGTGCGGGTCAAGTGCGGGTCAAGTGCGGGTCAGAGCAGCCCGCCGCAGCCCGGCGGCGGCGGCTCACCCTCCGGCGGCATCGGGTACAGCGACAGGAACACCGGCTGCGGGGTGGCGCTGGCTTGCAGGACCGGCGTCGAGCAGCCGACGAACGCCGCCTCGGCGGGCCGGCACGCGGCGATGATCTCGCACGCGTAGAGCACCACCGCGGTGGCGCCCTCGGGCGGCGTGGCGAACTCGATCTCGAACTGCTGCTGCGGCTGCGCGTTGAACGGCACCTGCTCGTCGCCGACGCGCAGCAGCAACCCGTGGATGTTGCTGGTGTCGATGTCGGTCCCCGACGCCTCGGAGACCTGCAGCGAGACGACGAGCGCCGGCCCCTCGGGCCCGCAGGCGGCGCCAAGCAGCGCGATGCAGGGGAAGAGCCAGCGGACGCGGGTCATGGTGGATCGAGCCTCGACATATCGACGGCGACGGTGACGCCGCCGGGGTTGCCCGCCGGGTCCTCGCGACCCTGCACGACGACGGCCACCACCACCGCGGTGGCCACGGCAGCCAGCGCCCCGGCGCCGACGCCGAGCCACAACCACGGCGGGCCGGCGTCGACGGCGGCGGCGTCCGCTGAGCCGTCGCCGCCCGCGGGGCGATCGTCGACGGCCGCCACGACGGGGGCGCCGGCGACGCCGGCGAGGCGCACCGTGCGCGCCTCGGTGACCGAGACGATCTCGCCGCGGGGGGCGCCGCCGCCGCTGACGCCGACGAAGTGGGTGCCGGGCAGCACGTCGACGGTGCCGGGGTCGCGGGCGCGACCGTCGAGCACGACGCCGCCGCCGCCGTCGATGACAATGGTCAGCGGTCGCGTCGGTCCGGCGATCAGGCCGTCGCGCAGCTCTTCGAAGCGCGCCACGACCTTTGGCGGCACGAACCCCTTGTCGGGCGCATAGGACGGCCGCACCGCGACCAGATCGAGCAGCGTGGCGTCGGCGTCGGCGTCGCGGCCGAGGCGACGCAGGCTCATCGCCCGGGTCATCCGTGCGTCGCACCAGACGAGCCACGCGGGCTCGTCGGCGGCAAAGGCGGCGGCGCCGCGAAACGTCGCGTCGACGACGTCGGCGGAGGCGAGCGCGCCGTCGAAGTCGCCTTCGTTGTAGCGGGCGCGCGCCGCGGCGGCGGCTTCGGCGAGCGGGCCCACCCGGTCGTCGGGGGGCATGCCTGCGGCCGACACGGCAGTCGAGGCCGGAGCGCCGCTCCACAGGCCGGCCAGAAAGACGACGACGAGCACACCATCACCAGACCAGAAAAACCGAGCCGACGCCAGAACGGTGTCGCTGGCGTCGCGAGTGCCCCGGGGCACCCGGGGCACTCGGGGCACTCGGGGCACTCGGGGCACTCAGGTCACTCG
>VGSZ01000157.1 GCA_016874845.1 Deltaproteobacteria bacterium
TCGCCCTCGCCCTCGCCCTCGCCCTCGCCGGACAAGAACCCGGTGAACGGCACGCAGACCGCGCGCTCGCAGACGTAGTCGCCGCCGCAGTCGACGTCGGCGTCGCAGGCGCGGCCGTAGGCGGCGTCGGCGGGCAGGGTGCAGGCGGCGACCCCCGCGAGCGGCAGCGCCGCGCACAGCATTAGCGCGGCGGCGACGAAACACAGGCGGGCGCACGGCGTCATCGCTGCTCCATGACGGCAGGCAGGCCGGCGACCCGCCGGACGGCGGCCCCGGCGAACCCGAAGGTTGTCGAGGATAGAGACAAGCCCGCCGCGATGGCAAACCGTCGACGTCGTCGTCTACGGGCCCCGGTCGTCTTCGTCGGCGCGCCGGCGCCCGGCGCCGGTGGGGGTGCCCACCAGCGCGTCGCTGCGGCAGGCGCGCGGCGCCACGGCGTCGGCGTCGACGGGGACCCAGCCCTTCAGCGTGCGGCGCGCCGGCGCGGCGAAGCGCGCCGACAGCACGCCCTCGTCGTCAGGGACGTCGTCGACGGCTACGCCGGCGGCCTGCAGCACCGTCGCGAACACCGCGACGGCGCTCACCGGACGACGGGCGTTGGCGCGGGCCGCCGCCAGCGGGGGGGGGGGGGGGGGCGGGGCAGCCGGCGCCGCCCCACCGGAGCATCGCGATGCGCAGGTCGCACTCGTTGCCGAGGAAGTGACCAAACAGCGCGCGGTCGTCGTCGCGCGGTTCTCGCCGTGGTCGGGGACGTACAGCAGCAGGGCGTCGCCGCCGCGGTCGGCGAGCCCGTCGCTGCAGTCGGCGAGCACGCGGTCGGTGAAGGCCACACTGTTGTCGCGGTCGTCCAACAGCCGCTCGCGCTCCGACAGCCCCGCGCCGTGCGTGGCGAACACCGCCGCCTCGGGCGGGTAGCGGTCGGCGAACGTGAATGGCTGCCCTGCGTGTGCAGCGCGCCGAGGGCGCTGTCGTCTTCGCGCAGGCGCCCCGACCGCTCGGCCAGCGCGCCCACGAGGACGTCGTCGTGGCGACGGTCGAAGCAGTGCCGCTCCTGCGCCTCCCTCGAGCACAGGTTGACCGCGCCGGTCCACTGGTCGCGCTGCTGGGTCCAGTACCAGACGGTGGCGTAGCCGGCCTCGGAGACGGCCGACAGCACCGACTTGTGCGACGGCAGCGCGTTGAAGGTCTCGAGGGGCCCGCGGGTCAGCATCAGCGGCACCGCCGCTGGCGTCAGCGGCGCCGGGGTCAGCACGTCGCGAAGGACGACGAGGCCGGGGGTCTCGTCCAGCCGCGTTGTCGTCAAGCGCGACGGATCGTACCGGCCCCAGCGGTCGGGGCGGGCGCTCTCGCCAATCACCACCACGACGACGGTGGGGGCGGCGCCCGCCACGCGCCGGGGGGCGAAGCGCACGTGGGACACCGCGGCGGCGTGCTGCTCCACCGACACGCGCACGCGTGACGCCACCCACGCCTGCGGCAGGATGCCGAACGGGCTGCTGCGATCGTGGGCGGCGACCTCGATGAGGCCGCCGTGGGCCGACGCCTGCCGCACGAACAGCGCGCCGCACATCACGCACAGGGAGCCGGCGAAGAACGCCTGCGCCGGGCGGCCCGTCCGCCACGTCGCGCCCCGCAGGCTCCACGGCGCCGCCGTCCACGGCGCGACGACGGCGAGCAGCGCGGTGGTCACCGCCCGGCGGTTCTCCTGCAGATAGGCGCCGGCGTCGCTGCTGTTCGGCAGGAACACGGCGATCATGCTCGACGGCAGCCGCGTGCCGTAGTGCGACAGCAGGAACGGATCGACGCCGGTGAACACGGAGAACGGCAGCAGCAGCGCGTGCACCAGCGCCAGGGCTAGCCGGAAGCCGTTCGCCAGCACGAGCCCGGCGAGCGCCCGCGAGGTCAGCGGCACCGCGCCGCGCAGGCGCTGCCACCGCGGGGTCGGCGGCGTCGCACCGCCCGGACCCGGGGCGGGACCGCCGCCGTCGCCGTCTGCGTCGCGGTCGGGGGCCGCGTCGTCGCCGCGGTCGTCGTCGCGGTCGTCGTCGCGGTCGTCGTCGAGCGCGTAGGCCGCGTCGTCGTCGTCCGGCACGGGGGCGGAGCGAAGTTCCAGGCGACGTGGACGCGGGTCTCGCCGTCGCGCGGGGTGGTCGTGTTCGCCCACGGCAGTGGCAGCGGTCGCACCAGCCCGCGCACCGTCGAGCGCTCTCGCGGCGGCCGGGGGCGCCGCTGCCGCTGTCGGGCGCCACGGCCTTGGTCGTCGATGACGGCGTGCCCACCGGCGGCACCGCGCTGGCGGCGCGGCGTGCGGTGCGCGCCCGACGACCTGCCCGCGTCGTGCTCGCCGTGCCGGTGGCGCCGCACCACATGATGGCGGCGCTGCGCGCCGCGGCCGCCGACGTCGTCGGCGGCCTGCCCGTCGACACCCTGTGGGCCGTCGGCGCGTTCGACGACGACTTCGTCGCCGTCGATGACGCTGTCGTCGTGGCGCTGCTGCAGTGGGCGCGGGCCCGCCACGGCGCCCCGGGCGGGGCGCCCGGCCTGCCGCCGGTGCCGCCGATGGCGCCGTGAGCCCCGCCGGGGCCGGGTCCTCAGCGGCGGCAGGCGGCGGCGATGGCGAGCAGGCTCTTTGCCTCGAGGCTGGCGCCGCCGACGAGGGCGCCGTCGACGTCGGGCTGGGCCATCAGCTGCGCGGCGTTGTCGGGCTTGACGCTGCCGCCGTACTGGACGCGCACGACGGCGGCCTTCTCGCCCAGGTGCTTGTGCAGCAGCCCGCGGATGAACGCGTGGACGTCCTGCGCCTGCTCGGGGGTCGCGTTCTTGCCCGTGCCGATGGCCCACACCGGCTCGTAGGCCAGCGTCAGGCGGACGGCCTCGTCGGGCTTGACGACGGCGAGGATGGCCTCGACCTGCTTGCCGACGACGGCCTTGGTGGCGCCGCCCTCGCGCTCGGCCAGCGTCTCGCCGACGCAGGCGATGGGCAAGAGCCCGCCGTCGAGGGCGGCGCGGGTCTTCTTCGCCACGGCGGCGTCGTCGTCGCCGAACATCGCCCGGCGCTCGGAGTGGCCGACGATCACGTAGCGGACGCCGAGCTCGGCCAGGTGCGCCACGCTCCACTCGCCGGTGAACGCGCCCTTCTCGGCGAAGTGGACGTTCTGCGCGGCGATGGGCAGCCGGCCCTGCGCGGCGTCGACGGCGACGGACAGGCACGTGGCCACCGGGGCGACGGCGACGTCGACGGCGCCGCCAAGGGCGCCGAGGCCCGCGACGAGCTCCGTGATCTGCGCGCGCGTCGCGGCGACGCCGTGGTGCAGCTTCCAGTTTCCGCAGACGAACGGGACGCGGGCGGTAGACATCGGCAACTCCGACTTGGTGCAGACCGGGGACAGCGGGGGCGGCGGCGCTGCGTGCTCGCCCGAAAGAACGCGCCTCTCGTGCAGCGCCGCGGAGAGGAGTTCAACTACGGTGCTGACCAGGCGCTGGACGCTCGCGAAGGGAGCCCACGAGCCAGGCGAGGCGAGGCGTTGGGGAGGCTCGTCGTCGGGCACCGCCCTCGGCGAGGGGCGGGGCCTGCGCCCCGCCCTGGAAACCCGGCGCCGGTGGTCACTCCTTCTCGCGGACGATCAGCGCGAGGGGGTTGTTCTTGGGGGCCGGCACCGGCCGTAGCCCGGTGCCGTCGGCGCCGCGGGCCACCAGCGCGGCCTTGATGGCCTCGGCCTGCTTCAGGGCGGTGGCGCGGTCGTCGTAGCCCGCCGACAGCAGCACCTCGAGCCCGCGCAGGTCCTTCAACAGCGGCGCCACGGCGTCGAGGACGGCGGCGGTGTTGGCGTCGTCGGTGTCGAGGGCGACGTCGGCGGCCGGCGGGGGCGGCGGCGTCTCCTCGCCCTTCTTGCGCTTCTTCGGCTCGGGCGCGGCGGGCTTGCGGAAGGCCACCGAGCGGCCGGCGAGGGCCACCGAGACATCGTCCTGCAGCTTGGCGGCGGGCACTGCGGCGCGCACGACCTCGCGCAGCTGGATGGCGCCACGCGACGGCTCGGGCAGGGCGGCGTGGGCCGCCTCGAGCGCGGCCTTGGTCGCCGTGCTGAACACGGCGCCGCGCAGCATCACCTTCTCGTCCTTCCACAGGACCTCGAGGCGCTTGACCTCGCCGAAGCGGGGGCGAGGCCACGCCTCGTTCACGGCGTCGGCGGCGAACGAGATGCGGACGATGTCCTTCTTCTTGTCCTTGATGCGCTTGTCGACGCGGATGGCGTTGCGCAGCTCGGCGCCGGGGAACGCGCGCTTCATCTCTTTTTCGAAGCTGGCGATGGCGGCCTCTTCGGCCACCGAGCCCGACAGCAGGACGCGCTGCGGGTCGCCGCCGGCCTCTTTGTGGATGACGGCGGCGATGCCCTTGAGCGTGCTGCCGACGCCGCCGCCCCAAAGCCCGTCGAGCCAGCCGGCGCGCTGCGCGGCGAAGCCGAGGCCGACGACGAGCGCGAGCGCCACGGCGGCGCCGACGACGACCTTCTCGGTGCGCTCGTCCTCATTGACGGGGGGGGGCGTGACGGTGGCGTCCATGGCGGGCTCCGGTGAAGTCGAGGGTTTCGCGCGTCGTGTGGCCGACGTCCGGCCCGATCGCAAGGGCCGTCGGCGCACCCGGGCGCAGCGGCGGCCCAAGGCTGGCGCGAACTGGCGCGTTCTGCCGCGGGCGCCACGACCGCCGGTGCCTACCCGGAGTCGTAGGCTCAGGATCCAACACCTCTTGCCGCCTCGACCATCTTCCGTGGACTCGGCGCACGCGCCGGACCGGGAGCGACGGAGCCATCTTTCAGAACGAGAGAGCCCTCTCCCAGAATTGGGAGAGGGCGGCGGCGAAGCCGCGGGTGAGGGCCCCCGCCGCCGCCCAAAAGGAAATCGCGCCACGTGGCGCGATTTCCTGATCGACGAGCCCAGCGTCGGTCACGCCGTCGTCGCCGGCTCCTTCGGCGCCTGCAGCACGCGGTCGAGCAGCGCCCGGTCGCCCTGCACGGCGGTGCGCTGCATGTAGAAGCGCAGGCCGCGCTCGCCGCCGAGCTCTTCGCCGCCGCCGGCACGCCCGGGGCCGCCGTGGATGCACGACGGCAGCACCATGCCGGGGGTGATCGCCTGGTCGGCGACCTTCTCGCTGCCGACGAGCAGGCGGCCCGTCCAGCACGCCGACGCGCCGATCATGCCCTCGAGGAACGCCTTGTCGTCGGAGTACACCGAGCACACCAGCGTGCCTTCGCCGCGGGCCACGAGCGCCGCCGCGGCGGACGCATCACCGTCATAGGGCAGCAGCGACGACACCGGTCCGAACACCTCGTGGGCGTGCACGACGCGGGCGGCGGCGGCGTCATCGTGGCGCAGGAGCACCGGCGGCAGGAAGAACCCGCGGCCCACCGGGTTGCCCGTCGAGCCGAACACGATCCGGCCGCCGTCGTCGCACAGCAGCTTGATGCCCCGGTGGGCGTCGTCGAGCTGCTGCGCGGTGGCCAGCGGCCCCATGTCGACACCCTCGTCGGCGGGGTTGCCGAGGCGGATGGCGGCGAGCTTCTCGATCAGCGCCTCTTGCAGGGTGTCGGCGTGGGCGCGGGGCACGAAGATGCGGCGCGTGGCGGTGCACTTCTGCCCCGACTTCTGCGTGATCTCGGTGGCAAGGTGGCGCACGAACATGTGCCAGGTCTCGCTGCCGGGCTGCACGTCGGGGCCGAGCACCGCCGAGTTGATGCTGTCGGCCTCGATGTTGAGCCGCGTGCTGCGCTCGACGACCGAGCGGCTCGACCGCAGCTTGGCGCCGGTGTCGGCGGAGCCGGTGAAGGCGATCGCGTCCTCGGGCAGCAGGTGGTCGCACAGGTCGCCCACCGAGCCGCACACCAGCTGCAGCGCGCCGTCGGGCAGCCCGGCCTTGTCGACCAGCACCTCGACGGCGCGGAAGGCGGTGAGCGCCGTCGACGTCGCTGGCTTCGTGATCACCGGCATGCCGGCGAGGATCGCGCACGCGGCCTTCTCGGCCAGGCCCCAGGCCGGGAAGTTGAAGGCGTTGATGTGCAGCGCGACGCCGGGGCGGCTGGTCCACACGTGGTAGCCGCAGAAGCGGGGCGCGCGGGTCAAGGGCTCGGCGGGGCCCTCGAGCAGGAACGTGCGGTCGCCGTGCTTGCTGCCCAGGTCGGCGCCGAGCTTCGCGTAGTAGGCCAGCGTGCCGATGGCACCGTCGACGTCGAACTTGGCGTCGCCGCGGGTGGCGCCGTTGTTCGCGGTGCTGGCCGCCACGAGCTCCTCGCGGGCCTCGTGCAGCGCCTGGGACATGCGCTTCAGCAGCGCCCCGCGCTCGGCGAAGGTCAGCCTGCGCAGGGCGGGGCCGCCGGTGTCGCGGGCGTAGGCGAGGGCCGCCTGCAAGTCGAGCCCGCGGCTGGTGCAGGTGGCGACCGGCTCGCCGGTCGCCGGGTTCACCAGCGTCGCCTCGCCGCCGCTGCCCTGCTGCCACTGCCCGCACAGAAAGCTCTTCAACGTGATCATCGCGCCGCTCCGCATGGCCCCGCGTCGAGGCCCGGCGCAGGCTGATGCACAAACCAACCGCCCACAAGGCCGGCCGAAGACGTCGCCGGGTCGTCGGCGGTGCGGCGCGGCGCTTTGCCGGCGGCGGGACCGCCAGCGGGCGCGGCCGCCCGGTCAACCGGTCGGCTGGCCAGGCGGCTGAACGCACGGCTGAACGCACGGCTGAACGCACGGCTGAACGCACGGCTGAACGCACGGCTGAACGCACGGCTGAACGCACGGCTGAACGCACGGCTGACCGGCCACCGGGCCGCCCACGCCACGGAAGCAAAGGTCAGCGGCGCGGCGCCGGCCTCGACGACGACGGCGCCTTCTTCAGCAGCTCGCGCAGCGCTTGCGCGGTCACCCGGGCCAGCGACAGCGCGCGCTTGCCGAGGGGCGTCTTGCCCTTCGGGTCGATCTTCGTCGCCGCCAGCAGGTCGTCGAGGGCGTCGCCGAGGTTGCCGGCCTTCAGGCGCATCTCGGCCCGGTTCACGCGGGCGGCGAGGTTGTCGGGCTCGACGGCGAGGGCGGCGCTGTAGCTGGCCTCGGCGGCGGCCTCGTCGCCCATGCGGCCGGCCATGGCGCCGAGCAGCGCGTGAAAGGCGCCGACGCCGGGGTTCAGCACGACCAGGCCCTCGACGATCTTGCGCCCGCGGGCGGTCTGGCCAAACTCGAACAGGCGGTAGGCGTTCTGGGCGATGCCGAATGCCTCGCTGCGCGTCAGGTCCATCGCCTCGGCCCACGTGATCTCGTGGCGGGCGATCTGCTGCAGCTTCTTGAACAGCGCGGCCTCTTTCTTCGCGCTCGACGCCCCGGGGGTCAGCGCCGTCGCCGTGCCCGCCGCGGGAGCCGCGGGCGCGGGCGCTGGCGCCGTCGTCTTCGTGATCTGCGACGCGAGCGGCGGGCGGTTGGCGAAAGGCACCTTCGCCACCGGTCGGCCGGCCGGGGCGGCAGGCGCCGGCGTCGCCGCCGTAGTGGGAGACGAAGACGACGACGCCGAAGGCGTCGTCGTCGAGGAGGCGGGCTTCGGCGGAGTCTTCGGGGGCAGCGCCAAGGTCAGGCCTTCAGGTTGTTGATGGCGGCCTTCGCCTGATCGTTCGTCGCGGCGAGGACGTTGCTGAGCATCTGGAAGCTCTCGGAGATCCGCTGCATCTGCAACTTGATCTGCTCGAACATCAGGTCGCGGCTGCCGGCGTCGCCGCCGTTCTGCGCGTCCATGATCATCTTCTGCAGGTTGCCTTCTTGACCGGCCAGCGTGTCGAACACGCCGAAGCCCTTGATCTTCTGCTGCCCCGTCTGCGACGCCCGGTCGAGCACCGCCGGCGAGCTCGCCGCCTGCAACGACGCCACCGCCGGCGTCGCCGCGAAGCCCTTGTCGGACGTGCGCGCCATCGACGTCGCCGGCTCCTCGAGCACATGGGCCTGCTTCGACGCCGCCGCCGCCGCCGAGAACGGGTCGGCCGCGCCGGCGCCGCCCGCCTGCGCCTCGACCAGCGCGGCGTCCAGCGCGTTCAGGCCGCGGATCTTGCCGGTGGACACGAGGTCCTGCGCCCGCCGCGCGAGCTCGGTCTCGGACAGGCCGGTGAAGCTGGACAGCTGCGAGATCGAGGTGCTCATGGCGGGCTCCGGGACGTGGGGACCGTCACAGTATCGCCGGCGCGGGCGCCGCGGTGTCGCCCGGCGGGATCCGGCGTTCGCCTGAGGGCGGGCAGGGCGTTCGGATGCGGTGGCAGGCGCGTGGTGCGAGTCGCGCCACATGGCGCGATTTCGCCGAATCGGTGCTGCTGGGTGCCGGGGCGTGCGGGAAGTCAGCCTTCGGGCGAGGCACACCCCTGCACATCGCTGGCGTTGTTGGCGTCGAACAGCGGACCGACACACGAGGCCACGGCGCCACCGCCGCCGTCGGGGGTGCACACACTGTACGCGAGGCTCGACGCAGGGGCGCTTCGCTACGCGCTGGAGCCACAGCCGACTGCCCAGCCGCGTCGGCCAGGGGACGCGGCGCACCGGTCAGCGCGACCGGCAGTTTGACCGCTCCGGGGGGACCGTCGTAACCCTGAACACAGCATCTAGGTCTGGGGATGGCTCCCGCCGCGCCCTGCGTCGAGACGATGTCTTGCGGGCCGAGCCCGGACCAAGTCGAACGGAGAGAAAGCAGTGCTGCGAGTATCACGGCTGATGAGATTGGCGATCGTTGTTGCGGTAGCGGTGGGCGCCGCGTCTTGTGTGTCCCTCAAGACATCGAGGACAACAAGCGAGGCATCAATTGATCAGGTGTCGTCGTCCAAACACGGCATTGATGCCTTCTATAAGCCATCTGGGGAGGTTTCCGCGGAAGCCACTGTACTGATCACCGTCACGAGCAGCCGAAAGATTATCGAAAATGACGGCTTTCGTGTCGAGTTCCAGGGGGGCAACCGCACCGACAAGGCGGAGAGCCAGTTCCTGGTCGGCACAACCATGCCCATCGTGACTGCCGCTGGCTCCTCGGCTGGGTTGCTCAGCGGCGCCGCCGCGTTCGGAGCGATCGGGCCGATGTTTCAGGACGACAGGAAAATTGCGAAAGATGCAGTAAACTACAAGCTCATCAAGCAGGCTCGCCTTGCTGGAGCATCTGCGTTCATCGATGAACCCATCTATGAGTGGTCAGTTCGCGAGGAGTCAGAGTACGGGACCGTCCTTTTCTTTTTTGAGTGGCTTCGGTCGAAGAGGTATACCTACAGGGTCAGCGCAACAGCCCGCACCGCGACCATCGAATACCGCACACAGGCGATGGCGGCCCCCGCATCCTCCGACGACGCGCCGGCCAGCAATGTGGCACCGAAGGGCGACCGAGCAGCGACGGCGCCGGCGGCGCCCGGTGATCGGTCTGTGGCCACGCCTGCGCCAGCGACGCCGGCGATTGACATCGCACGGCGCGGTCTGCTCGACCTTGATGCAGCCACTGTGCGCACGTTGAAGGCGATGATCGGGACTGAGGTCGCCGTGCAGCTGACATCTGGCGAAACCAAGCGCGGTCTTCTGGGCAAGGTTGACCGACCCGGCATCATGGTCGCGGGCGCCATGATTCCGTGGGACTCGATTGTCGCGATCGAGGCAGCGAAATGAGGGACGGCCCGTCGATTCGCCGCCTGGCACGGTGGTTCGGCCTTGCCGGGTTGTTGACATTTGTTGTGCCAGCACATGCGGCTGATGACGAGCTGGAGGCGTTTCACCGCAAGGAAGAGCCGGCGTTCGTCGACTACGCCACGAAGAAGGCGTGGACGAAGATGATCGAGAGAGCAGCCGACATGCTCGTGAAGGTGCCCGGCGACCCATTTGCGCTTGGGTGGGCTGGTTTCGCGCTCGCAAACCTGGGCTACAGCGAGACCGGAGCGGCGCTCATCCGGCGCGGCGCAGCGGTCATTCAGGCACCAGTCTTCCAGAAGGAGGTCGCGGCGCCAACCCTTTACCGTGACACCACAGTGATCGTGCGCGCCAATGGGGCGCCCTTGGAGTCTCGAGAGGCGTTACAACTCCGGCAGACCTTGCAGAGCTGGGTGGGCTTGCTGCTCCGTGATCCGGAGCCCCTCGCGAAATCGATCGACTCCAACACGCTCCGCGTCGTCGCTGGGTTTCTGGGGGAGCTGCGTACAAGTGGGATTCAGCCTGCCCCCGAGGTCAGCTTCAAGCTCGAAGACGGCGCCCTGTTTCTCTTTGTGCGCGGCCACTCGAGCGCGCGACGATTTCCACCGCTCGAACTCGTGAAGACCGACGGTCGATTTGCTCGCTTCGTGACCGACAGCTCGTTTGTTGTCGAGGCGCCCGCGGTCATGGAGCTCCGCTTGGAGCGGTTCGCTGATTTCTCTGTCGCCGGAGCCTTCGCGCGAGCATGTGAACGCTCCGCGGCAACCGCCGTCGCAGCCCTCGCTGCCACGGATGAGGCCGAGCTGCTGAGGGTGGCCATGCCCGACTGGCCCGCCGGGGTGACCGCCGAGTACCACGGGTGCGTTCTGCAAGGTGCCGGCGGCGCTATCCGCCTGCCATACCTGGATTGGCCAGATGGCAAGGTGACGATGCGCTTCGGCGACAACACCATCGTCATGCCTTCGCCAGGCCGACCCGGGCGGGGATTGCTGACGCCGGCGAAGTACAGCTGGATGAAGGGGGAGCTTGTGCTGAATCACGTTCCGGCGGATTTCGTGGCGACCATTTCAACCGGCTCGCGGCCTCGCATCACGGGGCGTCTGGGCTGTTCGTGGCATGACAATGTCGGGCGTTGCACCGCGCCTACCGGTGACTTTGTCGTGGACGTCGCGGCACCAGGCCGGCGCGTGGTGCAGGTCAAGGGGCACATGCGCGCAAAGGATGCGCAGAAGGTCGAAGTCCGGCTCGAAAAGGCTTCACTGATCGAGCCGACGGCGTGGGACGCGGTGGCCCTCGGTGTCGCGGGCGCTGGCGCTGTCATTGTCGGTGCGGCGTTCGTCAGCGTCGCGTCAGCGCGCGACAATCTGAAAAACGAGCCCGGAGTCATTCCGGCGGGAAAGGCGCAAGATGCGCGTGCGCTTGAGACCATAGCGACCGTCATGGTCGCGGTCGGCTCAGGCGTCTTCATCGCCGGTGTCGGAACTGAGGTGGCGTTGCTTGCGGCCGACGCGATCGAGAGCAAGCATCTGCCTGAGTGGGAGTGAGCGATGTCCTTTCGTTCCGCAGCTGTATTTTTGTTCGGCGCGGCGACTGCGTCGTCGTGCAGCCTCTCAGTGCTCGACGACGAACTTCTCTCGCGGAAGTGGGCGTGCTCGACAGATGTCGACTGTCCCGCGGGTCAGCGTTGCTCGGCACGTTCCATCTTCGCCGACGGCCCGGCTGACGAGGCGCGTCTTTGCGTCGCGCCAGAGACGCTCAGCAGCACCTGCCCGGCAGGCACCGTTCGAGAAGATGACAATGACCCGACGAACTATCACTGCGTCGACGATCGCGACGGTGACGGCGTCGTGGAGCCGCTCGACTGCAACGACGCCGATGCGGGCCTGCTGCGCCGTTCGGAAGACGGTGACTGCGACGGTGTAGCAACCGCCGATGACTGCGACGACGAAGATTTGACCGTCACCACCCGGCGTGGCGATTGTGACGGCGATGGAATCAACCTGGCCGAGGACTGCAATGACCTGAGTGCCGAATCCACGTATCGTCTCGTCGACGCAGACTGCGACGGCGTGCTCACGGCGGACGATTGTGACGATAATCGCAATACGTCTACTGTGCGTGCCTTCGACGCGGATTGCGACGGCGTGCTGACCGCTGCCGACTGCAACGACGCCGACAGCACGTCGACCACGCGAGCGTCTGACGGTGATTGCGACGGCGTGCTGACCGCTGCCGACTGCAACGACGCCGACAGCACGTTGACCGCGCGAGCGTCTGACGGTGACTGCGACGGCGTGCTGACCGCTGCCGACTGCAATGACGCCGACAGCGCGTCGACC
>VGSZ01000158.1 GCA_016874845.1 Deltaproteobacteria bacterium
CGCCCTCGCCCTCGCCCTCGCCCTCGCCTTCGCCGGCGCCGTCACCGGTGCCGTCGGTGTTGATGATGCAGGCGGGGGCGGCCGCCAACGCGCTCACGGCCACCAGGGCCTGTAGCGCGGAGTTCAGTCGGATCATGGGGTTCTCCTTCCAAGGGTCATGCACACAGACAGGGTGCCGGGGCGGCGGGCGAGCCGTTCGACGACCGCGCGTCGAACGGCTGCCCGTCTTTGGCCCGGGCGGCGCTGCACGCGGCAGGCTCTCCGGGCTCCCGAACGAGTGCGGTGTGCCACGCGCCCGAGGGCTCTGCCAGTCCCTTCTGCGAGCCCGGCGGCGACGCATCGGGCCGCGGTGACGCGACAGCGACGACCCGGGTTGCGCGGCGACGACGTCGGCGCGACGCCTGTGGCGTGCGTGATCGCAGCGTGGCCGCCCTGCTCCTGTTGCCGCTGGCCTGCGCCGTCGTCGCGTCGCTCGCGCTGCTCGTCGCCGAGGCCGACGACGTCCCCGCCGACGACGACCTCGCCGCCGCGTGCGCGCACGCGGCGCGGGCCGCCGGCGACGACGGCGCGATCGTGGTGCTGCCGCCGTGGACGCTGCGGCCGCTGGCCGCGCTCGGCCCCGCCGCCGCCCGCGTCGTTGGCGGCGACGGCCCGGCGGCGGCGCTGCTGCCCGGGCGCTTCCCGCGCGTCGTCGCCGTCGTCGAGCCCGACGCCGCGCCGTGGCTGCCCGCGCTCGCGGGCCTCGGCGCGCCGCGCAGCGCGCAGCGCTTCGGCGCCGTCGACGTCCTGGTGTTCGACGGCGGCGGGCCGGCGCGCTTCGACCTGCTGACCGCCCTGCCCGGCGCCCGGGTCGATGTCGACGGCCGGCCGTGCACGACTCCGCTCGAGCGCGGCGCGGTGCGCGGCCACGGCTGCGAGGGCGACGACGCCGGCCTGCGCGTGACGCGCGAGCACGCGCTCGTCAGCGAGAGCGGGCGGCTGGTCGTGCGCGTGCCCGAGCCCCGGCCCGGCGCCCGCGTGGCGCTCCGCTTCGACGACGTCGCGCTGGGCGACACCCTCGTCGTCGCTGCCGGCCACACCCGCGCGGGCGCCGAGCGCGGCCGCGCGATGATCGTCGACGTCGTCGTCGACGACGCCGTCGTGGCCTCGCTGCGCCGCGCGCCGTCGTTCTTCGTCGAGCCGTCGCGCGCGGCGCTGCGCGCGGCGTTCGTGCGGCCGCCCGCCGAAGACGGCGAGGGCTTTCGCGCCACGGTGATCGACACGCGCCGCCTCGGCGGCGGCGCCCACCGGCTGGCGCTCGTCGTGCGCGCCGCCGCCGACGACGGCGCGCACACCACGGTCGACCACGAGCTCGCGCTGGACGCCTACGTGCCCGGGCCGGGGGGCGCGCGATGACGACGACGCGGGGCGACCGGGGCGTCGCCGCAAGGATCGCGGTGGTGGTCGCCGTCGTGGTCGGCCTGACCGCCACGACCCTCGGCTTCACCCGCGACGAGGGCTACTACTTCAAGGCCGGCGCGCTGTACGCCGGCTGGTGGCGCACGCTGGTGTCCGACCCGGCGACGGCGCTGTCGGCGGCGGGGATCGACCGGCACCTGGCCTACAACCCCGAGCATCCGTTCCTGCTGAAGGGCAGCTTCGCGGCGTCGTTGGCGCTGAAGACCGCGCTCGGCGTGCCGGTGGCCGACCACGTGGCGCTGCGGCTGCCGGCGTGGATCGTGGCGGGGCTTTCGGCAGCGTTCGTGTGGCTGCTGGCGCGGCAGCTGCTGCCCCGTCGGGGCGCGCTCGTCGCTGTTCTGCTGTTCGTGTCGATGCCCCACGTATTCTGGCACATGCACGTCGCCTGCTTCGACATCGGCGTTACCGCCGCCCACACCGCGCTCGTCTGGGCGTGGCTGCGCTTTCGTGGCACCCCGCGCGGCGCCGTCGTGGTGGGCGTGGCGTTCGGCGTGGCGGCGGCGATGAAGCACAACGTGCTGCCGGTGCCGGCGCTCTTCGTGCTGCATTGGTTGCTCACCGAATCGGTACGATCACGCGATGGTCGACTGCGGCTTCCGCTGGTCTTCTTCTGCCTCGCGCTGCTCGCGCCGATCGTGTACGTCGTGCTGTGGCCCTATCTATGGCCTGACGTCGTCGGCCGCTTTGCTCGGTATCTATCGTTCCACCTGCATCACGAGCACTATCCCATCCTTTATTTCGGCGACCTGCTCACCGCGCCGCCGTTCCCCTGGCTGTTCCCCTTCGTGATGTCGGCGGTCACCATCCCGCTGCCGACCCTCGCCCTGCTCGTCACCGGCACAGCGCTCGGCGCCGTCACCGCCGGCCGCGCGCTCGGGGCCCGCTGGCGTCCCCGGCGCGTGGGCCCCGAGCTCGAGCCCGAGGCCACGCGCGTCCCCCTCGGCGACGTCGCCGTGGCCCCCTCGGGGCAGACGGCGCTGCTGCTGCTGCTGAACGGCCTGCTCCCGTTCGTGCTCATCGCGCTGCCGTCGACCCCGATCTTCGGCGGCACCAAGCACTGGATGAACGGACTGCCCTTCCTGTGCGTGCTCGGCGCCTGGGCGCTCGTCGAGGGCGTCGCCCGCCTGCAGGCCGCCGTCGGCCGCGTCACCCCGCAGGACGGCCGCCGCTTCGCCGCTGTCGTCGTCGTGGTCGGCGTCGTCGCTGCGCTGCCCGGCGTCGTGATCAGCGTGCGCGTGTGGCCGTACGGCCTGGGCAGCTACAACGAGCTCGTGGGCTTTACGCGCGGCGCCGCCAACGTGGGCATGCAGCGGACCTTCTGGGGCTACGAGGCGCGCGCGGCCCTGCCGCTGGTGAACGCCCGCACGCCCCGCGGCGGCCGCATCCACTTCGGCGACGTCAACGCCGACAGCCACGCCCGCTACGTGGGCGACGGCCTGCTGCGGCGTGACATCGGGTTCGCTGGTGCGGTGCGAGGCGCCGCCGTCGCCCACGTCGAGCCGCAGGGCGAGTTCAAGCAGCAGCAGCTCGACGTCTGGAACGAGTGGGGTCGGCACGACCCCGACCTCGTGCTCCACGCCGAGGGCGTGCCCCTGTCGACGGTGACGTTCGCTCCGTCGTCATCGCCGTCGACGAGCCCGGGCACCGCGGCCCCGCGCGCGGGCGGGAGCGCGCCTTGAGCCTCGGCGACGACGTCGAGCGCGAGGTGCAGCGGCTGCTGGCCGCCGGCGAGCACGCGGCGGCGGCGGCGGCGCTGCGGCACGCCGGGGCCGCGGCGCGGGCGGCGGCGCTCTACGAGCAGCTCTTCGAGCCGCGGTCCGCCCTCGCCGCCTGGGAGGCCGCCGGCGACGTCGTCGCCGCCGTCCGCGTCGCCGTCACGCTGCTCGACGACGCCACGGTCGACCGGCTCGTCGGCGAGGCCATCGCCCGCGGCCTCGGCGACGCGCTGTTGTCGGTGCTTGCCCGGGCCTCGCGCCACCGCGAGATCGGGCGCGTCTGGCGCGCGCGCGGCGAGCCCGCCGCCGCCGCCCGTGCGCTCGAGCAGGCCGGCAGCCTCGCCGAAGCCGCGGCGTGCCACGAAGAGCTCGGCGACGCGCGACAGGCGGGCCTGCTGCTCGAACGGTGGCTCGAACGCCACCCCGAGGACGCCGACGCCGCGGTGCGACTCGGCCGCATCCTCGCGCGCTTCGGCCGTCACGACGACGCCATCGCCCTGCTGCAGCGGGCCCTGCGCAGCGGCGCCGATGACGGCGGCGACGGGAACGACGGGAACGACGGGAACGGCGGGCGCGACGGTCTGCTGTGCCGCGCCGCGCCGACCATGGCGTTGGCCTTCGCCGCGCTCGGCTACGACGACGCCGCGCGCGCCATCGTCGGCCGCTGGCGCGCCGCGCACGCCCGGCTCCTCGCCCACGCCACCGACGACGACCGGCGCGCGGCCCTGCGCACCGACCCGCCGCCGGCCTCGCTCGACGAGCTGCTCGGCTCGGCGCGGGCCGCCGCCTTCGCCGCCGTGCAGACGTCGACCACGCCGCGGCCCGCTGCTGCCCCGGGACGCCCCGCCGACGACCCCCTCGACGCCCTGCTCGGCGGCGGCGACGGCGGCTCGGCGAAGCCGGCGACCGCGACCGGCCCGCGCGAGCCCCACGACGTCCTCGCCGAGCAGCGGCTGCTGCTGAATGGCCGCTACCTGCTTGGCGCGCCGCTCGGCGGCGGTGGCACCGGACAGGTGTTCCGCGCCCACGACGCTTTCGCTGACCGGGCGGTGGCGGTGAAGATCCTCGGCGCCGCCGTGCTCGCCTCCGACGCGGTGCAGGGCTGGGCGCGCGAGGTGCGCGCCGCGGCCGCCCTCGACCACCCGGCGTTCGTGCGACTCGTTGAGCTGAACCTGGCGCAGGGCTTCGTCGTCACCGACCTGCACGGCGAGGTCGACGGCGCGGTGCTGCTCGAGCAGCGCCTGCTGCAGGGCGGCACCGGCGACTGGCTGCGGCCAGCGCTGCGCCAGGCGTTGGATGCGCTGGCGGCGGCCCACCGCACCGGGCTCGTGCACGGCGGGCTCAAGCCGCAGAACGTGTTCCTGCTGTCGGGGGGCGTGAAGCTGCTCGACGTCGGCGCGCACCGGCTGCTCGCGCTGCGGGCGACCGAGACCGGCGGCCTCGCCTCGGTGTGGCCGTACCTGTCGCCCGAGCAGCTGCAGGGCGGCGCCGCCGACGTCGACGGCGACCTCTACGCGTTGGCGGCGATCGCCTACCGCGCGCTGACCGGCCGCCCGCCCTACGACAGCCCCACCGCCGATCGCCGCGCGGCGCCACCCGTCGTCGACGCCACGCCGTCGACGACGCCCGGGTCATGGAGCGCGTTCCTGGCGCGCGCGCTGTCGCCCGATCGCGGCGCGCGGTTCGCCTCGGCCGAAGAGATGCGGGCGGCGCTGCCGGCAGCGTCACCGTCGACGCTCCCGCGCGCGGGGCGCGTCGACGGCGCGACGGCGACGACGACCCACGCGACGGCGAGCACGACAAGCACGACAAGCACGACAAGCACGACAAGCACGACGAGAGACGCGCCGGCAACGGCGTCGTCAACGGCGGGGAGCGAGCGCTACGTCACCCGGGCCCTCGTCGAGCGGCGCGGGCCGGTGAAGGTGTTCGTCGGCCGCGACGCCGTCGTCGGCCGCGCGGTGTTCGTGCTGCAGACCGATGACCCCACGCAGGGCCTGCTGCTGCCCTACGTCGCCGCCGCGCGCCTGTGGCGCGGCGTGCAGCCGGTCTACGACGTGCTGTTCGAGGACGACGGCGGCGTACGCGCCGTGGTGCTCGCCGGCGACGAGCACCACGGCCGCAAGGACGGCCGCGCCGACCTCGCGACGCTGGGCTCGGTGCCCCAGGGGCTCGCGCGCGACCTGTGCGCCGTCGCCGACGCCGTCACCGCGCTGCACGACGCCGGCGTCGCCCTCGGCGGCTTCGACGTCGAGCGCGCCTGCGGTCCCATCGGGCCCCGGCTCACGCTGGCGCCGGCGCCGCTCTTGCTGCCGGCCACCGCCGAGCGCATCGCGGCCGACGCGGCGAGCTTCGCGCTGCTGGTCGAGGTAGCCTTCGGCGTCGCCGACGATCCGAGCCTCGACAAGCGCGGCCGCCTCCTCGCCACGCTGCACGACGGGCGCTTCCTCGAGCGCGCCGACGTCGTCGCACTGGGGGCCTTCGTGGACGAGCCGTGGGTGCGTTTCCTGCCGCGCCTCATCGAGCGCCTCGTCGCGGCGTCACCGGCGCGCGTCGTCGCGCGGCTGGTGCGACAGGTGGTGCAGGAGCGCTGACGCCCGGGGACAGGCTCGCTCCCGGCGCGGGTCTTCGGTCGTGCTCCCGCCCGGCGCTGCCGTCGCGGCGCGTGGAGGTCCGAACGTACAGAAGCCATGGTTGTTGTCGTTGTGTCTCGGCGCGAGCGTCCTGGCGGTCACCGCCTGTGGTCCCGCCGACGGCGGCGAAGGCGAAGGCGAGGGCGAGGGTGAAGGCGAGGGTGAAGACGAGGGCGAGGGCGAGGGCGAGGGCGAAGCGCCGCTGCAGGACCTGCCCGATGCCGGCGACGAGACCACCCCGACGGCGGCGACGCTGCCGCTCGCCGGGTACATCGACATCGATCCGGTCAACGAATGCGACTGCTACTCGTTCACGCTGGCGGCCGACGCGCTGGTGGTCGCGAGCGCCATCTCACCGACGTGCGGCGTCTCAGCGTCGTTGACCGATGACCCGGAGATCGAGCTGTACACAGCCGGGCGCTCGGAACGGTGCTGAAGCGCGCCGATGATGATGTTGGATATTGCCCGGAGCTGGTCGAGCAGCTGACCGCCGGCGACTACGTGCTGTGCGTCTCGAACTCTGGTCCGGACGACGGCACCCAGAGCCCCACGGATACGGGCGTGTCGTTGGCCCTCGAGTTCCGGCTGGAGACCCTCGTCATCGTGGACGAGGCCGGCGGACCAGATGCGCCGCTGGCGCAGCCGACCTTCCCATTCTCGGCGACGAGCGATGTGCTGCCGGTCGGCGACGTCGACTGCTACTCGTTCACCGTCGCCACCGAGGGCTCGTATGTGATCACGGCGACCGCGCCCTTCTGCGAGGACTACGGTACAGACCCGTATGTCGCACTGACACTGGCGGACGGCTCGACGCAGGACAATGACGACGACGTCGGCTACTGCTCGCGGATCACAGCGACGCTGCCCGTCGGCACGCACAAGGTCTGCGTGGGCGAGGCCGGCAACGATGAAACGCAGTTCGACATGACGGTTGCGATTACCGCGAACTGACGACGGGCGGGCAGCCGCCCGGCGGTCGCCCGGCGCTCGCACAAGGTTCGGACAGCCGACGAGCGCGCCCCCCACGGGGCGCGCTCGTTTTTCGCCGCCGACGACCGCGTCGGTCATCGATCCGATCCGCGGTGCTACAGTGGTCGTCATGCTCGCGTTCATGCGGTCGCGCTCTCTTCTCTTCGTGCCGTCGGCCGTGCTGGCGCTCGGGCTCGCGTGCACCAACACCGTGGTTGTCGTCGACGACGATGCGCCCACGCCCGACGACGTCGTCCCCCTGCCCACCGACCCCGATGAGCCCGACGACGACGTCGACCTCGGCCCGCGCCCAGTCCGGCCGCCGTCGCCGTTCGTGCCGTCACCGGCGCGCCTGCGTCGGCTGCTGCAGCTGCAGTACACGAACGGCGTCGCCGACCTGCTCGGCGACGCCGCCGCCGCCGCCAGCAGCGCGCCTCCCGACGTGCCGCTGAACGGCTCGGTGGCCGTCGGCGCCGGCGACCTCGCCCTCGACGCCGCCGCCCTCGTCACCTACGAGGCGTCGGCCCGCGCCGCCGCCGCCGCCGCCGTGGCCGACCCGTCGTCGCCGTGGCGCGCGGTCTGCGCTCCGTCGTCGGCGACGGACGCGGCGTGCTGGCAGGACCTGGCCCGGCGCCTCGGCCGGCGGGCCTTCCGCCGCACCCTCGCCGACGACGAGGTCGCCCGCTACGCCGCCCTGGGCCAGCAGGCCGCCGTCGCCTACGGCAACATCGGCGAGCCGCGCGCCGTCGACCGCGGCGTGGAGCTCCTGCTCGTCGCGCTGCTGCAGAGCCCGCACTTCCTGTACCTCGTCGAGCGCGGCGAGCCCGGCGACGACCCCGCCGCGCGCCGGCTCACCGGCGCCGAGCTCGCCGCCCGCCTGAGCTTCTTCTTGACCGGCGCGCCGCCCGACGACGAGCTGCTCGACGCCGCCGAGCGCGGCGACCTGTCGTCGCCGACGGTGCTGTCGGCGACCGCCCGCGCGCTCTTGACCGACCCGCGCGCAAAGGACGCGCTGCGCGGCTACTTCGTCGAGAAGCTGCACCTCGCCGACCTGCCGGCGCTGAACCGCCCCGACGCGGCCCTGACACCCTCGGTGCGCGCGGCGCTGGTCGAAGAGACGCTGCGTCTGGTCGACGACGTCGTGTGGACACGCAACGCCGACGTGCGCGACCTGCTGCGCAGCACCGATACGTTCGTCAACGACGAGCTCGCCAGCTACTACGGGTTCCCCCTGCCCGGCGCCGGCGCGACGTTCGTCAAGGTGCCCACGCCCGCCGAGCAGGACCGCGCCGGCCTGCTGACCCGCGGCGCGTTCCTCGTGCGCTTCGCCCAGCCCGACCGCAGCTCGCCGACGCTGCGCGGCAAGTTCGTGCGCGAGCAGCTGTTGTGCGCGGCGGTGCCGGCGCCGCCGCCGGGCGTGGCGACGACGCTGCCCGACGAGGTGCCCGACGGGCTGCCGCGGACCACGCGGGATCGCATCGAGGCCCACGCGCGCGAGGACAGCTGCGCCGGCTGTCACGCCTACATCGACCCGCTCGGCTACCCGTTCGAGCACTTCGACCAGTACGGCCGCTACCGCACCCACGAAAACGGCCTGCCCATCGACGCCTCGGGCGGCCTCGACGATCGCACCTCCGAGGACGCCACGGGCTTCATAGGCCTGCTCGACGAGCGCGTCGACCTGGTCAGCTGCCTCGTGCGCGGGCTGTACCGTCACGCCGTCGGCCGGATGGAGGAGTCGGGGCAGGACGCCGCGCTCTACGACGTCGACAGCGCCTTCATCGACGGCGGCTTGAAGCTGCAGGACGCCATGGTCGCCATCGCCACGTCCGACGCCTTCCGCTTCGTCGACACCACGGACGGAGAATGAACATGCGCTCTCGCCATATACTGAAGCGCCGCACGTTTCTGCGTGGTCTGGGTGGTGCGATGCTCGCGCTGCCGGTCCTCGAGTGCATGCTGAACAACCACGGGACGGCGCTGGCGCAGGGCCGGCCGCTGCCCAAACGGTTCGGCGTGTTCTTCTGGGGCAACGGCATGCGCAAGTCGCAGTGGGTGCCGACGACGACGGGTCCCGGGTTCGCGCTGTCGCCGTCGTTGCAGCCGCTGGCGCCGGTGCGCGACGTGCTGAACGTGATCACCGGCTACGAGGTGAAGGCCGCCGGGCCGCGCGGGCACCACAACGGCGTGTCGGGGATGTTGTCGGGTGTTGAGTTCATTCCGCTCGAGCATCCCAACAGCAACTATTCGTCGAAGTTCGGCGGACCTTCCATCGATAATATCCTGCACTCCGACCTCGGTATTCCTGCCTCGAAGCCGGTGCTCAACGTGCGGACCGTCGACGAGATCGTGACCGGCGAGGGGCCGACGCTGCAGTTCATCTCGCACCGCGGGCCGGACCAGCCGCAGACGGCGGTGCGCTCCCCGGCCGAGATCTACGCGGGCCTCTTCGGCAACTTCACGCCGCCGGACACCAACGATCCGACGAACGCGCTGCGCACCAGCGTGCTTGATCTGGTGAAGGACGACATCGACCGGCTGAAGCCGCAGCTGTCGACGAACGACCGCAACCGCCTGGACGCGCACCTCACCGGCGTCAGCGAGCTGCGGGCGCGCATCCTGGCGCTGCCGCCCGAGCTGACCGGCGCGTGCACGATCCCCGAAGCGCCGACGTCGACGCCCGCAACGCTGCGGGCGATGAGCGACCTGCACGCCGACCTGATCGCGATGGCCTTCGCCTGCGAAATCCGCCAGGTAGCGACCATCCAGTTCACCGGCTCCGTCGGCTACACGGTGTTCCCCGGCACGACCGGCGGCCACCACGACCTGACCCACGACGCCGCCCAGCAGGGCGCCGTGCAGGCGAGCACCGTCTTCACGATGGAGTGCTTCTCGTCGGTGATGCAGAAGATGGCCGCCCTGCCCGAAGGCGCGGGCTCCCTGCTCGACAACTCGCTGTGGCTGGCGACGTCGGACACCGCCGAGGGCCTCGACCACTCGGTCGACGACTACCCGATCCTTCTCGTCGGCGGCGCCGGCGGCGCCATGCGCCGCCCGGGCACCCACGTGCGCGGGCCGCAGCTGTTGAAGCGCAACACCAACGACGTGCTCGTGACGATCCTGCGGGCGATGGGCTCACCGCGCACCTCCATCGGCGTCGGGCTCACCGCGTCGTCGACGGTGATCGGCGAGGTGCTGGCCTAGCTTCCCCCCGCGCCGTCGTCGTCACGGCCAAGCTGCCGCGCTGTAGGCGCGGCGGCGCGGCGGCGCTACCGTGTCCGTCAGCTCTCCTGCGCCGAGCAGCGGCCGTCGTCGACGTCGTTGAGCGCGTCCTGCAGGTCGTCGAGCTCGTCCTCGCACGCGTCCTGGTAGTCGGCGGCGTCGAAGAAGTCGTTGCAGTCGAGGCTGGCGCGGCAGGCGTCGGCGGCGACGATGGCGTCGGCCAGCACCTGACACTCGGGCTCCTCGTTGGCGCGCAGGGCGGCGATGTTGCCGTCGTACTGGGCGACGCAGACGCCGACGGAGTCGCTCTCGAGCTCGACGTCCTCCTCCTCGGCGAGGCACTGGGCCTCCTTCGAGCAGTAGGCGCGGCCGCCGCTGCAGCCAACGACGACGAGGGTAGCGACGGCGACGGCGACGAACGCCAGGCGTGAATGGTTGGGGCGACGCATGGTCAGTCCTCCTGCGACGAGCACTCGTCGCCGTTGATGTCGGCGCGGGCGTCCTGCACGTCGTCGAATTCGTTGTCGCAGGGGCCGTCGGTCTCGTTCTGGCCGATGTCGCTGCCGCCGAACAGGGCGTCGCAGCCGTCGGACTTCTGCGCGAACTCGTTGGCGACGCAGGCGTAGAAGCGCTCGAGCGCGGCGGCCAGCGCCTGACACTCCTTCTCTTCGTTGGCGCGCAGCGCCGCGATCTCGGTGTCGACGTTGACGGCGCAGACGGCGGCGGAGTCGTCGTCGTTGCCGGCGGCGTCGGGGATCGGCACGCCGAGGATCTCGCGGTCGCAGTCGGAGGCCGCCGCGCAGTAGCCGCGCGACGGCGAGCACGCCGCCGTCAGCGCGACGAGCAGGCAGAGAGAGAGGGCAAAGAGACGCATGGGGGCGGCGTAGCGCGCGCCCGGGCCGCTGTCGAGGTACGGCGCCGCCGGATCGACGCCGCCGGATCGACGCCGACGGATCGACGCCGACGGGAACGACGCCAGCTACTGCACGAGGTGCGCGCCGGACTCGCGCATCAGGGCGGCGGCGCGGTCGCCGTCGCCTGCGGCCAGGTCGACGGCGCGCACGCCGGGCAGGAACAAGAAGGCGGCGAGCCCATGCTTGCGGGCGTCGAGCACGCTGGCCTTCACGCAGTAATCGGTGGCGAGGCCGGCGACGACGAGGGCGTCGACGCCGCGGGCGCGCAGGTCGTCGAGCAGCGTGCGTCGCCGCCCCTGCTCGTCGAGCCGATCGCCATCGAAGGCCGAGTAGCCGCCGTCGTCGTCGGGGTTCGTGCCCTTGTCGTAGACGACGGCGTGGCCCATCAGCAGCCCGTCGTGAAAGGCCGCGCCGCGCGTGCCCTGAACGCAGTGGGGCGGCCAGATCCCACCGCGCGCCTTGAAGTGCCGCGTCGACGTCGGGTGCCAGTCGCGCGACGCGAACAGCGGCGCGCCGGCGTGCAGCGCGAGCAGGCGGTTGATGGGCGACACGATCTCGTCGCCGCGCGCCACCGCCAGCGAGCCGCCAGGGAAGAAGTCGTACTGGGGATCGACGAGCAGGATTCCGAGCGTCATGGCTCAGCCTACCCCACCGCCGAGCGGATCGCGCCAGCGCACCAACGCACGACACTCGTCGTCGTCAGCGTCGCCGTTCTGGTCGTCAGCGCACCGCATTGCGTCTTGGCGGCGGGCGCGCGAAAAGCGCCCACGTCGCGGGGGCCCTTAGCTCAGCGGTAGAGCATTCGGCTCATAACCGACCGTGCGCTGGTTCGAATCCAGCAGGGCCCACCACGTCGACGCCGCAGCCCCGTGCTGCGGCGTCGCTCTTTGCGGGCGTCGTTGTCTCGTCGTCTCGTCGTCTCGTCGTCTCGTCGTCTCGCCGGCGACGGAGCGCCGCGCTTCTACGCGGCGGCGCGCGGCCGACCGTCGATGCGGCCGCGCAGCTGCAGGGCCTCGGCGACGTGCACGGCGCGGACGGCGTCGCTGCCGTCGAGGTCGGCGATGGTCCGCG
>VGSZ01000159.1 GCA_016874845.1 Deltaproteobacteria bacterium
GGCTGGCGCGGCACAAGCAGCTAGGTACCCACGGCGCGGGGATCCTGCGAGGGGCGCTCTCAGCCCTGCGGCACTTCTGTCGCGGCGAACGCCCGGTCTTCCCCGGTCACCGCACGCCACGCCTCGCCCAGGCGCGCGGCGAGGATGGCCAGAGACCCGTCGTTGTCGACGACGACGTCGGCGCGCTGGCGCTTTTCGTCCTGCGGCATCTGCGCGGCGATCCGGGCGCGCGCCGCCCCTGCGTCGAGCCCGTCGCGGTCCATCACCCGCCGCCGCTGCACGTCCTCGGAGACGGCGATGAGCAGCGTCGCGTCCATCATCGCGTCGAGACCGCTTTCGAACAGCAGCGGTACCTCGTAGACGCACCAGGCGTGGACGTCAGCGTCGCGCAGCGCCGCGAACCGCTCGGCGGCGAGGCGCGCGACCGCGGGGTGCACCAGGGCGTTCAGCGCTCGTCGCGCGTCGTCGTCGGCGAACACCCGCGCGCCGAGGGCCTTGCGGTCGAGCCCGCCCGCCGCGTC
The DNA here is from genome assembly GCA_016874845.1 of Deltaproteobacteria bacterium. Lineage (GTDB taxonomy): Bacteria > Myxococcota > UBA727 > UBA727 > VGSZ01 > VGSZ01. The sequence goes on from VGSZ01000159.1 coordinate 522, forward strand.
GAGCACGCCTTCGCCAAAGCGCTCGACGATCCCAGCCAGCCCCGGGCTGCCCGGCGCCACCGCCTCGCGGGCGAGCACGTCAGCGTCGATCACCGGAATGCCGGCGGCGGCGAGCATCCGCCCCACCGTCGACTTGCCCGAACCGATGCCGCCGGTCAGCCCAAGGATCTTCATGGTGCTCCTTCGCCGGGCTGCGCGTGCCCACGCTGACGACGCCGTTGTCGCACGGTGAACGTGCCCGCGTCAGCGTGTTCCTGCTATCGACGCGTGCATGCAGGTTCACCTCGTCGACGGCACCTTCGAGCTGTTTCGTTGCTTCTTCGGCGCGCCGACCCGGCTGACGTCAGCCGGGGTCGACGTCGGTGCCACGCGGGCGTTCGTGGGCTCGATGCTCACGCTGCTGAAGGACGCGACCCACGTCGGCGTGGCCTTCGACACCGTCATCGAGTCGTTCCGCAACCAACTGTTCCCCGGCTACAAGACCGGCGACGGCCTCGACCCGGCGCTGGCGGCCCAGATGCCGCTGGTCGAGCTGGCCAGCCGCGCGCTGGGGCTCGTCACCTGGTCGATGATCGAGCACGAGTGCGACGATGCGCTGGCCACGATGGCGGTGCGCGCCGCCGCCGACCCGCGCGTCTCCCGCGTGAGCATCTGCTCCCCCGACAAGGACCTCGGCCAGGTCGTCGCCAGCGACCGCGTCGTGCTCGTCGACCGCATCCGCGACAAGGTGCTCGACGAGGCCGGCGTCGTCGCGAAGTTCGGCGTGCCGCCGCGGCTCATCCCCGACCTGCTCGCCCTGGTGGGCGATGACGCCGACGGGGTGCCGGGCCTGCCCGGCTTCGGCCTGAAGGGCGCCGCCGCGGTGCTGTCAGCCTTCGGGTCGCTCGAGGCGATTCCGCCGACGCCGTGGCCCGCCGACGTCAAGGTGCGCGGCGCCGACAAGCTCTCCGCCACGCTGCAGGCGCACCGCGCCGACGCCGCGCTCTACAAGCGCCTGACGACGCTGGTCGTCGACGTGCCCCTGCCCACCACCGTCGATGACCTCGTGTGGCGCGGCCCGGACGACGCGGCGCTCGCGGCCCTGGCCGTCACGCTCGACGACGAGGCGGTGCCGGCGCGGGTGCAGAAGGCGTGGCAGAAGCACCCGGCGAATCCGGCGCACACAGACGGTGCGCCGCGCACGGGCTAGCCGGTCTCTTCGACGTCCACGGCGCCGAACGCGCGTGCCTTGTGCAGCGTCTCCTGCCACTCTGCGTCGGGATCGCTGTCGACGACAATGCCACCGCCGACGTGCAGTGCCCCCGGGCCGCCATCGTCGGGGCGCAGCCACGTGCGGATGAGCAGCGAGGTGGCGAAGCGACCGGCGCTGTCGACGACGCCGAGCAAGCCGGTGTAGGCGCCGCGCGGGCCGTCCTCGAGCTCGGAGATCGCCTCGAGGGCCGACGACTTGGGCGCGCCCGTGATCGAGCCGCCCGGCGCCGTCGCCCAGAGCAGGTCGCGCAGCCCGACGCCGTCGCGCAGCCGCGCGTGGATGGCAGTCTCCAGGTGGTGCACATTGGGCGCCGAGAGCGGCGCCAGCAGCCGCTCGACGGTGACGCCGCCGATGACGGCGACGCGACCCAGATCGTTGCGCAGCAGGTCCACGATCATCACGTGCTCGGCGCGGTCCTTGGTCGACGCCAGCAACGCCGCGCGCCGCGCCGAGTCCTCTTCGGGGGTCCGTCCGCGCGGCGCCGTCCCCTTGATGGGATAGGTGCGCACCTCGCCCCGCGCGAGGTCGCCCACGACGAAGCGCTCGGGCGACAGCGAGACGAGGCTGCCCCAGCCGGGCACATCGACAAACGCGGCGCAGGCGACGCCCGCGGCGCGCGCGCGGAAGAACGCGAGGCCAAAGGCGAAGTCGCGCGCGGCGACGTCGAGCCGGTGCGCGAGGTTGGCCTGGTAGATGACGCCGTCGAGCAGCCGCTCGCGCGCCGCGACGACGCGACGGCGGTGCGCATCGCGGGCGGCCGTCGTCGTCGACAGCCGCAGCCATCCCGACGACGACGAAGAAGAAGACAAAGGATCGGAGACGACGCGGCAACGCCAGACGAAGCACGACGGTCCCAGCCGCGGGTCGTGGGCGCGACGCGGCGCGCGCGGATCGAGGGCGACGGACGCCTCGTAGCCGAGCAGGAACAGCAGGCGCTCGTCCTCGGCGAGGCTCGCTCGGTTGTCGTCGAGGGCGACGAGGACGGCGTCGGGGTCGTCGACGGCCAGCACGCTCTCGGTGCGCAGCGCGAGACCGCCGAAGGCGGGGCCGGCCAACAAGGAGATGCCGCGCTGCATAGCGCTCGTCGTAGCAGCCGGGGACGCCAGAGAAAACGCGACGGCGCGCGCGGCCCTGCGTCGGGGGGCGCCGGGTTGCCACGGCGGATCGAGCGGCCTAGCTGGCGTCATTCCTCGACGAGGTGGCCGATGACGACGACGATCCCCAGGCGCGACCCCATGGTGAAGGTGCAGGGCCGGGTGCTGTACCTGACCGCCGACCTCGACAAGCTTGAGCGGCAGCTGAAGGGCGAGGTGCTGTGCCACGCCGACGCCGGCGCGCTCATCGACAACATCTCCACCGACGAGCTGACGCCCGGCTGGGTGTGCTTCTGGTACGACGAGACGTTGGGCGACTACTGTCTCGTCGGGCTGCGCGGCGGCAAGGTCGTCAAGGACTCGATCAAGAGCGCGCGCCCCGGCGTCATCGTCAGCGGGCTGTCCAAGGGCTGCGGCAGCTCGCGCGAGACGGCGCCGTACTCCGAGAGGGTCGCGGGCGCGCAGGTGATCGTCGCGAAGACCATCGAGAAGATCTACGGCCAGAACTGCCGCAACATCGGTCTGCTGACGACGACAGACTTCTCGGTGCTCGGTCGCATCGAGCGCGGCGAGGCCATCCCGCTGTCGGAGTTCACCGAAGGGCTGAACGAGATCGAGCGCGGCATCGTCGAGTACGGCGGGCTGTTCCAGTACAACCGCGCGCGACTGGCCGGCGAGGTGACGCCGCCGCCGGTGACGACCACGTCGCGACCGATGACGCTGGTCGAAAAGATCATCGCCCACCGCGCCGTCGCTGACGCCGCGACGGGCCGCACCGGAGTCCCGGCGACGAAGCCGGGCGACGCGCTCTTCTGCCGGACCGACGTGCGCTTCAGCCACGACTACACGACGGCGATGTGCGAGTCGCTGTTCGTCGCTGGTTACGGCCCCGACGCCCAGCTGCGCGACGTCGGCAGCATCTTCGCGTTCAACGACCACCTGACGTTCCGCAACAAGGTCATGAGCGAGGCCGACAAGAAGAAGGGCCTGCACGTCCTCGTCGACAACCTCGGCGCCGTGCAGGAGGCCTTCGTAAAGAAGCACGGCGTCCGCTACTTCGGGCTCACCGCCGACAAGAGCGGCTCCGAAGCGATCTGCCACAACGCCGTCATGGAAGAGCTCGGCGGCCCCGGCGATATCGTCGTCGGCACCGACAGCCACACCTGCACCGCGGGGGCGCTCGGCTGCTTCGCGTTCGGCGTCGGCTCCACCGACATGGCCAACGCCTGGTACACTGCCGACATTCAGGTCAAGGTTCCTGCAAGTGTTCAGTATATCCTGAAAGGCAGGCCTGGCAGGGGTGTCACGGCGAAGGACGTGATGCTCTATATCATGGCGCAGGATTATTCGCGACAGGGCCACTGTATCGGCAAGGTGCTCGAGTTCAGCGGCGAAGGGCTGCTGCACCTGAACATGGACGAGCGCGCGACGCTGACGAACCTCGCCGTCGAGTGCGGCGCCACCACGGGGATCATCGAGGCCGACGACGTCACGAAGCAGTACCTGATGCGGTTCCGTGGCTGGACGGAGGAGCGCGCGAGCCGCGGCTACCTGAAGGCCGACGCCGACGCGCAGTACGACGCGAGCTTCGTCATCGACCTCGCCGCGGTGCCCCAGATGGTGGCTACCCCCGGCGACCCGCGCAACGGCGTGCGGGTCGACGAGGCCGTCGTGAAGACGCCACAGGGCGACCTGCCCGTCGCCGTCGAGATCGCCTACGGCGGCTCGTGCACGGGCGGCAAGATGGCCGACATGGACATGTACGCCGAGGTGCTCGCCGAGGGCCTGAGGCGCGGGCTGAAGGTCAAGGACGGCGTCAAGATGTTCATCCAGTTCGGCAGCCAGCGCATCAAGCGCTACGCCGTCGAGCGGGGCTACCTCGACGTCTTCGCGCAGGCCGGCGCCAGCGTCATCGAGCCGTCGTGCGGGGCCTGCATCAATGCCGGCCCCGGCGTGTCGCAGACAAAGGACACTGTCACCGTCTCGGCCATCAACCGGAACTTCCCGGGCCGCTCGGGCCCGGGTCAGGTCTACCTGGCGTCGCCGCGCGTCGTCGCCGCCAGCGCGTTGAAGGGCTCGCTGACGACGCCCGAGGCGCTCTTCGGGTGAAGAGTGCGCGTCGCGTCGCCGTCTGGTCAGCCCCGTCGACCACGACCGCACCCACGGCGGCCGGCGCCGTTTCTGCGAGGGAGCCCCAATGCTGAAGAAGCTCGTCGCTTTCGTCACCGTCGCGCTCTGCGTGCTGGCGCTCGTCGCTGGCGGCGCCGTCTACGTGTATCGGGGGAAGCTCATCGAGTTCGCCGGGCTCGCTCGTTCGAGCGAGAAGACGAAGAAGACCTACGTGCTGGCCCGCGGCACGAGCCCGAAGAAGGTCGCGCAGCAGCTCGAGGAGCTGGGCATCGTCGCCGACGGCGAGAAGTTCTTCCGCTGGATGCACTACGTCGGCAAGAACGACGGCACGCTGAAGGCGGGCACATACGAGCTGTCGCCGTCGATGACCCCCGAGCAGATCGTTGCCGAGCTGCAGACGGGGCGTCAGGTCGAGGTGAAGTTCACGGTGCCCGAGGGGCTGCGCAAGGAGGAGGTCGCGGCGATCATCGCAGCGGCCGGGCTCGGCACGAAGGCCGAGCTGCTGGCGGCGATGAACGACCCGGCGCTGGTGCGCGAGTTCGGCGTGCCCGACAAAGGCGCCGACGGACAGGACGGCGTGCCCGGCGGCGTCGAGGGCTACCTGTACCCCGACACCTACCAGTTCCCGCGCGGCAGCGAGCCCCGCGCCATCCTGCGCCGCATGCGCGCCCGCCTCGACGAGGTGGTCACCGACCGCATGAAGAAGAAGATGGCCGCGCTCGGCTGGAGCCTGCACAAGACGCTCACGCTGGCGGCGATCGTCGAGAAGGAGACCGGCGCCCGCGAAGAGCGCCCGCACATCTCGTCGGTGTTCCACAACCGCATGAAGCGCGGCATGAAGATGCAGACCGATCCGACGGTCATCTACGGCATCCCCGACTACGACGGGAACATCCGCAAGAGCGACCTGCTGCGACCGCACGCCTACAACACCTACGTGATCGCCGGGCTGCCGCCGGGCCCCATCGCCCAGCCCGGCCGCGCGGCCATCGAGGCGGCGTTGTTCCCCACCAACGACGACGACGTGTTCTTCGTCGCGATGGGCGACTCGGGCCGCCACCAGTTCTGCCCGACCCTCGAGTGCCACAACGCTGCGGTGCAGAAGTGGCAGATCGAGTTCTACGGGCGCAAGCGGAGCGGTGAGGCCCCGGCCGGCGAAGGCGCCAACACCGACGGCGGTGCGGCGCCGTGACGGTGGCCGACGCTCACGGCGGGGCCACGTCCGTCAGCGTCCGGGCTGCCAGCCCTCGAGGATCAACAGCTGGGCGAAGAAGTAGAGCGGGATGCCGACCACGCGGTTGACGTAGCCGTCGGCGACGAAGCGCTCGCGCGCCACCGCGAGATCCGACACCCAGAAGCAGCACGTCCCCGCGATGAGGAGCGCCCCGGGGGCGGCGCGTGGTCCGTGGCCGGCGGCTACCACCGCCGCCACCGACGCGCACACCATCGCGCCGATCACCGCGACGTACGCCGGCACCGCCACCCTCATCACGCCGCGCAGGTGCGGCCGCAGCCACCGCATGACGCGGATGGCTGCAAAGACCGCGACGACGCCCGCGGCGGCGAATGCCAGCGGATCGACCCCATGGAGCACGAAGGCGCCGACGTACGCACAGTGACCGAGCAGGAACGCCAACAGACCACCGAGGAACGCCGCCTTGTTGCCCCGCGGCACGAGCAGCGCATCGCCCAGGAACGACAGCAGCAGCGCCCCGAACAGCGGGACGTCGGGGAGCTTGATCACATCATCACGCAGCACAACGACGACACCGTAGAGGACGAACGTCGCCGACGCCGACAGCTTGACGACGCCGTATGCCGCGCGATGCACCGAGGGGAGGCGCTCGAGCAGCAGCAGCACAGCGACGAAGACGGCGGTGAGCCCAAACGCGATCGGTGCGGTCATGTCGGTCCTTTCTCGTCGATCACGACGGCGACGAAGCAATCACCGGGAGCATCCAGCACGAGGCGCCCATCGTCGATCCGCGCGTCGCCCCCAGGGCTCTTCACCACGTCGACGATTCGCGCGCGGGCCCCGACTGCCTGCACGTGCACGAGCCGGCGCCCGCGGGCCACGGCGACCACGGCGCGCCGCCCGGCGGCGCGGCGCTGCAGCACGACGAAGCCGGCGTCGCCCGCGGCGCCGTCGGCAGCGCGGGCGTCGTCGGCATCGTGGGCGACCACCGACAGCGCGCCGTCGCGCACGACGTCGTGGGCGCGGCGCAGCCGCACGAGGCCGCGCCACAGATGCAGCGGGTGCCCCGGACTGACCTCGGCGCGCGCGACGTCGTCCCAGGGCATGAAGGCGCGGTTGTCGGGGTCGCCGGCGCCGCCGCGCCGCCCGACCTCGGTGCCCCACGTGACCACCGGGATCGCGCGGTCGAACAGCAGCAGCGGCGCGCCCAGCGGCGCGCGGTCGCCGACGGCGTACGCCCACGTCGTCACGTCGTGGCTGTCGAGGAAGCCGAGCATCGGCGGCCCGTCGCGCAGCGCCGCGTCGCGGCGCACCAGGTGGTGGGCCAGCGCCGCGCTGCGCAGCCGCCCGGTGACCCAATCGCGGGCCAGCCCGGCGAGCGAGAAGTCGAGCACGGCGTCGGCGGCGCCGTCGTCGACGATCGCGCGCACCGCCGGGTCGCCGGGCGCGGCGCCCCAGTGCTCGCCGACGATGAAGAACCCCGGGCCAATGCCCGACGACGACATCGCGCGCGCTCCTTTGCCGATGTCGCGCGCGACGTCGGGGCCGACGTGCTTGAGCGCGTCCAGCCGAAAGCCCGCCAGCCCGAAGTCGCGCGCCCAGGCCACCGTGCGCTCGACGACGACGGCGCGCACCCGTGGGTCCTCGGTGCGCAGGTCGGGCAGGCCGAACAGGCAGCGCGTCTGGTCGTCGTCGCCGCAGGGATCGCGCACGAGTCGATCCGGGTCGGCGGCGCCGTAGCCGAGGTGGTTGATGACCACGTCGAGCACGACGCCGATCCCGTGCGCGCGCGCCGCGTCGACGAAGGCCGACAGCGCCGCCGCGTCGCCGAAGTGCGGGTCGACGCCCTGCAGGTCGCGCGGCCAGTAGCCGTGGTAGGCGGCGGTGGCGTCGTCGCCCGCGCCCACGAGCCCGTCGGTCTGCGCCGCCACCGGCGTGATCCACACGTGGGTGACGCCGAGCTTCGCGAGGTACGGCAGCTTGTCGCGCAGGCCGACGAGGTCGCCGCCTTGAAAGCGCCGCGGGTGGCCGTGCACGACGTCGGCCAGATTGGGCGCGCCGTCGGCAAAGCGGTCGACCATCACGAACGCAACGACGGCAGCGGCGGGCGCCCCGGCCGACCTCGTCGCCGCGCGCGACGACGACGCCATGGCCAGCAGGACCAGCAACGAAAGACACAGCGCCTCGCGAACGGCGGACCGCGTGCGGGCGGGCCTTGCGTGCAAGGTTGGGCGAGAGCGCGAGCGCGACACCGGAGACATGCGGGGCGAGGATGGCAGAACCGCACGTCGACGATAGCCTCGCCCTCGTGAACGCCCTCGCCCTGATCTCGCTGCTGCTCCCCGCCCACGTCGGACAGGACCAGTTCGGCCGGTTCCCGTTCGTCGACGACGACGGCAGGATGACCGGCGGCGGCACGTCGTGGGGCGTCGTGTTGCCCGACGAGGAAAACGGCGGTTGGGGACGCGTCTGCGAGGAGGCCTTCGGCCCCGTCGTGTTCTTCGCGCTGCAGCAGCAGGACCGGATCCTGCTTGGCGGCATCGACGGCCTGTCGACGTCGACGGACGCCGCCTGCAGCTACCAGATCCTCGACAACGAGCTCGCCGGCGCCTACGCGAGCGCGCTGTGGGTCGACCCCGCCGACGAACGGCACCTGCTGGTTGGCACGTCCACCGTCAGCGCCGACAACGGCATCTGGGAGTCCTTCGACGGCGGCGACTCGTTTGTGCCGCTGCTGCCGCCGCGCCCCGGGAATTTCTTCCGGCTCGCCGCGTCCGACGACGCCACCCGGATCGCGGCCTCGGGCAACGACGGCGCCGGGCGCATCGTGCTGCTGCTGTCGACGGACGGCGGGCAGACCTTCATCGACGCCAGCGACGCCGTGGCCGCGCACCCGCTGATCCACGCGCTGTTCTTCGACGACGACGCCTTGATCGTCGGCGGCATCAACGCCGCCAGCGAGGGCATCGTCGAGCGCGTCGCTTTCGACGGCGTCAACGCGACGGCCACTGCCCTTGGCACCGTACCGCGCGAGACGACCCACGCCGTGCGCTTTGCCGACAAGCTGTTCGTGCTGTCGCGCAACGGCGCGCGGGGCGAGCTGTACGTCGAAAACGGCTCGGCGCTCGGCTTTGGCCTGGTGCAGGGCGGCCCCACCGACTGCCTATTCGTCCGCGGCGACACCCTGTGGGGCTGTGGCAAGCAGGTGGGCCTGAACACGTCGCTGTTCCTGCGCTCCGACGACGGGCTCGCGTGGCAGACGACAGTCGCCTTCCGCGACGTGCACTACCGCATCTGCCCCGACGACACCGCCGGCTACGCCGAGTGCGGCAACTTCCTCGAGACGGCGTGCACCGACGGCATCGACAACGAGGTCGACGGCACCCTCGACTGCGACGACGACGACTGCGCCGTGCACCCCGCCTGCCGCGGCGAGGGCGAGGGTGAGGGCGAGGGCGAGGGTGAGGGCGACGAGGATCCGAACGACGGTGGCGACGAGCCGGCGTCGTGCGCCCACGGCACGGCGGCGGCGGTGCTGGTGCTCGTGCCCTGGGTCGTCGCGCGCCGTCGTCGACGCGGCGGCTGAAGGCCAGGCGCGCCTGTCAGCCGCGTCGCATCAGCAGCGTGACCTCGAGCTTGTTGGCGACGAGGTGCTTCACGCGCCCGGCGAACCCCACGCTGCCCGTGGCGAGGCCCACGGCGTCGTCCAGGGCGTCGAAGTCGACGGGGCGCACGAGCTTCAGCGTCGCCACGATGGCCTTCACCGAGTCGACGGCGACGGCGCGGGCGACGACCTCGAGGGTGCGCGCCGGGGCCCAGATCACGTCGCAGACGACCCACGTCGGCTGCAGCGCCGCCAGGTCGACGTCGAGGGCGTCGCGCCGCAGCCACGTGACCTGCGGGTCGCGCTGAAGGCCCTCGTCCAGGGCACCGCGATCGACGGCGACGACGCGGGCGCCGGCGTCGCGCAGCACCCGCGTCCAGCCACCGGGGGCGGCGCCGAGGTCGACAGCGACGTCGCCTTCAGCGGGGCCCGTCCCCAGCCACGCGAAGGCCTCGTGCAGCTTGCGGTGCGCCGACGACGGCGCGTCGCGGGCGTGCTCGACGGCGACGGCGCGGCCGCCGGCGAAGGGGCCGGGCCACGCGACCAGCGCGTCGGGGGCGGCACCGCCCGCGTCGAGGTCGACGCTGGCCAACGCCGTGCGCGGGCCAACCAGCGCCACCCGCAGCGTGTGCGCGGTGGGCGGGCCCGCCTTGCCCTTGGCGCGGCGCCCCTCGGCCTTCTTGCGCAGCGTGTTGGCCAGACTCTCCGCGTCGCGCGCCAGGGGGTGCGCGCCCTTGTCGGCGCTGCCGCTGCGCGGCAGCTCGGGCGCGAAGACGTGGATGCGCTCGGGCGCAAACGACGCCGCGGGCTCGAGCGCCAGCAGCGCCGCGGCGAGCTCGGCGGCGCTGTCGGCCTGCACGCGGATCGGGCGCGGCAGCACGCAGCGCGCGAAGACCGGGTCGGCACGCAGCGCCGACTGCACGAAGCCGGGGGCCACGACAACGGCGTCGCCGCGCCGACGCAGCTCGGCGACGAGCACGTCCTCGGTGTCGGGGCTGCCGACGTAGAGCGGTCGCGGGCGCGGCGTCACGGGCGTGCTGATACGCCGGCCTCCTCGGTGCGCAACGGCGACAACGACGCCGGCGGCGCCGGCGCCCCCGTTCGCGACGGCCGTTGACGGTCCGCGTCGATCACAAGCAGGCTCGCGGCCACCCGTCGATCCTGTCGCGGCGCTCCGCGCCCCCCGAGCAGCTCCATGTCCACCGCCCTTACCCTCGACCGACCAGCGCCCGCCACCTCGAACCCTGCGCCTGCTGGGGCCGGCGCAACATCGACGGACACCAGCGCGACGCCGCTGCGCGTCGTCGCCGGGCGCGGGCCGTCGCCCGGCGTGCGGGTGGGGCTGGCCTTCAACCTCAAGCGCATCGTCGCGAAGAGCGCCGGCGACGACGACTCCCACGCCGAGTACGACTCGGAGCAGACCATCGAGCGCCTCGCCGCGGCCATCGCGAGCCACGGCCACGACGTCGTGCTGCTCGAGGCCACGCGCGACATCGTGCGCGCGCTGCCGGCGTCGGGCGTCGATCTCGTCTTCAACCTGTCCGAGGGCACCCACGGGCGCGGCCGCGAGGCCCACGTGCCGGCGCTGTGCGAGCTCTGGGAGGTGCCGTTCACCGGCTCCGACGCCGCGACGATGGCGACGACCCTCGACAAGAGCCTGGCCAAGCACGTCGTCGCCGGCCACGGCGTGCCGACGCCGCGCGCCCTGCTGCTCACGGGCGACGAACCGACGTCTACGCTGGCGGCGCTGCGCTTCCCGGCGATCGCCAAGCCCAACGCCGAGGGCTCGAGCAAGGGCGTGCTGCCTCGCTGCGTCGTGCAGGACGAGCCCGCGCTGCGGGCCATCGTGCGCGAGCTCCATGCGCGCTACCGCCAGCCGGTGCTCGTCGAGGAATTCCTGCCCGGGCGCGAGTTCACCGTGGCCGTGCTCGGCCAGGTCGACGACGGCACGGCGCCCGAGGTCCTGCCGCCGATGGAGATCGTGTTCCTGGCGGGCAGCGGCGCGCACCCGGTGTACGCGTTCGAGGACAAGCTCGATTGGTCGACGAAGATCCGCTACGACCGGCGCGCACCCCTCGACGCTTCGCTGCGAGCCGCCATCGACGACGTCGTGCGTGGCGCCTGGCGGGCGCTGGGCTGCCG
>VGSZ01000160.1 GCA_016874845.1 Deltaproteobacteria bacterium
CCAAGCCTGCGCCGGCCAAGCCTGCGCCGGCCAAGCCTGCGCCGGCCAAGCCTGCGCCGGCCAAGCCTGCGCCGGCCAAGCCTGCGCCGGCCAAGCCTGCGCCGGCCAAGCCTGCGCCGGCCAAGCCGAAGTCGGCCCCCGCCAAGCCTGCCGGCAAGTCCGCGCCTGCAAAGCCGCCGACGAAAACGAAGCCCGCTTTGGACAAGAAGGCCAACAAGAAGGACAAGAAGAAGAAGAAGTGACGGCGCTTGTGGCGCCGCCGGCGGCCGCTGGTCGTCGTCGGTCCTGCCGTCCGTCGCACCCGCCGAGTCCCGCGGGACACACGACTGGCAAACGAAGAACGGGGGCTTGCGCCCCCGTTCTTCGTTTGCCCGGGTGAAGATCCGAGCGGCTCGTCTCAGGCCGAGGCCTGGTCGCCGGTGGTGGCGGCAGCCGCCGTCTCTTCGTCGAGACCGTCGTCGGTGTCTTCGGTGTTGGCGAGCTGGCCCTGCGGACGACGCGCGCGCACGATGTCGACCTTGGGACCCTTCTTGCCGCCACGCGGGCCACGGCGGTCGCCGCGGTCGCCGCGGTCGCCGCGCTCCTCGCGGTCACCCTTCTCGGCCTTGTCCTCGTCGGTCTGGCCACGAGCGCGCAGGTGCTCCTGGTGGCGCGCGTTGCCCTCGGCGCAGGCGTCGGCGATCTTCGACACGAACAGCTTGATGCTCCGGATCGCGTCGTCGTTGGCGGGGATGACGTAGTCGATGCCCGTCGGGTCGCAGTTCGTGTCGATGAGCGCGATGATCGGGATGCCGAGGCGGCGCGCCTCCTCGATCGCGATGTGCTCACGCTTGGGGTCGATCACGAAGACAGCGCCGGGGAGCTTGTTCATGTCCCGGATGCCGTCGAGGTTCTTCTCGAGCTTCTGCAACTCACGCGTCAGCTTGATCGTCTCCTTCTTCGGGAGACGCTCGAAGGTGCCGTCCTGCTGCATCTTCTCGATGGCGCGCAGGCGGTCGATGCCCTGCTTGATCGTCTTGAAGTTGGTGAGCATCCCGCCGAGCCAGCGGTTGTTGACGAAGAACTGGTTCGAGCGCTTTGCCTCTTCGGCGACGATGTCGGCGGCCTGCTTCTTCGTGCCGATGAACAGCACCTTCTCGCCGCGCGCGACGAGGTTGGCCACGCGCTCGTAGGCCTTGTCGAACAGACCCACGGTCTGCTGCAGGTCGATGATGTAGATGCCGTTGCGGGCGCCGAAGATGAAGGGCTTCATCTTCGGGTTCCAACGGCGGGTCTGGTGACCGAAGTGGGCGCCGCACTCGAGCATGTCGCGCATCGCGATGGTGGCCATGGTCCGTCTCTCTTCTTTCTTTCCGGCATTCGCCGGTGGGCAGGGTTTGATTCTTCCACGCAGAAACGCCCCGTTGTGGGACGCCGTCGCGTTACCGGTGATGGCGAGGCCACCACCGGCACCCCGCGACGACCCGCCGTCGACCCCCACGGCCGCGACGGGACCTGCGTGTGCGATGGGATCCCCTGCGCGGCAGACCGACGTCGGCGACGACGGTTCCTGACGACGTCAGGAGATCCTCTTGGATGCGTTCTTCGGGTAGCACCCCGAATTCGTCCCGGCAAGGACGCAAGCCGGATCCGCCGCGGGTCATTCTGGATGTCTGGTCATTCGAGTCCGCAGGTGCTGGCGCCGCGCGCGGAGCAGGCTCAGGTCAGCGCCCTCGCGCCGTGCGGTCCGCGAGGCCGCAAAGAACGTCCCGGACCCTAAGGGGGCGAGGCCGCTCGGGGCCCCGGGCTCACGCGGCCGCAGGCAGCGGCGGCAGCTGTGCGTCGACGGCGGCGAAGTTCGCGAACGTCTCAACTGTGGCCTCGCGGGCCACGGCCGTGGACAATCCCTCGCGCCACACGGTCTTGCGCAACGCCGCCAGCGCCACCTCAAGCTCGGGATCGCCCGGCTCGCGGGTGGTGAGCCGCTGCAGCACCATTCCCGGGGCGATGAGCGCCCGGACCAGCGGGTTGCCGGGATGACGCGCGGCCAGCCGCTGCGCCTCGTAGGCGACGCCGGCGATGGGCAGGAGCAATGGCAGTTTCAAGACGAGCAGGAACGCGGTCTGCGCGGCGCTCTGCTCGAATACGACAGGAACCAGCGGGAGAACCACGGTAAAGACAATCACCGAAGTGACGATCGCCAGCAGCAGAAGGCTCGTGCCGCACCGCGGATGAGCAGTCGTCTTCGGCCGCGCATGGTCGACGTCGAGCGGCTCGGACGCTTCCCAGACGTGCACGCTCTTGTGTTCGGCGCCATGATACATGAATACTCGTCGAATGTCAGGCATTCGCGAGATGATGATGATGTAGCCAACGAACAACAGAAGTTTGACGACCCCGTCGATCAGGTGGAACAGCGGGTCACGTGCGGAGAGCGCGGCTCGTCCATCGACGGCGAGCAGCTGACCGAGACCCCAGGTGGCGAAGTGGGGTACGCCCTTGAACAGGGCGAACGCAAAGCCGAGCGACAGCAGGATCGGGATCCACAGGGCGAGGCCGCCGCCCTTGCGCGCGCGGTTCGCCTTGTCGGCTTCGGCCTTCAGGGATTCGTCGTCGGGAAAGGCCGTCGTGGCCGAGAAATTCAGCGCCTGCATGCCGTTGACCATGCTTTCGACGAGCATGTTCGCGCCGCGCAGGATGGGCAGCCGGAGGATCGGCCAGCGCTCGGCGAACGACAGCCACGCCTCCTCCCGCACCGTGATCCCGCCGTCGGGTGTGCGGACTGCGACGGCGAAACTGCGCGGCGAGCGCATCATCACCCCCTCGATCACCGCCTGACCGCCGATCACCGGGCGGACGGTGCTGAAGAGGGTGGCGGCGAACATGGCGCGACGGCGTGAACATGACATGCCACGAGCATGCGGACCTGCGGGCGCTTCGTCGAGTGGCTTTCGTCGTTCTCGGGCCCAACGACCGCAGGCGCCGATGGGCGCCTGCGGGTCGTCACGCAGAAACGCCACGCCTCGGGTGCGCGGCGTCGCTAGGCGGCGGCGAGCGGTCACTTCTTGCGGGTGCCGTACTTGGCCTTGAACTTCTCGACGCGGCCCTCCTTGTCGAGGATGCGGCTCTTGCCCGTGAAGAACGGGTGGCAGGCTGAGCAGATGTCGACGGCGTAGGTCCCGCGCGTGCTGCGGGTGTCATAGCTCGCGCCGCAGGCGCAGGTGACCGTGACGTTGCGGTAGATCGGGTGGATGTCGGTCTTCATGGTGTCAATCCTGCCTGCCGGGACGCCGTGCGGTGTCGTTGGGGAGGCATGATCGCGATAGAGAGGCGCGTCGTCGAAGTCAACGCCCCGGCTCCTTCACCCACGCCGCGAACGCCAGCAGATCGACGACTCGCTGGTCGCCACGTACCTGGGCAGCGTGCGGCACGGTCGAGTTCACGATGTGCAGGGCTCGCGCGTCGGGCGCGGGAATCACGTAGCTGATCACCACGCTTTCGACGCCGTCCAGGTTCGCGGGGCGCAGCATCCGGATCACGCCACCGGCCTGAACGATCCTTTCGGCCCGCCCCCCTTCATCGCGGATCTGCTGCTGCAGCCGGGCGGCGAGCGCGGGCAGAAGGTGCGGCTCCGACACTGGCACCAGCAGGACCTGAACTCGTTGTCCCTCGCCGTGCAGCCACTCGCTGGTGCAGGACGCCTCCCCACACGGCGCCGCTCGCCACCCCGTCGCCCCCGGAAACTCGAGCACATCGTGACCCACCACAGGCACGGCTGCCGGCGTCGGCGCGTCTGGTCCGGCACGCCAGAGAAGTCCTGCGGCTACGCCGACCACCGTGGTCCCGAGAAAGACCCCCCACCGCATCAAGACCTCCGAGTGCCCGATCCGCACGGCCCACGCGACAGCGACCGTGGCGCCCGACCGGTCAAGCCCATCCAGCGAGAAAACCACAAGGTCAAAGAGGAAGGCCACCGGGCGGAACGAGGGAGCCGCGCCAGTGACCTTCCATCGACGACCGGATCGACCTCGGGGGGAAAGTCGAAGCAGCCGGCCGTCGATGCAGCGCTTACGCCGCAGAACGGGTGCCAGTCTCCTGAGGCGCCCCAGAGCGCGGAAAGGACCGACGTAAGGCTTGCTTGCCACGTAGTGTGCGTGCGCGGATGGGTTGTGTCCTCTCAGCAGGACCTTGTGGCTTTTGCGGTGATCGCCTCGGATGGGGTGTTCATGCCCCATGGTCGGTGGGAGCGACGTTGACGCTGGCGGCAGGCGATTGCGGGTTGATTTCGCGGGCTGCTACACATCCGACCCGATGACTCGCGTGTTGATCGTCGATGATGACGCTCCCTTGCGTATTGCTCTCGGCAAGGCCCTGACCCGTAAAGGCATCGACGTCGTCGACGTCGCCTCGGCCGAAGCCGCGCTGGAGCCGTTGAAGACGGGACAGCTCGGGGGTGCGGTCATCGACGTCTGCGTCCTCGATCTGCGGATGCCGGGGCTGAGCGGCCTCGAGGTGTTGCGGCGCACCCTCGGCAGGCGTGTGCCGGTGGTCGTCCTGACCGGGCACGGGACGGTGCCCGACGCCGTCGAGGCGATGCGTCTGGGCGCCGCGAACTTCATGCAGAAGCCCGTCGACGCCGACGAGCTGGCGCCGGTGCTGGAGCAAGCCGAGCGCGTCGAGCCGGCCGCCATCGCTGACGCGATGCTCGGCGCGTCGGCGCCGGTGTTGCAACTCATCGACAAGCTCAACCGCATCGCCGAGACCGATGACGCCGTGCTCTTTGTCGGTGAGCACGGCAGCGGCAAGGAGATCGCCGCGCGCCGCGTGCACGAGCTGTCGACGCGCAAGCGCAACCCGTTCATCACGTTCCACGTGGCGGCTCATCCGCGTGACGCCCTCGAGGCCGAGCTCTTCGGCAGCCGCAAGGCCGGTCTCGCCGGCGGCGAGGGGCGCGAGGGACTGCTCGCGCGCGCGGGCGAGGGGACGTTGTTCGTCGAAGACGTCGCCGACCTGAGCCTTGAGGCGCAGGCCAGGCTGGTGCGCGCTCTCGAGGAGAAGCGGTACCGCGCCGTCGGGGGCGATGCTGATCGCCCGGTGAAGGCTCGCATCGTCGCGGCCACGCAGCGCGACCTGAAGTCCCTCGTCGAGCAGGGGCGCTTCCGCGCCGACTTGCACTACCTGCTCGGCGTCGGCCCGCTGCACCTGCCACCGCTGCGCGATCGCGGCGACGACGTCATCTTGATCGCGCGGGCGTGGCTTGGCCGCGCGCTGGCGGAGCGCCCCGCCGGCCGCGAGGTCGAGGGCACCGCGCTGCGCTTCTCGGCCGAGGCCGAGGAGCGCCTGCGCAAGCATACGTGGCCGGGCAACGTGCGCGAGCTCGTCACCATCGTGAAGCGCGCGGCGCTGTTCGCGACCGGCGACGTCGTCGACGCCTACCTCGTCGGTGAGTTGATCGCCGAGTCTCCCTACGCCCACGGCGCGGCGCCGCCGACGCCGCTGGCGACGTCGGCGGGAGAGGGCCCGCGGGCAGGCCAGCGGGTCACGCTCGAAGAACTCGAAAAGACGCACATCCGTCGGTTGCTCGACGAGCTGCACAACGTCAGCGAGGTGGCGCGCATCGTCGGCATCGACCGTCGCACGCTGCAGCGCAAGATGATCGCGTGGGGGTTTCGCGACCCGCGTCCCGCCGACAGCGACGCCGAGGGCTGACACGCGCCGAAGCCGCGCGAGGCATCCGGTCGCGCCGGCCGTCTCCCTGTGTGCGCCGCGTTCGGGGAGCGGTTGACGTCGGCGCCGTACTCCTGTCGACTGCCGCCACAACCAGTACGCACGCAGGGTGATCCCGCGCGTCGACGCCAACGTCGACAGCACGGGATCGGGGAAGCGGGTGGCCGGTGCGCGCGTTGGCGCGTCGCCGGGAGTCCCGCGCGGTTCCGCCACTGTGAGCGGCCGACGACGTCGCCGACGCCCCCGCGTCGATGACCCGTCCGGCGCCGTCGGGGCCTCGGGCCCAGCCACTGGGAGCCCGTCGCGCAGAACGACCGGCTCCCGGGAAGGCGACGGCGCTGCGCGCTGCGAGCCAGGAGACCGACCCTGCGGGGAGAGCGAGGCGTCGCGCGAACGACCGCCCTCGTCGACATCGCCACCGACCGACGCATGGTGCGTCGGCCCGGCGGGATTCTCCCGGCGTGAAGCGAGGAGGTCCCCATGCGGGCCGTGGTCAGCGTGTGCGCGTCGTTGTTGTTGTCGTTGGTGGTCCCCGGGCTCTCTGTCGTCGCCTGTACGACGTCGCCAGCGGCGGAGGGCGAAGGAGAAGGAGAAGGAGAAGGAGAAGGAGAAGGAGAAGGAGAAGGAGAAGGAGAAGGCGAAGGAGAGGGCGAAGGAGAGGGAGAGGGCGAGGGAGAGCCCTGCGCGGCCCCGACAACGCCGCTGGGCACGGCGGTGCTCGGCGCCGGCTTCACCGTCGTCGACAGCGTCGCCGCACCTGAGGCGCCGGGGGCGTTCGTCGCCTTCGCCGTCGTGAGCGATGACGGCGGCGACACTGTGTTCGCGCTGCGGCCCGATCTGGGCGTCGAGCGCCTCGGCACCTGGCCGACGCTGGCGTCGCCGGACGCGCCGTTCCTGTCGCTGGCCGTCGACGACTTCGACGTCGCCGCCGACTTCGCGTCGGCCTACCTCGTCGCCGACGGCCGCTTCTTCGTCGCCGGCTTCACGCGGGCCGACTTCAGCGGCGCCATCGCGATCCACGACTCCGCCGCCATGGCCACCGCCACCGTCGACGCGCCCGGCAACTACCACGCCGCCCTTGTCGGCGGTCGGCTGCTGGTCAACGGCCTCGGGCTCGGCGGGCTCACCGACGCCGGCGCTCGCGTCTGGGGCGTCCCCGACTTGACGGCTGGCGAGCTCGTCACCGCCAGCGTCGTCGACTTCGCCGGCGCGCCGTACTCGTCGTTCGTCGTGCCGCTCGCCGCCGGCGGCGCAGTGGTCGGCGCCACCGACGAGACCACGTTTGAGAACCGCTTCTTCGGCGTCGCCGGCGCGGCCATCGAGGGCGCGTTCACCGTCCCCGCCGTCGAGCCGACCCTGGTCGATCCCCTCGTGTCGATCCCCGCGCTGCTCGGCGCGACCGCCCTGGGCGACGGCGTCGTCTTCGTCGCCGTCGACGACACCACGACGTTCGCGCCGGCGGCGCTGCGCTTCCTGCCCGTCGACGGCGACGGCGGCGCGGGCGGCGCCGGCGACCTCGTCGACGCGCTGACGCTGCCCGACGCCTGCACGAGCGTGGGCGCCGTCGCCGCGTTCCCCGACGGCACCGCGCTCGTCGAGGTCATCCACGCCGCGGGCCCCGCGGTGATCGTGCGCCTCGCCGGCCCTGCGACCTGACCCTGCCGTGCTCGCCCCGCTCGCGCTCACGACCCTTGCGCTCGCTGCCGCCGCCACCGACGGCGGCGAGACGGTGGTGCGCGCGCGCGCGGCCGACGACGTCGACAACGTTCGCGTCGACGGTGGCGCGGTCTGGGACGGCGGCGCGGCGCTGCTGCTCGTGCCCGGCGCGACCCTCGCCCGCGACGGCGGACCCCTTTCCCCGGTGCGCCCCGTCGTGCGCGGGCTGTCGGGGCCGCGGCTCGCCGTGACCGCGCTGGGCCTGTCGCTCGACGATCCCGCCGCCGGCGTCGTTGACGTGGGCCTGCTGCCGTGGGGCATGGGCGACGTCGTCGTCGATGTCGGCGCCGGCGCCGGGCTCGGCGGCGCGCTGTCGCTGCGGCGACCGGCGCCGGGCGTGCAGATCGTCGTCGGTGCCGGCTCGGTGGGCACGCTGCGCGCGCGCGGGCGCGTCGCCGAGGACGTCGAGGGCGGCCACGTCGCCGGCTTCGTCGACGTGGGCTCGACGCGCGGCGACTTCCCGTTCGTGAATGACGACACGCTGGGTACCGGTGGCCCCGACGCCGTTCGCGCGAACAATGACCAGCAGCGTGCCAACGTCGCTGCGGCCGCCGACGTCGACGCGGCCGGCGTGCGCGTCGCGGTGGCGGCCAGCGGCGCCGCGCGTCGGGGGGGCGTCCCGGGCTTCGCGAGCGCGCCGCTGGCGCTGCGGGCCGAGGACGCGCTGGGCGCCGTTGGCGCGCAGGCCCGCGCGCGCGCCGGCGTCGTCGTCGTCGACGTCGGCGTCGCCGCCGCCGGCAGCGATCGCCGCGTCTTTGGCGTGGGCGCCGCCGGGCCCACCGACAGCCGCTTGGTCGGCGCGCGGGCGGGGGCCTCGGCCCGCGCGACAGCGTCGATCGTCGAGGGCGCCACGGCGAGCCTGCGGGCCCGCGCCGACCGCAGCGCGATCGTCGCCGTCGTCGACCGCGACGCCGCGCGCCTCGACGCCGACGCCACGGTGCGCGCGGCCGTCGGTCCCCTCGTCGTCGGCGTCGACGCCCGCGTCGGCGTGGGCGTGGTTGTCGACCGTGACCTTCGCGCCGCTGTCGAGCGAACTGTCGATGGCACTGCCGCTCGCGAGGGCGCGACGCTGACGCTGCTGCCCCAGGGGGCGCTGCGCGTCCTGGCCGCCGACGGCGACGGGGCCGCCACCGCGTTTCTGGGCGTCACTCGCGCGTCGCGCGCGCCGACCCTCGACGAGCGCTACGCCCCCCGCGGCTTCGTGCGCGGCAACCCGGCCCTGCGTCCCGAGGCCGTCGACGAGCTCGAGGCCGGCGTCGTCGTGGGCACCGACGCCGCGCGAGCCCGCGTGGTGGGCCACGTCTCGGCGCTGCGCGACGGTATCGTCGTCGTGCACAAGAACGCCTTCGAGCTCGGCCCCGAGAACACCGGCGCCGCCACGCGCGCCGGCGTCGACGTTGGCGTGGCGCTGCGCCCGACGCCGCTGGTGTCCGTCGACGTGGCGGCGTCGCTGCTCGTCACCGCGCTGGCGTCGACGGGCGCCCCGCTGCCGGGCGCGCCGCCGGTGGCGCTGGCGCTGGCGCCGCGCGTCGGCGACGACGACGGCTGGCTACGCGCGCTGCTCGCGGTGCGCGGCCCGGTCTCGTCGACGCTGTTCGGGACCCTCACGAGCCCGGGCACGGTGCTCCTCGACGTCGAGGGGCGCCTGCCGCTGGCGCCCCGCCTCGGTGTGCTCGTGTCGCTGCACAATGCCCTCGACGTGCGCGACGCGCGCGACCAGAACCTGCTGCCGTTGCCCGGGCGGCTCGTCTTCGTCTCGCTCGAGGTGCGCGCATGAGCCGCCCGTCTGCCGCGCTCGTCGCGCTCGTCGTGCTCGTCGCGCTCGCCGTGCTCGTCGTCGTCGCGGGCGGCTGCCTCGAGTCGTCGCCCCCCGGCGGCTCCGGCGCCGACGGCGCGCTCGCCACCGGCACGGCGCCCAACGACGTCGCGCTGACGACGTGCGACGGCGCGCGCACGGCGCTGGTGGCCGCCTCGGCCGACGCCCGCGTCGACGTGCTGGGCGTCGACGCCGACGCCGGCGCGCGCGCCGTGTTCCTTGGCGCTGGCGCGAACCCGTGGTCGGTGGCGCCCGCCGAGGGCGGCCGCGCGGTGGTCACGCTGTTCTCTGAGGGCGCGGTGGCCCTCGTCGACGCCTGCGGCGGCAGGGACCTCGACCGCGCCGCCGCCGACGTCGTCGTCGACGTCGCGCCGATTACGCTGCCGGCGCCCGTGGATGCCGACGGCGACGGCGACGAGGAGACGACGGTGACGCGGCTGCGGCCGCGGACGCCGCAGGGGGTCGTCGTCGCCGGCGACGTCGCGTTCGTGACCTACACCAACGTCCTCGCCTACGCCGTCGACGACGCGCCGATGCAGACCGGGCCGGGGGTCGTCGCGCGCTTCGTCATCGACGGCGACCGCCTGACGTTCGATCGGGCGGCGGTGCTCGGCTGCGAGAACCCGCAGGGCGTCGCCCTGGGCGACGACGACGACGTGATCGTCGCCTGCACCGGGCGCTTCGTCGTGCGCGACGGCGCGCACCGCCGCGTGAGCCAGGGCGCCCTCGTGCGCCTCGGCCGCGCCGCGCTCGACGAGCGCGCCGCCGTCGCCGTCGACGCGAGCCCGGGCACGCCCACCGTGTGGCGCGGCGACGTCGTCGTCGGCGACGTGCTCGATGGGCGCGTGCTGCGCTTCGACCGCGCGCTGGCGCTGCAGCAGGCGACGCCGGCCGCCGCGGGCGTCGAGAGCATCTTCAACGTCGCCGTCGACGCCGACGGCCGGCTGCTGGCGGCGCGCTTCGGCAGCGGCGAGGTGCTGGTCGACCCCTTCGGCAGCGCCGGCGTCGTGCGCCTGCAGGCCGCGGGCCCGACGCGCGGGCTCATCGACGTCGTCACCGACGGCGACGACCTGTTCGGCCTGTTCTCGCTGTCGGGCGAGCTGGTGCGCGGGGCGCTGCCGTGAGCGCCGCGCGGCCCGTGACCGTCGTCGTCGTAGTCGCCGCGCTCGTGGCGTGGGCGACGGCCGCGACGGCCGCGGTCGCCGGCGACGAGGCGCGTGTCCCGCACTGGTACGCGCCGTCCGCGCCATCGTCGTCGTCGTCGTCGTCGTCGGCGCCCACGGCGCCCGCGCCCGCGCCGACGCGCATCGTGTCGCTGGCGCCGGTCGTCACCGAGACGCTGTTCGCCGTCGGCGCCGGCGCCCGCGTCGTGGGCGTCACGCGCTTCTGCGACGTGCCGACGGCGGCGACGACGCTGCCGAAGGTCGGCGGCTACACCGACGCCAGCCTCGAGGCCATCCTCGCCCTGCGCCCCGACCTCGTCGTGGCGATGCCGTCGTTCGCCCAACGCGCGCTGCTCGACCGCCTGCGCGACCGCGGCGTGCCGGTCTTCGTCGTCTTCGCTGACCGCCCCGACGAGACCCGGGCGCTGCTCGTCGCGCTCGGCGACGTCGTCGGTGCGCCCGCCGCGGGGCGCCGGCTGGCGGCTCGCCAGGACGAGGCGCTGTCGGCCCTCGCCGCGCGCCACGCCGCGCGCCCGCAGGGACACCCCGGGCGCACCGTCGCCGTCGTCGTCGGCACCGACCCCGTCGTCGTCGCCGGCCCGGGCACCTTCGCCGACGTCGCCGTGCGCGCCACCGGCGCCACCAGCGCCGTGCACGACGGCGACCCGCCGTGGCCGCAGTGGTCGCTCGAGAGCCTGCTCGCGCGCCACGTCGACGTCGTCGTCGCCGCCGAGGGCCCGCCGAGCGCGCGTCGGCTGCGCGAGCTGCTGCGGCCCCTCGGGGCCCGCGCCCCCGTCGTGCTCGCCGCCGACCGCGCGATCCTGATGCGCCCCGGCCCGTCGTTCGTCGACGACGCGCTGACCCTCGAGGCGCTGCTCGCCGCGGGCGCGCCGGCCCCGTGAGGACGTCGTGAGCCCGCCATGAGTCTGCCGTGACGACGCCGTTGTCTCCCCGAACGCGCGCGCGCGTCACCGCCGTGGCCGTCGTGATCGCGCTCGTCGTCACCGCCGCGTGCCTGGCCGTCGGGCCCGCGGGCGTGGGCGTGCCCGACGCCGCCACACTGTCGCTGCGCGCCGCGCGGGTGCTGCTCGCCTTCGTCGTCGGCGCGGCGCTGTCGGCCACCGGCGCGGCGCTGCAGGCGCTGCTGCGCAACAGCCTCGCCGACCCCTACGTGCTCGGCGTGTCGGGCGGCGCGGCGCTCGGCGCGGCGACGGTCACGGCGCTCGGCGCCACGACGACCCTGGCCGCGGCGTGGGCGACGCTGGGCGTGCCGCTGGGGGTCCCTTTGGGCGGCGTCGTCGGCGCGGCGCTGGCGAGCGCAGTCTTGTTGGCGTTCGCGCGCCAGCGCGGGCAGGGCGGCGAGCGCACGGTGCTGGTCGGCGTCGTGCTGAACGCGTTCTCGTGGGCGTTCGTCGCCGTGGTGCGGGCGGCGCTGCCGGCGGCGGCGACGCAGGCGCTGTCGGTGTGGCTGATCGGCGCCATGGGCTACCCCGAGCCCGCAA
>VGSZ01000161.1 GCA_016874845.1 Deltaproteobacteria bacterium
CTGTGGAGCGCGTTCCTGACCGAGAACAAGGTCACCGAGGGCCCCTTCGTCGCGACGCCGCTGCGGTTCGACGTCCAGCTGTGAGCGCCCGCGTCGTCGTCGTCGCTGCTGGCGGCGCCGGGCTGGCCGGCGGCGCGGTGAGGCGCCCGGGGTCCGTCGCCGTCGCCACCGTCACCGGGCGCGTGGTGGCCGCCGCGTGGGCGCTCATCGCCGCGTGGGCGGCGACCGGCTGCCCGCTCGATCCGCAGCGCCTCGACGACGTCGTGTTCGCCGTCGACGTCGACGCCGTCTGGATCGACGGCGCGCCGCGCCCGGTGCCGGCGGCGCCCGGCGAGGCGCGCCTCGTGATCCCCAACAACCTCGACGACAGCGTCAGCGTCGTCTCGCTGTCGCGGCTGCTGCAGGGCCGGCCCGACGCCGAGCTGTCGCGCTTCGTCGTCGGGCTGTTTCCGATCGAGCGCGAGGGGCCGCACCACGTCGTCGTCGATAAAGGCGGTCGTACGGCCTTCATCGGCATCTCGAACTACGTGCCGGGCGGAGGCTCGGGGCCCCACGGTGTGCACGGGGCGGGCACGGCGCAGGGGCGGGCGCTGCGCATCGACCTGGACACGCAGCAGACCACCCACGCGCAGCGCGTCGACCGCAACCCCGGCGACGTGCGGTTGACGCCTGACGGCGCGCACCTCGTGCTCACCCACTTCGACCTCGTCGCCGTGAACGACGCGCTGGCGCAGGGCATCACGAGCGGCCCGACGCTGGACGCGCGGCTGGCGGTGCTCGACCCGGTGACCCTGAACCGGCGGGCGATGGTGCCCCTGTGCCCGGCCGCCCACGGCATGGCCATCACCGGCGACAGCCGCACGCTGGTGTCGTCGTGCCAATCCGACGAGGTCGGCGTCGTCGATCTGGCGGCGGCGGTGGCTGGCGCGCCCGCCGCGGTGACGCGGGTGACGTTGCTCGCCTCGCCGGGCACCGCGGCGTCGCCGGTGTGCGGCCCCTACGCGGTGACGCTGAGCCCCGACGACCAGACGGCGTGGGTCAGCTGCTACCGCTCGGGCGAGCTCATCGGTGTCGACGTCGCCACCCGGAGCCTGAGCGGCGGCGTCGTCGTGCTGCCCGGCCTGCCGGTCTTTGGCGCCTTCGCCACCCACCCCGTGGCCGGCGGGTCGCTGCTGGCGCTGGCGGTGCAGGACACCGACGGCGTCGCCTTCGTCGTCGACGACGGCGCCGGCCGCGCGCGTCTGGATCGCTTCGTGCCGCTGTCCGCCGACGTGTGCCTGCTGCCGCACACGACGCTCTTCGTCGACGATGATCGCGCGCTGATCGTGCTTTGCGAGGGCAACAAGCGCGATCCGGGGGCCGTCGTCGCCCTCGACCTCGACAGCGGCGCGGTGCTCGGGCGCGTCGCCGTCGGCGTCTTCCCCGACGATCTGGGCCTCGCCCTGCCGTCGGAGGCGCCATGACCCTGCGCGCCTGCTCCCGCCGGCTCGTCGTGCTGACCGCCGTCGTCGTCGTCGCCGTCGTGTTCGCGGGCGCCTGCGGCCCGGTCGACGGGCGCGCCGCCGGCGAGGCGCTGTTTCACGACCCGCGGGTGTCGCGCAGCCCGTTCAACAGCGTCACCTGCGCCACTTGCCACGACGACGGCACCGCCGACCCGGCGGCGACCCTGCCCGGCGCGTCGCTGGTGGACGTCGTGTTCCGCCCGTCGTGGTGGGGCGGTCAGGCCGGCAGCCTGAAGCAGGCCGTCGACGCCTGCTTCGTGCACTTCCTGCGCGAGCAGCCGCTGGCCGCCGACGACCCGCGCGGACGCGCGCTCTACGAGTACCTGCTGTCGATCTCGCGCCGCGAGGCCACGCCGCCGGCGCCGCTCACCATCGTCGAGAACGTCACCACCGTGGGCGCTGGCGACCCGCGCCGCGGCAGCGCGATCTGGGACCGCGCCTGCGCCTCGTGCCACGGCGCACCACGCACCGGGCAGGGGCGCAGCGACGAGCGGGCGTCGATCGTGCCGGCGGCCAGCGCCGGGTTCGCCGCCGAGACCGGGTTCCCCGTCGAGCTGGTGATCGTCGAGAAGGTGCGCCACGGCGGCTTCTTCGGCGTCGGCGGGGTCATGCCGCCGTTCTCCGTCGAGGCGCTCTCCGACGACGATCTGCGCGACCTGCTCGGCTTCGTCCTCGCTGAGCCGTGAGGGGCGCGCCGGCCCCGACGCACGTCGACGATGCGCGGCGACGAGCGTGTGGGGTAGCGTAGCCGTTGTCCATGGAGGCTGCGTGCTGCCGTTGCTCGTCGCGTCGCTGCTGTCCACCGCCGAGCCGACGCGCGTGCTCGTGCTCGACGTCGTCGCCGACGGCGCCTCGGCGACCACCGCGCGGGTCGTGCGCGACGAGATCGCGCAGGGGCTCGGCGGCGACCCGCGCCTCGAGGCGCTGTCCAGTGAGGACCTGCGCCGCGTCGTCTCCATCGAGGCCGAGCGGCGCGCCATCGGCTGCGTCGACGACTCGTGCTTCGCCGAGATCGGACAGGCCCTCGGCGCGCGCTACGTCGTGCACGGCAGCCTCAGCGCCGTCGGGGCGCTGCGCGTCGTGCGCATCAGCGTGCTCGACACCGAGACCAACCGCTCGGTGCTGCGCGAGACCGTCGACGCCCGCTCCGACGAGGACCTGCTGCCGCGGGTGCGGGACGCGATGACGCGCGTGCGGGGGCGGCTGCTGGACGGCCTCGCGCTGGCGCCTCCTGCTGGTGCGTCGTCGTCGTCGTCGTTTGCGCCGGCGTGGTCGCCGCTGCAGTGGGGCGGCGCCGTCGTTGGTGGCGTGGGCGTGGCTGCGGTGGCGGTCGGCGGCGTCGCCATGGGGCGGGCCTGGCCCACCTTCGCCGACCCACGCGCCGACCTCGACGCGCGGAACCAGGCCCAGCGCGACGGGCAGGTCGGCACGGCGCTGTTCGTCGGCGGCCTCGCCGTCGCCGTCGCGGGCGGTGTCGGCGTGCTCTTGCTCGGAGGTCCGTCGTGAACGCCAGCACTCGTCCCCGCGCGTCGGTCGACGGCCCCCTGATCGCGCTCCTCGTCGTCGCGCTCGCCTCGTTGTCGGGCTGCTTCTTTGGCGGATTGCCCTGTCGACCCGGCGACCCGTGCCCCGCGGGCCAGGCCTGCGTCGACGGCGCGTGCACCGCGGTGGCCGAAGGCGAAGGCGAGGGCGAAGGAGAAGGAGAAGGAGAAGGAGAAGGAGAAGGAGAAGGAGAAGGAGAAGGAGAAGGAGAAGGAGAAGGAGAAGGAGAAGGAGAAGGCGAGGGCGAGGGCGAGGGCGAGGGCGAGGGCGAAGGAGAGGGTGAAGGAGAGGGCGAAGGCGAAGGAGAGGGTGAGGGCGAACCGCCGCGCTGCGGCAACGGCCAGTTAGACCCGGGTGAGACCTGCGACGACGGCAACGACGTCGACGACGACGAATGCAAGACCGACTGCACGGCCGCGCGCTGCGGCGATGGGGTGGTGCGCCTCGGGGTCGAAGAGTGCGACGACGGCAATGCTGTCGAGGAGGACGCGTGCCTGTCGCGCTGTGTGCGCAACGTCTGCGGCGACGGTGTCCGCGACCCGATGTCGGAGGCGTGCGACGACGGCAACACGCTCTCAAGCGACGGGTGCAATGCGAGCTGCCGCGTCGAGCAGGGGAACTTCTGCGCGACGCCAGGGCGACCCTGCAGCGCGCTCCCCGCCCACGTCGACGCGCTGTCACCCATCGCGTCGCTCCAGGACGTTGCCTGCACGACGTCGAGCGTGGTCGACCTCACGGCGACGAACACCTTCGCACCGGGTGCCACGATTCCGCTCTGCGGGATCTCCGTCCCGGTGCGCACACTGCCGGTGCCCGACGGGGCGGTTCCCGTCGTGTTGCTGGAGGCCGGGAGCCTCGTCGTGAACGACGGCGTCGAGCTCGCCTTCGTCGGGCCGATGGTGCCGATCCTCGTCGTCCACCGCGACGCCACGATCGCGGGGACGGTGACCGTCGCTCCCTGGCCGACGGGCGCCCCCCGCAGCGGGGAATGCGGGTTTGGATACGGGAGTCCACCATCGCCAGAATCCGGTGCGAACTCGGCGGGTGGGGGCGGCGGCGGCGCGTTTGGCAACGGCGGGACCGGTGGCGTCGGCAGGCTCGCCCCCGCGTTCGTCATGCCGACGGGGGGGGCTGCGGGACTTGGACCGTTCCGCGAGCTCAAGTTGCGCGAGGACGCCTGGAGCGTCGGTTGCTACGGCGGTGCCGGCGGTTCGCTCGGACCGGACCTGCCCAGCCCGGGCGGCGCCGGGGGCGGGTCGCTGCAGCTGTCGGTGCTGGGCACGCTGACGTTGCGCGAAGCGACCGAGGGCAGATCGACGATCCGCGCCCGCGGTGGCGATGGCGTCGAAGGCAGCGCCGGAGGTTCCTCCATTACCCTCGGCGGCGGCGGCGGCGGCTCCGGCGGCATGGTCCTGCTCGAGGCACGGCAGATCACGCACGTGCGCGCGTCGAACGTCTCCTATGACCTGCTCTCGGCGTCGTCGCTCGAGGCCTCCGGCTTCGTCGCCGCGGACGTCACCGGCGGCGCCGGCGGCCGCGCCGGGACCCATCTGTCGTCGGCCGGCGGCAGGTTCCCTGCTGCCGTGACCGGACAGCATGGCGCTGGCGACGGCAACAACGGTGCCGGCGGCGGCGGCGGGTCCGGCTTCTGGCAGGTCTGCAGCCTCACGCCCGGCAACACCCTGTGCCTGACGCCACCCGAGCCCCCGCCGCCCCCGGACAACGAGTAGGCCGCGCCCTCCTCGAGCGGGCGCCCGCTCGCGCTCACGCGCGCGTCAGCGCCGTGACCACGTCGACATGCGACGGAAACTGTCGCAGCAATTCTTCGCGCGTCCCGAGCTCGAAGTCGGCAAAGTCGAATCCGGGGGCCACGGTGCAGCCGACCAGCGCGAACGCGTCGGCGTCGCCGTCGTCGGCGAGGCGCGAGCCGAACCAGCGGCCCGCGGGCACCACCAGCTGCGGCACCGCACCCGTCGCCGCCGAGGCGCCGACCCGCTCGCGCAGCAGGCGGCCCTGCTCGTCGAACGAGACGACCTCGAGGTCGGCGCCGGCGTAGAAGTGCCAGACCTCGTCGGAGCGAATCCGATGCAGGGCCGAGAACGTGCCGGTCGTCAGCAGGAAGTAGATCGCGGTGGACGCCGCCCGCACCCGCCCGTCGACGTCGACGACGCGGGTCGCGCGGTAGGTCTCTTTGTAGAAGCCGCCCTCGGGGTGGGGCTGCAGGCCGAGGGAGGCGACGAGCTGCTGCGCGTTCATCGGCTCCGGCTAGCGCGATCGCGCTCGACGACGAAGGGGGCGCGCCGCCGGTCGCGTCGCGCGCGCGTCGCCGCGCTGCCACGATCGACCCATGTCGCTCGCCGCCCACGTCGCCGTCTCCGTCGTCGCCCTGCTGCACGCGTGGTTCCTGATCCTCGAGATGCTCCTGTGGGACAAGCCGCTCGGCCTGAAGACCTTCCGCATGAAGCCCGAGCAGGCGGCGGCGACGAAGCGGCTGGCGATGAACCAGGGCCTGTACAACGGCTTCCTCGCCGCCGGGCTCGTCTGGGGCCTATGGCTCGGCGGCGCCGAGGGCGGGCGCGTGCAGTGCTTCTTCCTGGGCTGTGTGATCGTCGCCGGCGTCTTTGGTGCCGCCACCGTCGGTCGCTCGATCCTGCTCGTGCAGGCCCTGCCGGCGGCCGTGGCCCTCGCACTCGTGCTGCTCGCCTGACGGCAGCGGCGTCGACGACGCGACCGCGCTGCTCAGGACGACGACGACGACGACGACGACGATGACTGCGCCTGTCGCTGCAGCGCCAGCAGCGCCGCGCGCACGGTGTCGACCAGCTCGTCGACCGATCGCCCCTCGGTGGCGATGGGGTCGCCGTAGGTGACGACGACGTGGCCGCCCTTGTGCACGCCGAAGCCGTCGGGCGCCACAATGGCCGCGGTGCCCTCGATCCACGCCGGCGCGATGGGAACGCCGAGCGCGCGCGCGACGTGGAAGCCGCCCTTCTTCAGCGGGCTGAGCGCGCCGTCGCGGCTGCGCGTGCCCTCGGGGGCCATCCAGATCGACGTCCCCGACGACAGCTGCGCCTTCGCCGCCTCGAGTGCCTGGATCGAACGGGCGCGGTCGTCGCGGTCGACGAAGACGATGCCGAGCGCGCGCATCGCCGGCCCCCACACGGGCACCCGCGCCAGCTCTTCCTTGCCGACCATGCGGATGCGCCCCGGCCACGTCGCCACGATCGACGGGATGTCGAGCAGGCTCTGGTGGTTCGACATCACGAGATAGGGGCGGCTCGTCGGCGGCGCGGCATCGGCGTAGCGCTCGTGGCCGACGGCGGCGATGGTGCTCTCGCCGGCGGCAAAGAGGCGCCGCTGCCACCGCTGCATGATCTCGTCGCCGGCCGCGGGCGACAGCGTGCCCGTCGCGTTGCGCGCGAGGATGTCGGTCGACCCGGCCAGCGTCGCCGCCACCGTCTTCAAGAACGGCCGGTAATGACGTCGCGCCATCGCGCCCTCCGTGACCACCGGCCGTGACCAGCGATCAGAAAGACCGACGATAGCGCGACCTCGACGGCGCCATCCCGCCGCCAGCCAGTGCGCGCGAACGACTACGCGAGCGCCGCCTGCACCAGCGACCTCGCCTTCGCCAGCGCCTCGTCGAGGGCCTCGGGCTTGCTGCCGCCGGCCTGCGCCAGCTCGGGCTTGCCGCCGCCCTTGCCGCCGACGACGACGGCGAGCTCGCCGATCAGCTTGCCCGCGTGCAGCTTGCCCGCCTTGGCGACGTCGGCGGTCAAGGCCACCAGCAGCGTCACCTTGTCGCCGTCGGGCAGACCGAGCACGACGACGCCGCTGCCGAGCTTGTCGCGCAGCTTGTCGGCGTAGTCGCGCAGGCCCTTCGCCTCGACGCCGTCGGCGCGCAGCGCCAGCAGCTTCACGCCGCCGACGTCTGTGGCCTGGTTCGCCGCGCCCGCCGCCGCCTGCGCCTGCGCCTGCTCCTTCAGCTTGCCGAGCTCGGCGTGGGCGTCCTTCAGGCTGTCGCCGAGCCTCTCGACGCGGGCGACGACGTCGTCGGTGCCGACCTTCAGGTGCTTGGCCAGCTCGCCGAGCACCGCGCCCTGCTTGCGCACGAACGACAGCGCGCCGCGGCCCGTGACCGCCTCGATGCGCCGCACGCCGGCGGCCAGCGGGCCCTCGCTGGTCACCTTGAACAGGCCGATGTCGCCCGTCGCGCGCACGTGCTGGCCGCCGCAGAGCTCGACGGAGCTGCCGTGGTCGGTGCCAAACGCGACGACGCGGACGCGGTCGCCGTACTTCTCGCCGAACAAGGCCATCGCGCCCTTCTGCTTGGCGTCGTCGATCCCCATCTGCTCGATGCTCGAGCCCGCGTTGTCGAGGACCATGTCGTTCACGAGGTCCTCGACGGCCTCGACCTGCGCCTTCGTCATCGCCTCGAAGTGGGCGAAGTCGAAGCGCAGGCGGTCGGGGTCGACGAGGCTGCCCTTCTGCACGACGTGATCGCCCAGCACCTTGCGCAGCGCGTGGTGCAAGAGGTGCGTCGCCGAGTGGTTCTTGCGCGTGCGTGACAGCGCGCCGTCGTCGACGGCGGCCTCGACGACGTCGCCCACCGCGAGCGCGCCGTGCTCGACGGCGACGACGTGCAGGTGCAGCTCGGCCTGCTTGCCGCACTCGAGCACCTTGAACGACAACCCGTCCTTCAGCAGCGCGCCGCGGTCGCCGACCTGACCGCCGCTCTCGCCGTAAAAAGGCGTGCGGTCGAGCAGGGCGACGCCCTTGTCGCCGGGCAGCAGCTTGTCGACGACGGCGCCGTCCTTCACGAGGCTGAGCACCTTGGCCGCCTTCAACGACGGCGCCTCGTAGCCAGTGAAATTCGTGGCGCCGAGTTCGTTGCGCAGGCGCTTCCACAGGTCGTCGACGCCAGCGGCGCCGAGGTGGTCGGTGGACGACGCCGCGGCGTGCGCACTCTCGGCCTTCGTGAAGCCGGCCTCGTCGTAGGACAGCCCGTGCTCGCGCAGCATCAGCGCCGTCAGGTCGGGCGGGAAGCCGTAGGTGGCCTTCAGGTCGAAGACGACGCCGCCGTCGACGCTGACGGCGCTCCTCTTCTTCGCGTCATCGACGACCACGAGCACGCGCTCGGTGCCCTTCTGCAGCGTGCGGCGGAAGGCCTCTTCCTCGTTGACGACGACCTTCTGCAAGAGCGAGCGCGCGGCGGTCAGCTCGGGGTACTGGCCCTGGAACAGCTCGACGACCTGATCGCACACGCCGTGGAAGAAGGCGTCCTTGAAGCCGAGCCCGTCGCCGAAGCGGATGGCGCGGCGCATGATCGAGCGCAGCACGTACTCGCGGTTGACGTTGCCGGGCAGCACGCCGTCGCCGACGAGGAACGCCGTGGTGCGGGCGTGGTCGGCGATCACGCGCATCGCCACGTCGTCGGCGCCGTCGGTGGACGTGTACTTCTTCTTCAGCTTGTCTTCGGAGAACGTGATGAGCGGCCGGAGCAGGTCGGTGTCGTAGTTCGACGCGTGGCCGCCCATCACCATCGCCAGACGCTCGAGTCCCATGCCGGTGTCGACGGACGGCGCCGGCAGCGGGACCAATGAGCGGTCGGCCAGCCGCTCGTACTGCATGAACACGCAGTTCCAGATCTCGAGCACGCGGTCGCCCTCGGGGTCATCGCCGCCGAAGGCGCCCTTGACGGCGCCGCGGTCGAAGTGGACCTCGGTGCACGGGCCGCACGGGCCGGTGTCGCCCATCTGCCAGAAGTTGTCCTTGGCGCCGTGGCGCGTGATCTGGATGCCCGGGCCCGCGATCTTCTTCCACAGCGCCTCGGCCTCGGTGTCCGCCGGCGTCTGCGCGTCGCCCTCGAAGACCGTGACGCTCAGGCGCTTCGCGTCGATGCCCAGATCCTTCGTCAGGAAGGTCCACGCGTACTCGATGGCGCCCTCCTTGAAGTAGTCGCCGAAGCTGAAGTTGCCGAGCATCTCGAAGAACGTGTGGTGGCGCGCGGTGCGGCCGACGTTCTCGAGGTCGTTGTGCTTGCCGCCGGCGCGCACGCACTTCTGCGAGGACGTCGCGCGCTTGTACGGGCGCGTCTCGCGGCCGGTGAAGACGTCCTTGAACTGCACCATGCCGGCGTTGGTGAACAGCAGCGTGGCGTCGCCCTGCGGCACCAGCGGCGACGAACGGGCGACGTGGTGCCCGTTCGTCTCGAAGAACGACAGGAAGCTCTTGCGCAGGCTGGTGCCGGTGTGCGTGGTCATGGGTCTCTCCGTCGACGAGGGCGACGCCGGCGGGCTACCAGCCGACGGCGTCGCCGGCAACGGTCGGCCGGCCCGTCCGGCGTGGTGCAGGCTCGCCCGGCGGGCCAGACACGGACGCGCCCCCCGCGCCGCTCGCGTCGGCGCTCACGACGTCGGCGGTGTTGCCGTCGTCGGCGCCCTCTGCTCTCGTGTCCGCATGAGCATTCGCACCGCCCGCGTCGCCGAAGAGATCCAGAAAGTGCTCGGCGAGCGGCTCGTCCGCGGCCTGCGCGACCCGGTGCCCGGCTTCGTCACCATCCGCTCCGTCGAGGTCACCAGCGACTTCGCCCACGCCAGGGTCTTCGTCAGCGTCTTCGGCTCCGACGCCGACAAGCAGGGCGCCATCGACAGCCTGCGCGCCCAGCGCGGCATCCTGCGCAAGGAGCTTGGCGGCAAGGTGCGCCTGCGCCTGACCCCCGAGCTGACCTTCGTCCTCGACGACAGCGGCGAGCGCGCGGCCCGCGTGCACGCGCTGCTCGACGCCGTGAAGGGCGGCAAGCCCGCGCCCGAACTCGACGAGCAGGCCGCGGCGTCGCCGAAGGGCAAGAAGCCCGCGACGCGCTCGAAGAAGCCGGCGAAGCGGGCCGGCAGCGAGGACGACGACAAGGACGGCGACGACGTCGATGGGATCGGCGGCGGCGAGGGGGGCTGAGATGGCGCGCCAGCTCTTCGGCACCGACGGCATCCGCGGCGAGGCCAACGTCTGGCCGATGACCCCCGACATGGCGATGCGACTCGGCCGCGCGCTGGCGCTGCTCGTGAAGACCGGCCAGCTCGGCCGCGGGCCACAGGCCGATGGGCCCACCGGGACGTCGACGCTGTTGCCGGCGCTGCTCGGGGCGCGGCACCGCGGCCGCGTCGTGATCGGCAAGGACACCCGGGTGTCGGGCTACATGATCGAGCAGGCCATCTGCGCCGGCATCACGTCGCTGGGCGTCGACGTCATGCTGACCGGCCCACTGCCCACCCCCGGCGTCGCGTTCCTGACGGCGAGCATGCGCGCCGACGCCGGCATCGTCGTGTCGGCCAGCCACAACCCCTACCAGGACAACGGCATCAAGGTCTTCGGCCACGACGGCTTCAAGCTGCCCGACGCCGTCGAGGAGGAGCTCGAGCGCCTGATCCTCGAGCCCGCGCTGGTCGACAAGCACGCCTCGACCGGCGCCGACATCGGCAAGGCGAGCCGCATCGACGACGCCAAGGGCCGCTGCATCGTGCACCTGAAGG
Organism: Deltaproteobacteria bacterium; assembly: GCA_016874845.1. Taxonomy (GTDB): domain Bacteria; phylum Myxococcota; class UBA727; order UBA727; family VGSZ01; genus VGSZ01. The sequence goes on from VGSZ01000161.1 coordinate 10,574, forward strand.
CGACGTTCCCGCAGGCGCTGACCCTCGAGGGCCTGCGCATCGTCGTCGACTGCGCCCACGGCGCCGCGTACGCGGTCGCCCCGCCGGTGTTCCGCGAGCTCGGCGCCACCGTCCTTGAGCTGGGCTGCGAACCCGACGGCACCAACATCAACGACGGCTGCGGCTCGCTGCACCCGCAGACGCTCAGCAAGGCCGTGCTCGCCCACGGCGCGCACCTGGGCGTCGCCCTCGACGGCGACGCCGACCGCGTGATCATCCTCGACGAGCGGGGCCGGGTCGTCGACGGCGACGCGGTGATGGCGATCTGCGCCCGCGAGCGCAAGAAGCAGGGCCTGCTGCGCGGCGACGCCGTCGTGGCCACGGTGATGAGCAACGTCGGGCTCGAGCGCTGCCTGAAGGACATCGGCGTCGCTGTCGAGCGCGTCGGCGTTGGCGATCGTTACGTCGTCGAGCGGATGCGCGAGCGCGGCCTGAACCTCGGCGGCGAGCAGAGCGGGCACATCGTCTTCCTCGACCACGCGACGACGGGCGACGGGATCGTCGCGGCGCTGGCGGTGCTGGCGGCGATGCTGCGCGAGGGCAAGGCGCTGTCGCAGCTGGCGTCGGTGTTTCAGCCGTCGCCGCAGCACCTGCTGAACGTCAAGGTCGCGCGCAAGGTGCCGCTCGAGGACCTGCCGGCGGTGCTCGCGGTGATCGCCGACGTCGAGGCGGCGCTCGGCAGCGGTGGACGGGTGCTCGTGCGCTACTCGGGCACCGAGATGAAGGCACGCGTCATGGTCGAGGGCGACGACGACGCGACCCTCCGGCGTCACGCGCAGGCGATCGCCGACGCTCTCGTCGCCGCGCTGGCCTGACCGTCACCTGACTGTCGTCTCCATGGCGCCCGCCCGGTGCCCGACGGGAGCCAGGACGTTCGTCGCCGCACGAGTCACTCGAGGGGGACCTCGACCTCGAACACGGCGCCGCCGTCGCTGCGGGCGCTGGCTTTGCCGCGCAGCTGGCGCGTCAGCGATGTCACCAGCTGCAGACCGAGGCTCGGGTGCCCGGTGAGCTGGGAGCCGGCGGGCAGACAAGGGCCGCGATCACGGACCGCCAGTCGCACCCTCTGTCCCACGGCCTTGACCTCGATCAGCTCCAGCGGGCCGCCTCGAGGGCCTCCTTCGTCCGCTTCGCGCCGACGCCGCCGTACTTGAGGGCGTTGGTGAGCAGCTCGTTCAAGGTCAGGCAGACGGGGACGGCGCGTTCGA
>VGSZ01000162.1 GCA_016874845.1 Deltaproteobacteria bacterium
GAAGGCAGCGACGGCGAAGGCAGCGACGGCGAAGGCAGCGACGGCGAAGGCAGCGACGAACAAGGCGACGCGCGCGTCGAACCGGGGGCGCCGATGAGCGCCACCGTCGACGCGCGGATCGCGAAGGTCGCCGACGCCCTGTGGCAGGCCGAGCGCACCCAGACGGCCATCGACCGGCCGAGCGACGACGGGCTCGTGTCCGTCGACGACGCCTACGCCGTGCAGCAGCACAACGTCGCGCGGCGGCTGGCGGCGGGTGAGCGGCTCGTCGGCCGCAAGATCGGCATCACGTCCAAGGCGGTCATGGAGTGGCTGGGCGTCGACCAGCCGGACTTTGGCGCGCTGCTGCACTCGATGGCCGTCGACGACGGCGCGGCGTGTCCGGTGTCGACGCTGATCGCGCCGCGGGTCGAGGGCGAGGTGGCCTTCGTGCTGTCGCGCGATCTCGCCTCGCCCCACGTCACCGCCGTCGACGTCGTCGACGCCACGGCGTGGATCGCGGCGAGCATCGAGATCATCGACAGCCGCGTGAAGGACTGGAAGATCAAGCTCGCCGACACCATCGCCGACAACGCCTCGTCGGCGCGGTTCGTCGTGTCGTCGACGCAGGCGTCGCTGCAGGGGCTCGACCTGCCGCTGGTCGGCTGCGCGCTGCGCAAGAACGGCCGCGTGGCGTCGTCGGGCGCCGGGGCCGCGTGCCTCGGCAACCCGGTGAACGCCGTGGTCTGGCTGGCGCGCACATTGGCCGCGCGGGGTACGCCGCTACGCGCCGGCGACCTCGTGCTGTCCGGCGCGCTGTGCCCGGTGGTGCCGGTGGCCGCCGGCGACGTCATCGACCTCGACGTCGGCGGCGTCGGCCGCTGCAGCGTCCGCTTCGGCTGACGCCTGATGCGCGCCTTCGGACGCGCGTTTGACGCGCGCCCGAAGGCCCTGACGTCCGTCAGCGACGGCCGAGAACGTCGCCGCCATCGGCTCCTGCACGACCAAGACCAGCACCGGCGAGCGCTGCACCAGCCGCTCGGCCACCGAGCCGAGGAACGCGTGGCCGAGCCCGCGACGCCCGAGGGTGCCGACTGCCAGCGCGTCGACGTCGCGGCGCTGCAGCTCGGCTGCAGCGCCGCCACCGGCGCCCCCGACAAGACCACCGTGTCGGTGGTGAGCTCGCGGTGCGCGGCACGCAGCTCGGCGGCTACCTCGTCGAGCCGCTGCTGCGCCGACTTCATCATCAGTTCGACGGCGGCGAGCGTGTTGACCCCGGCGCCGCCGATGTCGCCGGACATCGGCACGGCCGGCGTCAGGACGTGGGCGAGCACCACCGAGGGCGCGCCCTGCTTGGCGCCCTTCAGCGCAAGCTCGACGGCGGCGCGTTGGGCGGCGAACGCGCAGGGTTCAAAGTCGTGGGCGACGAGCCCGCGTGGACACATGGAGGCACCTCGTCAAGCGCGGGACGCAGCGCTCGTGCCCGCGCAGCGCGGCCTACGGACGCCGACAGCGTGGCCGAGCCGGGTGGGTTGGCAGACCGCACCGAGGCGGCTGTGGCTTTCGGCCCGACGACGACGGTTCGCCGGGTGGTCCGATCCCTGGAAGCGCGCCGCACACCGGCGGGACTCCCCCGCCGGCCCACCTGGGAGGACACGATGCCCACCACCACCACCACCGAGACGCCCGCCGTCTACCGCCACTTCGGCGTCGACAGCGACGACGGCGGCTTCGCCGCGCTCTGGCGGGACGCCCGCAAGCGCCTGCTGGGGCTCGCCCGGCGCCTCACGGGCTCAACCGCCGACGCCGAGGACACGCCTGCAGGACGCGTCCTGCGCCGCGTGGCGCGAGCGCGCGGGGTACGCCGGGGCAGCGCACCGGGTCACGTGACTGCACCGAATCACGGTGGACGCGGCCCTGATGCACCTGCGTCGCCGTCGACGACATCCGTGGGCGCCGCTGGGCGAGCTGCCTGAGAGCTGCTGCGTCGACGATGACGCCGGCCCGCTTGCCGCCTTGCTCGACGCCGAGCAGCGTTCCGCCCTCGCCGCGGCGCTCCGCACGCTGTCGGAGAGCCGACCCGGCAGGGGGGCGGGCCGACCGCATGTCACGATCCGCATGGAAGTCGCGGCGCTTTCGCGCGCGGCGGCATCGTACCCGTACATGAGATGGACGGAGCCCCCCATGATGTTGCCCCGCCTCGCCCTCGCCGCGTCCGCCTGCGTCGCTGCTTGCGCTGCCCCCTTCGCCCTGTCGGCTTGCCCGAAGGCTGAGGCCCCTGAGGTGCCCGACGCCGTGTTCGGCCACTGCATCTACGAGAACCCGTTCGCCGGTCAGGAAGAGTGCAAGGAACTGCGCGGCGACGGCTGGGATGACGAGACCGCAGTGGCGGCGTGCGCCGAGAACGAGTCGACGCTCGCCCCCGGCCCCTGCCCCTACGACGAGCCCACCGGCGCATGTGTGATGCCGTCCGACGACCCGTCGCAGATCACCCAACTGGTAATGCCGTTCGGTGAATGCGCCAGCAACGAACGCGGCTGCGAGCTGTTTGGTGGCGGCACGTTCGTCCCCGGCCCGGCCTGCGGCGGCGACGACTCCGCTGACGTCGACGACGCGTGGAACCCCGACAGCTACTACGTGCCCGAGATCTACGTCTGCGCCGAGCCGCTGCCGGGCGAAGCGCCGGGGGCGGGCCCGGACGGGCAGGTGTGCCAGTGGGCCCAGATGAGCGGGTGCACCGAACCAGGCCGCCACTTCGAGGACTACGTGTCCTGCGAAGACATCCGCACCCAGCGTCCGTATGTCCCGGTGCCGCCCAACGACACGCAGCCCCGCGACGACCCGCGGCTGTCCGACGCGGCCTACGCCGCCGACGTCGCGTGGGCGAAGGAACAGCTCGACGCCTGCGCCTGTGTGTGCTGCCACAAGGCGAGCGCCGCGCCCGCGGGCGCCTCGATCTTCGACACCGAGTTCCCGGGGAACTTCCTGAACAGCTTTTCCGACTGGGGCCTCGCCTTCGGCGCCAACGCCTTCGACTCGTCGTTGCTCGGCAACTACGCGCCCGAGCAGAACAACGGCTTCACCCGAAGCCTGGCGGGCGTGCCGTCCACCGACCCGCCGCGCATGCAGGCCATCTTCCAGCGCGAGCTCGAGCACCGCGGCAGCACGATGGAGGCCTGGGCCGACGTCACCCCCCAGCCGGACATCTTTTACCGGCAGTTCACCTACGATGCGGGGCCCTGCGAGGAGGGTGAGGGCGTCGCCGCCGAAGGCACCGTGCGTTGGACGGGCGGTCGCGCTCGCTACCTGTACATTCTCGAGGAAGGCACGCCGAACCCGATGCTGCCGCCCAACATGGACAAGCCCGCGGGGACGCTGTGGCGCGTGGACACCGTTCCGCCCGCCGTCCCGGCGAAGACCGGCGAGGTCGTCTATGGCGGCCTCCCCGAGGGCCACGAGCAGGAGATCCCCGCGGGCGACGCCGCGCCGGCGCCCCTCATCGAGGGTCAGCGGTACAAGATCTGGGCACTCGCCGACATCGGCGTGCCGATGACCCGCTGTGTCTTCACCTTTCCGGTGGACTGACGGCGGCGTCGACGTCGACGGGATGCGCCGAGAAAAGACAGGGGGCCCATCGGGCCCCCTGCTTCTCGGCGGTCTGCCTGGCGCTCGGCGTTCGTGGCGGCGGGAGGGGGTGCCTCGCGCCTGCGCTTCACGGCGCGCGCGCTACTTCTTCGTGTCGTCGACGTCGAACTTCGGCTCGTACCGCAGCGCGTCCCGGGCGCCGCCCTTCTCAAGCTCGCTAAAGAACACCGGCGAGTCGGCCCGCGGGTCACGGTACGTGCCCTTGTGCTTGCGACCCTGACCCTCGCGGATGCGGTCCTTCAGCTTCAGGATGCCGTCGATGAGTGCCTCGGGCCGCGGCGGGCAGCCCGGCACGTACATGTCGACGGGGACGATGCGGTCGACGCCCTGGATGACGGCGTAGTTGTTGAAGATGCCGCCGCAGGCCGCGCAGTCGCCCATGGCGATCACCCACTTGGGGTCGGCCATCTGGTCGTAGACCTCGCGCAGCACGGGGGCCATCTTCTGGCTGACGCGCCCGGACACGATCATCAGGTCCGACTGGCGCGGCGACGCGCGGAACAACTCGCTGCCGAAGCGCGAGATGTCGAACTTGCTGCCGCCGGCGGCCATCATCTCGATGGCGCAGCAGGCGAGACCGAAGGACGCCGGCCAGATGGAGTTCTCGCGCCCCCAGTCGACGAGGCGCGTCAGCAACCACTCGGGCGAGCCGGTCTTGTCGGCCGACTTGCCTTCCCCGATCACCGGCAGGAAACCCATCGCAACCTCCGCGTCGTCGGCGGCGTAGCAAACGCGAGCACGCTGCGCCAGCCGCTTCGTCGTCAACGCGGCCATGGTCCGGCGTCGCTTGCCAGCAGGCACAAGCCGCCGGCGCCCGTTACCGCGCCCCGAAAAAACGACGCCCCGCGAGCATGCGGGGCATCGTGATGTTGCGCGGCCGCGGGCCCGCGGCGCGGACTGTCGTCAGTACATGTAGCGGATGGCGATCTGCGCGTTCATCGGACCGCCGCGGCCGAGCACGTCACCAAACTGCGGGCCGTCACCCTGGGGCAGGTCGCGGGTCTCGAACGCCACCGGCGGACGCGTGTTCAACAGGTTGAAGACGTCGGCGATCAGCCAGATGTCCTGCGTCGTCAGCTCCTTCAGGCGCCAGGCGACGCGGGCGTCGATGGCGAACACGTCGGGGCTGCGGAACTCGACGTCGTCGTCGGGGTTGGCTACGTCCTTGGGGTCGTAGCCAGCCGGAGCACGCTTATCGAGGTAGTCCCCGTAGAACGTGTTCAGGAAGTACTTCGTCAGCGGGCGGCCCGAGAAGTACGACGCGGTGCCGCCGACCTGCAGGCCGTAGGGCAGGTCGTAGCTCAGCGTCGCGCGCAGCTTGTGCCGGACGTCGTCCTCGAGGAAGCCGTACTCGTACGGACGCTGCGTCGGGTTGTCGAACGCGTAGGTGATCAGGTTCTCGTTGGTGCCTTCGAGCCGCGACAGCGTGTACGTGACGTACGCCTGCCAGTTGTCGGCGAGGCGCTTGTCGAGGATGAAGTCGACGCCGACGTACTGGCCCATCGACGTGTCCGGCGTGCCGACCGAAAAGATGTACTCGGGCACGTTGTTGCGGAAGCCGACGGAGTTGTCGCCGCGCTCGTTCCAGATGACGTTGGACTCGTCGTCCTCGAACATGTTCTGGCGACGGCGGTAGGTGAAGTCGACGGCGAAGGCCGTGTTGTCGGCGATCTCGCGCTGCACGCCGAAAATCACCTCGTGCATGTTCGGTGAGACCATCCCGGGCTTGTAGGCCACGGCCGAGTCGCCACCGTTCTCCCGCACGAACTCGTCGTACTTGCCGGTCTCGGCGTTGTAGCCGTAGGTCGTGCTCGACAGGCTGCGGCCGACGAACGACGGAACCAGCAGCAGGCCGGTCTCGTTGTAGAAGTAGTAGCCGCCGCGGACCACCGTCTTGCCGTCGCCGAAGGGGTCCCAGGCGGCGCCCACGCGGGGCGACAGCGTGTTGAACTGGAACACCTCGCCGCCGCCGCCTTCGGGGTCCTGGTAGCCGCGCGACGAGTCGAAGCGCAGGCCGGGGCGCAGCGTCAGGCCCTTCATCGGGCGCCACGTGTCCTGCACGTAGGCGGTGACGAGGTTGGCCGACACGGTCTTTTGCAGCGCCTCGGGGTAGGTGGTGCGCTGGAAGGGGTCGCCGTTGCCGTCGATGGTCGAGCCCGCCTGGTCGATGCCGTTGTCGGTGTAGGTCTCGCCGCCGGGCACCCAGTCGTTCGTGGTGTTGACCGTCAGCGTGCCCTCGACACCGAGCTTGAACTCGTGGTCACCGAGGAAGCCGTCGAGGAAGTACGACAGCGCCGACCCCGCGATCAGGCGGTAGCGACGGTCGTCGGTGAGCAACGTGTCATTCACCGTCGACGTGCCGGTGGCCTGGTTGCTGCGTCCGGGCTTGCTGTTCAACGCGCAGTCGAGGAAGTCGCCGTTGCAGCTCATCGGATAGATGTAGAGCTGGTCGGAGCCGTAGCCGATCTGCGACTTCCAGAAGAGGCTCTCGGACAGCGTCGTCTCCGACGTCGCCACGATCTTTGCGCCGCCCTGGTAGCGCTGACGCTGGGCGTCGTTGGTGACGAAGGCGCTCTGGCGCTCGTTGGTGATCCACGTCGGATCAGCCTGCATCAGCACCGTCAGCTTCTGCCACGGCGTCACCTGCCACTTCAGCTTGCCGAGGCCGTAGAAGGCATTGAACCGCCGCGGCGGGATCACGAAGTCGGCCCCGAACGGCGAGTCGGTCACCGGCGTCGACGAGATGTTGTCGACGTACTGACCCGACAAGAAGAACCACAGCTTCTTCTTGATGATGGGACCGCCCACCGACAGGTTCGCCGTGAACTCGTTGCTGTCGTTCACCTCGCCGGGATCGAGGAGCTGCAGCTCCTTGGGGGCGTAGTAGACCGACGCGTCGACCGTGAACTCGTCACCGCCGGACTTGGTCACGATGTTGAGCAGGCCGCCCGTCGTGTTGCCGTACTCGGCGTCTAGACCGCCGGTGATCACCTCGAGCTCGCCGATGGCGTCGAAGTTGAAGTTCGTCGAGAACGTCTGCGTCACCGGGTCAGTGATGTTCAGGCCGTCGAGCAGGTAGACATTGGAGAAAGGCGTACCGCCGTGGACCGACGGGTTGCCCGGCGCCGTGCTGCCGCTCACCGTGCCGGGCGTCAGCAGGGCGACGCCCTGGTAGCTGCGCGACGTCGCCGTGCGGTCGGTCAGGTCGGCGGTGATCGACGTGCCCTGCGCGACGCGGGTGGTGTCGACCACCGGCCGCTTGGCCGTGACCTTGATGACCTTCTCACCGGCGGCAGCGTCCTGCGCCTTCTCGAGCAGGTACTCGCGCTGCAATCGGGCGTCGATGCCGACGTAGATGTCCTTCTCTTCGAAGCCGATGTAGCTCGGCGACGACAAGGTCACGGTGTAGTTGCCAGGGTCGAGGTTTGGGAAGCGGAACCCGCCCTCCATGTCCGTCGTCTGTTCCTTCGCGCCGCCGATCATCTGCGGCGACTGCAGGATGACGCGCACACCGGCGAGCGGCTCGCCGTTGTCGTCGAGCACGATGCCGCCGAGCTCGCCGGTCTGGGCCGCGCGGGCAACGTCAGCGGCGCCCACGGCGGCGACGAGCGCGGCGACGCCCACGCGGGGCAGCAGCCCCGACGTCGACGCCGCCGCCGCGCGCGCCAGCGCGAGCAGCGACCGCGGGCGCCAGCGGCGGCGCCACAGGTTGCCGCCCATCGAGGTGTGATTCTTCGGGGGCTTCATCGGCAAGTTCTCGTGGATGGTCTTCATGGGTTGGCTCCGCCGCTCACTCGATGGTCAGCGAGAGCTGGTAGGTGGTCTCGAGCGCGTCGTACTTCCCGATCTCGAGGAAGAGGATGTCGCCGGCCTGCACCGGGAATGACGCCTGCTCGGGGTTCGCCAGCGTCGCGCCATCGGCGTTGACCAGGTCACCCAGCGAGCCCGTGGCCGCTGGCGCCGACAGGAACAGCATGTCGAGGTCGGCGGCCGGGTTGGCGAACGTCAGCGTGGCGCTCAGCGTGCCGGTCGACAACACCTCGAACACGTACTCGTCGGTGTCCACCGCGCCGAACTGCTCGAGCAGGCCGCCGCCGCGGACGTTCGCGTCGAACGTGCCGACGTACTCGTTGACCACCGGCACGAACTCGCCGAGGCGCACGGCGCCGAGGTCGATGGGCGCGAGCGGGTCCGCACCCTCGACGTCGGCGACGAAGAGCACCTGCAGCTCCCACGACCCGGCGCCCTCGTAGGCGTTCAGGTCGATGGTCACCGCCTGGCCTGCCGTGACGGCGACCGACGCGAGCTCGGGGTTGCCCGACTGGCCGCCCTCGAAGTCGGCGGCCGAGGTGCCCGGCAGGACGACCAGGTCGAAGTCGGCGGCGTCGAAGGCGAGCTGGAACACCAGCGCACCGGCGGCCGGCGCGCGGACGACGATGAGATCGTCGTCGTCGCTGCCCTGCGCGAGCGTGCCGGTGACGACGATGGTCTGGTTCACCGGGGCGAACCCGAGGGACATCGGGGTCTCGTCGTTTGGCTCGGTCTCCTCCAGCGTCGGCACGAACACCGACACGTCGCAGAGGTCGCCGTTGCCGTCGGCGTCGGCGTCAGCCTGGTCGACGTTGGCGTCGCTCGGGCAGTTGTCGACGCCGATGCAGCCCGGCACGTCGGCGTCGCGCGCCGCCGCGTCGTTGCACCAGCCGTCGCCGTCGAGGTCGCTGTCGCAGGCGTCGCCGACGCCGTCGTCGTCGACGTCGGACTGGTCGTTCTCGTCGTCGGGGCAGTTGTCGAGGCCGTCGGCGTACTCGTCGCCGTCGGAGTCGTCGGCGTCGTTGCAGGCGTTACCCACGCCGTCGCCGTCGCTGTCGGCCTGGCCGTTGGGCACGCCGGGGCAGTTGTCGATGACGTCGTTGCAGGCGTTGCCCGCGCCGGCGGCCGGCGCGACGTTGCAGAAGCCGTCGCCATCGGGGTCGATGACCGAGCAGTCGTCGCCGTCGAGGATCGGGCAGGCGTCGCAGACGTCGCCCACGCCGTCGCTGTCGGCGTCGGCCTGATCGTCGTTGCCGTCGTCGGCGCAGTTGTCGCAGAGGTCGCCGACGCCGTCTTCGTCGCCGTCGAGCTGGTCCTCGTTGGGGACGTCGACGCAGTTGTCGAGCGCGTCGGTGACGCCGTCTTCGTCGGCGTCGTCGCAGGCGTCGCCCACGCCGTCGCCGTCGGCGTCGGCCTGGTCGGTGTTCGCCTCGTTGGGGCAATTGTCGACCGCGCCCTCGGCGCCGCAGGTGGCCGGCGCGGTCTCGGGACCGACGTCGCAGATCGTGTCGTTGTCGGCGTCGAGGTTCGCGCAGTCGTCGGACACGATGCACGTGTCGCACGAGTCGTCGACGCCGTCGCCGTCGCGGTCACCCTCGTTGGGCGAGGCCGCGCACGAGTCGCAGGCGTCGGCTTCGCCGTCGCCGTCGCTGTCGACGTCGCCGCCGACGGTGACGATCACGCGGTAGTTGTGCTGCTCACCGTCGGCCGACGCCACGCGGACGAGCCGCTCGGCGCCGTTCAGACCGATCAGGAAGGGCGCGTCGGTGATCGCACGGCCGTTGACCGTCACGGTCAGGTTGTCGAGGCCGAGGATCTCGGCGCGGGCGCGGCGGCCGGGGAACGACGCCGGCGTGAACACGAAGGCATCGAGGGCGTCGGTGTCGTCGTCGCCGATGCTGCCGATCACGACGAGCTGGTCGCCGTCCTGCAGCTCGCCGTCGGTCGAGCCCACGAGCACGGTCGGCGCCGTGTCGTCGTTGGACAGGTCGGTGCCGTTGCGGTCATCGACCTCGAACTCGGTCGGCACGTTGGCCACGAGCACGCAGGCGTCGTCTTCGTTGTCGAGGCCGTCGCCGTCGGCGTCGTCGTCGCACGCGTCGCCCTGGCCGTCTTCGTCGACGTCGGCCTGCGAGGCGTTGTCGATCAGGCGGCAGTTGTCGACGTTGTCGAGGTCGCCGTCGTTGTCGTCGTCGTCGTCGCAGACGTCGCCCAGATCGTCGCCCTCGTGGTCGGCCTGATCGCGGTTGGCCACGGCGACGCAATTGTCACACGCGTCACCCACCGCGTCGGCGTCGCCGTCGGACTGGTTGGTGTTGGCCGCCGTCGGGCAGTTGTCGCAGGCATCGCCGATGCCGTCGCCGTCGAAGTCTTCCTGACCGGGGTTGCGCAGGCCGTTGCAGACGTCGCAGGCGTCGCCGGCGCCGTCGTCGTCGGCGTCGCCCTGGCCTTCGTTGGCGGCCGTCGGGCAGTTGTCGTCGTCGTTGGCGAAGCCGTCGTTGTCGGCGTCGAGGTCGCACGCGTCGCCGAGGCCGTCGTCGTCCGCGTCGCCCTGGGCGGCGTCGGCCGCGCCCGGGCACAGGTCGCACAGGTCACCCACGCCGTCGCCGTCGGCGTCGCTCTGGGTGGCGTCGGCCACCGCCGGGCACACGTCGCAGGCGTCGCCCACGCCGTCTTCGTCGACGTCGGCCTGGGTGTCGTTCGCCGCGCCGACGCAGTTGTCGACGATGTCGAGCACGCCGTCCTCGTCGTCGTCGTCGGCGCCGTCGGCTGTGCCGTCGCCGTCCTCGTCTTCGCAGGCGTCGCCGACGCCGTTTGCGTTGGCGTCGGTCTGGTCGCCACCCTCGGTGGCCAGCGCCGGACAGTTGTCGGCGCCGGTGCAGCCCGACGCGTTCACCGTGCCCGAGCACACAGGCAACGGCGCAGCGGAGCCGCACGGGTCGCAGACGCCGTCGCCATCATCGTCGGCGTCGCAGGCGTCGCCCGCGGCGTCGCCGTCGGTGTCGAGGTCGGTGGCGCAGCGGCCGGCGAAGCAGGTGCCGCCGGCAGCGGCGCAGTCGTCGTCGGACTCGCAGGTGACGGGGCCGGTGGCCACGGCGTCACACAGGTCGCAGGCGTCGCCCACGCCGTCGCCGTCGCGGTCGGCCTGCTCGGCGTCGGCCGCGTTCGGGCACACGTCACAAGCGTCGCCGATCCCGTCGGCATCGACGTCGGCCTGGCCAGCGGCGCCCTCGGCGATGGGGTTCGCCACGCCGACGCAGTTGTCGACGTCGTCGGCGACGTCGTCGCCGTCGTCGTCGGCCTCGCAGTCGTCGGGGGAACCGTCGCCGTCGCTGTCGGCGGGGAAGAGGCAGCGGCCGCCATCGAGACACACGCCACCGGCGTCGACGCAGTCGGCGTCGGAGCCGCACTCGGCCGGCGGGGACACGATGCCCACGCACACCGCCGGCTCGCAGGCGTCGCCGATGCCGTCGCCATCGGCGTCCTCGAAGGTGCCGGCGCGCGTCGGGCACAGGTCGCAGGCGTCGCCCACGCCGTCGCCGTCGCTGTCGATCTGCGCGGCGTTGTCGGCGGTGGGACAGTTGTCCTCGCCGGTGCAGGTCTCGCCTTCGGGCAGCGTGCCCGCGTCGGGATTGCAGACACCGTCGCCATCGCCGTCGGCGTCGCAGGCATCACCCGCACCGTCGCCGTCGGCGTCGCCCTGATCGGCGTTGGCCGCGGCCACGCAAGTGTCGCAGAGGTCGCCGACGCCGTCGGCGTCCTGGTCGGCCTGATCCTCGTTGGCCACCGCGGGGCAGTTGTCCTCGGCGTCGTCCTTGCCGTCGGCGTCGTCGTCTCCGTCGCAGGCGTTGCCGTCGCCATCGTTATCGAGGTCGATCTGGTCGGGGTTCGCGGCGTCGGGGCAGTTGTCGAGCTTCTGCTCGGGGCCGGTCACCGGGCGCGGGTTCTCGGCGTCAGGCTCGCTCTGCGGCAGGCAGACGGGCTTGCCTTCTTCGCAGGCGATGAACGCGTCGTCGATCTCGTCGTCATCGCTGTCGATGGCGCAGGACTCGACCTTGTACATGCCGAAGTACGGGCACTCGAGCGCGCCGTCGCGGTTGCAGGCGTCGCCGCGGCCGACGCCGTCGGTGTTGGCCTGATCGGGGTCGAAGACGTCGGGGCACACGTCGCACAGGTCGCCCACGCCGTCGCCGTCCTCGTCGGCCTGACCGCGGTTGCTCTTGGTCGGGCAGTTGTCGTCGACGACGCCGTCACCATTCAAGTCCTCGTCGGCCACGCCGTCGAAGTCCTGATCGAGGTTCTTCGC
>VGSZ01000163.1 GCA_016874845.1 Deltaproteobacteria bacterium
AATGTCTGGCGCACGTTCTCGGTGGCGCCGGCGTTCAGCTGATAGCGGGCCTCGATGCGCGGCAGCGCCGCCGCCCACAGCGCGCGCTCCATCGGCACGTCGTCGGCGGGCGCGATGCCCCGCCGGCGCAACGCCGTCAGTGTCAGGCGGTTCAGCGACGGCTCCTTCGCGAACCGCTCGCGCAGGCCGCGCACGTTGTCCTTGGAAAGCGTGATCCCAGTACCCGCCTCGAGCCGGAACAGCCCGCGGTCGGCGGCGACCCACAGCTGCGTCGTGTCATTGGGGTTCCTGGCCAGAGCCATCGCCTGCGGCGACGGCAGGCCATCGACCTCGACGAGCGAGAGGCCGGCGTCGTCGGAGAACAGCACGCCGTGTCCGCTGGCGCGGAACGCGATGGCGATGCCGCCGGGCTCGAGGGGGTCGACGGCCAGCGCGGTGGCAGCGTCGGTGGGCACGCCGTTGTAGCGCTCGAGGATCGGCGCGCCGCGCTCGGCGGCAAACAGGCCACGGCTGGTGGCCGCGTACAGGATCTCGCCCCCGCTCGACGACGCCGGCTGGCGCGCGACGGCGTGGATCACCGGGAACGCCGCGGCGCCCCGCAGCAGCAGGTCGCCGAACGTCACGCCGCCGTCGCGGCTGCGCATCAGGCCAAGCTCGGTGCCGTAGACGACTTGCGTCGCTCCGTCGACGACGGCCACGTTGAGGCAGACGCCCGGCACCGTCGCCGCGCGGCCCGGGCCACGCACGAACGACGCCCCGCCGTCGGCGGAGAGGAACAGGCCGGCGGCGGTGGCGACGTAGAGCCGCGTCGGTCGCGCCGGATCGACGGCGACGTCGCGCACGTCGTTGGCGCGCACTCCGCCGGGCACCCCGACCCGCTCGAACGAGCCGCCGGCGTCCATCGTCCGCCATAGTCCGCGCGGGGTCGCCACCAGCACCACTCCGCGGCTGCGCGGCACGAACGCGAAGGCGCGCACGCCGACCTCGACGCGCGACGGCACGCTCAGGTCGACGGCGTCGAGGGGATCGAAGCCACCGCCCGACGACGAGCCGTCGGGCAGGTCCTCGCCAGCGAAGTCACCGGCGTCGTCGACGAGGCTGCTGCTGGTGTCGTCGGCGGCGGCGCCGGGATCGACCACGGGGCCACGGCCGCTGCGCGCAACGCCGGCCTCGCCGCTGTCGTCGGCGAGCCCGCGCGAAAACGACAGCACCGGGATGAACGAATCGCCCTCGTCATCGGAGCGGAAGACGAAGCCATCGAGACCGACCCAGACCACGCGGGCGTCGGCGGGGTCGACGGCGACGGCGGTCAACGGGTCGGTGGGCAGTTCGCCCGAGCGATCGACCCAGTGCACCGCACCGCGCTCGGCGATGGGGCGCGCCGACGAACCCACGGCTCCGAGCCCGAGGCCAACCACGCCGACGACGCACAGCCACAACGCGACGGTCGACCGCCGCGATCGCCCTGCACCACCGCGATGGTCTCTCTGCATACGCGCTCCCGCGACAGCACCCTGCGCCCACGACGGAATGGTTTTCGCACGAGCAGCAGGGGACGAATCAAGCACGCTTCCTCGCGGGCTACACTCTGCGTCGTCATGATGCTTTCCGTCGAAATTCCGAGTTTGGGCGCCCGGTCGTGCGCCGAGCCCCCGCCGCGCCGGCGATCCGCGCCCTGGTCCACCGCGCCCGGCGCCGTCGTGGTCCTCGGCGCCCTCGTCGGTGCGCTCGCCCCGCTTGCCGCCTGCGGCGGCGTCCTCGCGCTCGACGGGATCGCGCCTGCCGTCGCCGGCCCAGGCGACACGGTGACCCTGCTTGGTCGCGGGTTCGACCCGGCGATGCGGGCGCGGCTGGTGTCGCCGGCGGGCGCCACCGTCGTCCTTGGCCTCGCGGCCGTCGAGCCCACGCGGGCGCAGGCCACGCTGCCCGCGGCGACCCCCGCCGGTCTCTGGGGCGTGACCATCGACCACGATGGCCTGTCTCACACCTTGCCGGCAGCGGTGACCGTGCAGGCTGGCGCCCTCATCGTGCGCTTCCTCGACGTGGGGCAGGGCGACGCGACGCTGGTCACCGGGCCAGACGGCAGCAGCCTGCTGATCGATGGCGGGTCGCGCGACGCCGGACCGATCGTGGGGGCGGCGGTGCGCGACTTCGCCGGCGGCCGCCTCGACGCGGTGGCTTTGACCCACACCGACGCCGACCACCTGGGCGGCCTCGTCGACGTGCTCCGGGGCGATGACGGGGTCGCCGGCAGCGTCGACGACGTCGTGCCGGCGCGCCGGTGGATCGGGCACCCCGACAGCCTGTGCGACACGCAGCTGTGCGCCGAGTTTCGCGCCTTGCGCGCGCGCTTCGACGAGCCGCTCGTCGGCGACACCCTCGACCTGGGTGGCGCCACTGTCTCTGTCGTCGGTCGGGACGGCGACTTCGGCGCAGGCGCCGGAGCCGGCGTGGACGAGGAAAACGAGCGCTCGCTGGCCCTCGTGATCTCGTTCGCCGGGCGGCGCGTGTTTGTCGGCGGCGACCTGACCGGCGGCGGCCTCGGCAGCGCCGATGTCGAGGCTGAGGCCGCCCGCGCCACCGGCCCCGTCGACGTGCTACGCCTGAACCATCACGGCTCATCGACGTCGTCGTCGGCGGGGTTTCTTGGCGCGCTACAGCCGGCCGCCGTCGTGGTCTCGGTGGGCACCGACAACGCCTTCTGTCACCCGGCGCGCGACGTGCTCGAGCGGCTGGCGTCGCTGGGCGCCCCGGTGTGGGCCACTGGCGCTGGCATGGTGGTGGAGGGCGGGCGCTGCGACGACGGGGCGACGGTCTGGCC
Organism: Deltaproteobacteria bacterium; assembly: GCA_016874845.1. Taxonomy (GTDB): domain Bacteria; phylum Myxococcota; class UBA727; order UBA727; family VGSZ01; genus VGSZ01. The sequence continues at coordinate 2,822 of VGSZ01000163.1, forward strand.
GGCGGGCGCTCGGCCGGGGCGCGGCGCGGTGACGCTGGTGGTCGGCGCCGACGGCTCGATCACCCTCGACGACACGCCGCTCTGAGCGGCCGACGGCGCGACGAGCCCGCGCTGCTGATCAGACGCCCGCAGACGCAACCGAAGAGGCAGACGTCGCGACCAACCGCAACCCGTCGCTCCCTCGTCGTCGCGTCTCCGGCGAGGCGTGCGGGGCTGGTTCAGGGCAGGAACTTGTCGATGTTCTTCAGCTTGACCGGCAGGTAGTCGTCGATGACGAAGTTCAGGCCGTGCAGCGACAGGGCCTGCTGCTCGGCGCGCTTCTGCATCTTCATCAGCAGGTCGATCGCTTCCTTCCAGGGCTTCTGTGACTGGAAGAAGGGGTCGTTCTTCAGCGCGTCGAACGCGCGCTTGACATCGACGTCGGCCAGCGGATGCGTCGCCTTGCCGAGGTCGAAGTCGATGATGTCCTGCGGCGTGAGCCCCAGGTAGCGGACCTGCGGAACACAGAAGAACTGGTTGATGTGGGCAGCGTTGCCTGAGCCGACCTTCAGTGTTCGGTAGATGTTGGCGAACCCGTAGGGATCGCAGTCGGTGAAGGCGTAGACCGGGATCTTCGCCTGCTCGGACAGCAGGCGCACGAACCGACGACACGACCGGGTCGGCACGCCGCCCATCGAGACGAGGATGCAGCCGGCCTTCTGCCAGTATTTGTGCGACTGCAAGCGCTGGAACATGCCCTGCGTTTCGATGCAAAGAATGAATCGCGCCTTTGTCTTGAATTTCAGGTGCTCAACCCAGGACGGGACGGCATAGGCCCCCGAGCCGAAGCGCGTGCAGTCGATCTCGATGACCTCGCCGGTCTCGATGTCGCGGTCGACGACGACGAGCTCGCCGGCCACCGCGCCGCCGTGCTGGTCGGGGATGTAGCGCAGTTGCTCGCGCGACACGCCGAGCTCCGAGAAAAGCGCTTCGATGTCGTCCATCACCGTGTCGCTCTCGGGCTGCTCGTCGAAGCGCGCGTCGCCCCAGTTCTTGCTCTGGTAGTAGGCGTCTCGCTTGGTGGCGAAGTCGTTGTTGCGGATCAGCTCCTGCGACAGCGCCATCATCTTCAGCGTCTGCGCGAACGTCTTCACCGTCGACACCGACAGCGTGCGCACCTTCTTGTCGCGGCCGATCTCGAAGAAGCCCTTCTTCGGGTCGTAGCTGACGTTCGACAGCGCGCGGACCGGCATCTTCAGCTCGGGGCGGCCCTGCTTGAGGATGGCCGAGTGCACGCCCGCCGCCGTCCGGGAGATGGCATCGATGGTGACCTGATCGAGCGGGTCCTTCGGCTTCCTCGGCTTCTTCGCGGCGCCGTCAACGGCGGGCGCGCCGTCGTCGGTCGTCTTCGTCGTCTTCGATTTCTTCGACCGCGAGGCGGGCGTCGTCTTCTTCGTGGCCATGCTTCGCGAGGTAGCACACCCCGCGCCGCGGCGCGGCGCGGCGCGGGGCTTGCGTCACTCGCGGTAGGGAAACAGCGTGGGCGCAGCAGCGGACGCACCGGCTGCCGCCGCCGGCGTCGGCGCGAGGGTCGCCGGCAGCGCCAGCGTCGCCGGCTCACCGTCGAGCCCGCGGTACACCGCCTCGACAGCGAGCACGCGCTTCACGTAGTCGCGGGTCTCCTTGAACGGGATGCGCTCGACGAAGACGTCGGCGGGGAGGGCGCCGTAGCGCCGGACCCACGCGACGGCGTTCTCGGGGGCGCCGTTGTAGGCGGCGGCGGCGATGAGCAGCGAGCCGTGCTCACGCGCGAGCAGCCCGAGCAGGCGGCCACCCAGCGCGACAGCGACGTGCGGGTCGTCGAGGCGCTCGGCCAGCCCGCTGGCAAGCCCGTGCCCCTCGGCGACGCCGCGGGCCACCGACGGCAACAGCTGCAGGGCGCCGCGCGCGCCAGCCACCGAGACCGCGGCGGGATCGAAGCCGCTCTCGGTGCGCATGATCGCCCAGACGAAAGAGCGTGGCACGGCAGCGGCGGCGGCGACGTCATCGACGGCCTCCGTCCAGGGCGCGGCGAAGGACACGCGCCACGCCGGATCAATGGGCAGCGCATCGCCCGCGATGCGCGGCGCGAACAGCGCACCGCGGCGCCAACCCGACGTCGCGTCGCCAACCAGCTGGCAGACGCCGACGTCCACCAGCGACGGCTGCGGCCGCGCGCGCTGGGCGCGGCCGCGGCAGCGGCGGTGGGCCTCGTCGTCGAAGCCGAGCTGCCACAGCAGCTGCGTGCTGACGGCGTCGTCGTCACGCGCCGCGCGCCGGGCCAGCGCGGCCAGGGCGTCGGGAGCGACGGGCGCGCCACCGAGCGGCGGTCGACCGAGGTCGCGGCGGGCGAGCTGGCCGTACCAGTCGAGCGGGTCCTCCTGCAGCAGCGCGCGCAGAAGCGTGTCGCCGACGTCGGTGCGTCCAAGCTCGCGCAGCGCACGCGCGCGCCAATACCGGAACTTCCGCGCCTCGCGATCGCGGGTGGCGGCGAGCGCGTCGAGGATGGGCAGGGCGCTGCTGGCGTCGTGTCGGGCGGTCAGCAGCAGCAGCGCGGCGTACCAGGCGCGCTGCGTCTCCCACGCCGGCGTCGACGCGGCGCTCGTGACCTGGCGGGCGTCGTCGAGCGCGATCAGGGCCTCGTCGATGCGATCGGCCTCGACGAGCGTGAAGGCGCCAAAGAACGCGGCCTCGGCCGCGGTATCGGCGCCGGCGACACGCGGCATCAGGGCGCCGCGCGCTCCGACGTCGGCCAGGGCGCGCCATGCGGCGACGGCATCGTCGACGCGGCCCAAGCGCGACAGCGCCTTCGCGTGCACCTTGCTGGCGTCGATCTCGACGGCGCCCGCGGCGCGGTCCTTCGCGGGGATGCTCCGCGCGGCAAACGCCGCGGTCACGTCCACCGCGGCGGCGGCGTCGCCGGTGCGCAGCAGCGCCTCTCCGAGGGCAGCCGCCACCGCCGCGCGGCCGGCCACCGCCGCCGCGGGCCGGTGGGCCTCGAGCCAGGCGCGTCCCTCGGTGACGGCGCGGTGAGGGCGGGCCGCGCCGGTCAGCGCGCGCACCCGCGCGGTCAGCGAGGCCGCGCTCCACGCGGCGGTGCGGCCAATGACGTGGGCGCGGCCGTCGTCGGCCTCGAGCTCGATCTGGCGCGCTTCGGTGCTGCGTGGGTGGCGCACGAGCACGTCGCGGCAGGCGTTGGGGTCGCCGTCGCGGCAGAGCCGCGCGAGCGCGTGAACGTCACGGGCGGCGAGACGGCGCAGAATGGGCTGCGCGATGGCGAGGTCCTGCGTCGCGTCGGCGATGGCCAGCTCGATGCGGTCGCGCGCCCCCGAGCGCTCGTCGATGAGGGCGAGCTCGCGGCGGGCGACCTCGACGTGTCCGAGCTCAGCGAGCAGCAGCGCGCGGCGCGGGCGCAGGTCGGCCGCCAGCGCGGGGAGCCCGGCGACAACGTCGTCGAGCAGTTGCAGAGTACGCGCCTTGTCGCCGTCGAGCGTGGCCGCGGCGGCGGCGACGGCGGCGGCGCAGACGCGGGCCCGTGGATCGTCGGCGGCGGCGACCTCGTCGTCCAACCGCCCGCGCCACTCCTTGCGCCCGGTGTCGTCGGCCTGTCGCAGTGCCTCAACGTCGGCGCGGCGGTCACAGGTGGCAGCGGCCGCGGGCGAAGCCGCGCTGCGGGGCGTCATCGACGCCGTCGATGCGCCCGTCGATGGACCCGTCGGCGCAGGCGGCGGGGGGCCCGCCGCCGTGGCCGCCCCGACGACGAACGGGACCAGCGCCGCGAACGCGAGCAGACCTGGCAGCGTGGCGCGGTGCACGGGCGGCACGCAGGTCAGAGGTCGATGATCCCCTGGCGGATGCCCTCGGTGACAGCCTCGACGCGGTTGGTGACGTCGAGCTTCTGGTAGATGTGCTCGAGGTGCGTGCGGATCGTCGCCTTGGAGAGCCCGAGCACGCGAGCCGCCTCGTTGTTCGACAGGCCCTTGGCGATGATCTGCAGGCACTCGAGCTCGCGCTCGGTGAGCGCGCGGCGGCCCGACGGCGGCTGCGGCGCCCCGCTCTCACGCTCCTTCGCGGCCTCCTCCTCCGACTTCAGCGCGCCCGGCTCGACGGGCCGACCCTGCTCGGGCATCCGGAAGTGCCGTAGCAGCGACCGGGCCAGCGACGGCTGGATCACCGAGCCGCCCTGGCGTACCTCCTTGATGCTCTCGACGATCTTTTCGGCCTCGGCGCCCTTCAGCATGTAGCCGGCGGCGCCGGCCTTGATGGCCTCGACGACCTTGTCCTCCTCGTCGAAGATCGTGAAGATCAGGACCTCGACCGACGGGGTGCGCTTCTTCACCTCGCGCGTGACGTCGATGCCCGACATCTGCGGCAGGCCCAGGTCGCACAGGATCACGTCCGGCGGCTGCGGCAGCTTCGCCAGCTCGTCGAGCGCCTCCTCGCCGGACAGCGCCGTGCCGACGATCTCGATGTCGGCGAACGACTCGAGGAGCTTCAGCTGGTTCTTCAGGATCTTGGGCTGATCCTCGACGACGAAGAGGCGGATACGGTCGCTCATGTCTGGGGAGCATCGTCGAAACGTCGCCGCGAGCGCAACCAACGCCGGGGCCCGCGTCGCCCGGCTGCGAGCGTACGGCCCGACGGGCCTCGCCGCCGCGCGCGGCGACGAGACGTGCGCCTCGTGCAGACCGCCCGCGACGGCGGCGGCTCGCATGCATCGGCTCGCATACGTCCGGCAGGCAACAGCCGGACTCGAACCCGGATGCCGCCGGCCGGCAGCTGGCGTCGTCGCCGTCCTCGACCGCAGTCGGGGCGGAACCGCATGGGAAAGACGATGGTCGGCACGAGCAACACCCGCGAGCAGCACAAGGACAGCAAGGGCGACGACACGGTCGCCCCGCGCCGCTGGCGGGCTCGACCCGACGGCTGGCCTGGCGGTCCTCGGTCCGGCGTTGGCAGCGCCTGCAGCGAGGGGAGCGTCGAGCAGCAGAAGCCGCTCGGCGGCTCCTGTCTCGCCTGCCACGAAGGAATTACCAACGTCCACCCGTACTTCGCGCTGGCTTGCGTCGACTGCCACGGCGGCAACGACCGCGTCGCGCTGCCGCCGGTGGCGAACATCCGCGATCAGAAGCTGCTGAAGCTCAGTCATGTGCTGCCGCTCGACCCGTCGATGTGGTGGCCCAACGGCATCGACGACGACAACGACGGTCAGGTCGACGAGCAGGGCGAGTTCTTCGACGGCCGCGCGCTCAACGTGGAAGACGGGCCGTTCGCCGACGGGCGGCAGGCGCCGAAGGCGCAGATGGACTCCGAGATGAATCGCGACCTGAACTACCTGCGGTTCTTGAACCCGGGCGGTCTCCGCGTCGCCGAGGCGACGTGCGGCAGCCGCAGCAAGAACGCGCAGGGCGCGATGGTGTGCCACGCCGAGCTCGTCTACGACGCGCGGCGCTCGATCATGGCCGACCACGCCGGCGTGCCGATGGGCGCCTTGTACGGCAACGCGCAGTTGCCGCTGGCGAAGGACTTCGGGCAGGCCTTCGCGCAGTCCGCCGCCGGCCGCCGGTTCGACGCGCGCAACCCCCGCGTGGGCCGCGTCGGCTACGTGATGGACTACGACTCCAGCGACGACGCCTACGTCGCGGACTTCGTTGACGAGAAACGCAACCTGGTCACTGGCGGCGGCTTCGATCGCGAGCTGCTGGTCGACAACAACACCGACCCCGACGACGACAAGTTCGAGTGCGCGCGCTGCCACACGCTCGTGGACGAGCAGGGGCGCATCGGCAACGATCACATGATCACCGAGGCGACCGCCCACGGCACCGGGCGCTACCAGAACATCGGCGACTGGGCCGTCGTTGCCACGGCGACGGTCCTGAACCTGCTCGACGTGAAGAAGGAGAGCCGCGGGCTCATCACGTTCCTGGGCTTCGACTTCGACGACCAGCAGAACCGCCGCGTCGAGTTCCCCCTCGACACCGACCCGGACGTCGTGACCCCGGCGCTCGACGTCGCCTTCGTGCGCGGCGTCTCGTTCGAGAATGGCAGCGGCGACATCACCGACGTAGCCATCGTCGGCAACGCGGCGGGCGTCTCGGTGGTCGACGTGTTTGGCCGCGACCTCAACACGTTCAGCAACACGCTGGGCGCGCCATCGTTCGACCCGCTCAAGTTCCTGCACCCCACCGAGCTGGCGCGCATCGAGACCCTCGGCGCCGTGCGCAGCGTCGCAGTCGTCGACGCGGCGGCCTCGCAGTCGTCGACTTTCATCGCGCTCACCGATGAACAACTCGCGGTCATCGACTTCCGCGTGGCGCCGAACTTCGACACGCAGACGGGCAAGAACGGCGGCCTGAACGTGCTCGACCCCGACGCCGGCACCGGCGCCGACGACGACGCCGACTTCGAGGTCGTCGACGGCGGCCCCGACAGCGCTGCGCAGGGCTCCATCGTCGTCGGCATGCTGCCGCACGGCCTCGAGGCGCCGACGCAGAGGCCGCGTTGTTCGGTCGCTTCGCGTTCGTGACCCACGCCGGCGGTCTGGCGTTGTTCCAACCTGGCGACGCCGAGCCCGACCGGAAGCGCGCCGACATCGACCTTGGCGCGCCGCTGGCGCAGCTGGCGAACTTCGAGACCCGCCGCCCGGCGCTCGACGCGGTCGTCCACGGCCGCTTCGCCGACGTCGCCACGGGCGAGGGCGGCGGCGAGATCTTCGACGTCGGCCCGGCGGGCTACCCGCTGCGCGAGCCCGACGAGGCGCCGTCGCCCCGGTCGGTCGCGCCGCTGGCTCGGGCGATCGTCGGCGAGGGCGTCGCCGCCGACACGCGCGCGGTGGCGTTCTGGGGTAGCCGGCTCGTCGTGGCCGACGGCCGCCACGGGCTGCGGGTCGTCGACGTGTCGACGCCCGCCGCACCGGTGCTCGAGCAGACCGTTTCGGCGTTGCCCGGCGGCGGACGCATCGCAAACACCAGCGCGCTGATCCTCGCCGAGGTCCCGACGCGCACGTTCGCCCTCGTCGGCGACGGCAACAGCGTGCACACCGTCAACCTGACGCCCGCCGTCGACTTCCGGACCCAGCTGAAGGCCGCCGCCGCCGACCCCGAGGCCTTCCGCGGCTTCCGCTTGTCACAGGAGCGCTGGGGCCCGATGACGCCGTTCGATCCGAAGAACGCGACGCGCACGATCTTCACGTTCCCGGCGTCGGGCCCGGTGGTCGCCCTCGCGCGCGGGCTCGCCCTCGACCGGCTCGCCGACCAGAGCGGACGGCGGCTGCGCGACGCGTGGCCCATTGGCGCGCGGGCCCTCGACGAGCGGACCTTCGCGCGAATGCGCTCGGTGCGCGTCACCGAGGTGCCGAGCAGCTTCGACACCCGCGGCGACGGGCTCGGCTGCGTCGTCCGTCTGGGCGACAAGGGTTCCACCACCTCCGACCCGGCCACCGGGCGCTGCACGCCGGCGAACGTTCCCTGACGCAGGGCAGCGACGACACGGCCCGGCCAGAGCCCACCCGGAGCCCACCCGGAGCCCACCCGGAGCCCACCCGGAGTCCCACCCGGACGCATGCTGGACACATGCGCGCGCCGTGAACTCGCGATGCTGCGCGTTGCCGCAGGCGGCGTAGTGGACGACTGCGCCGACGATGGGCGATTGTTCGATCTGTTCGTGCGCGAGGTCCTCGTGAAGCGACTCTGCCACTCCGCACCACTGCGAGCAGCCGGCATCCATGCCCGGGCGATGGCTGCGGTCATCGCGGCGGGCGCGGCGCTCGCCGGCGGCGCCTGGGCCCAGACTCAGCCCCAGACCACGGCAGCGGCGGCGACGGTGCCGACGGCTTCGCCGGCGGCCCCCGCCTCGCCCATCGATCCCGCCGCCGTGCCCACGTACACCGACGTCGTGCAGCGCGGCCTGCGGCTGCGTGTCGATCTCGGTGGCCGCTACGGCGCCGTAGGGCTGCCCGACCCGCCGGTGCGGCTCGAGGTGGACGACGTCGTCAACGACCGCGGCGATCTGGACGTCACAGGCGCGGTGGTGGTCGGCTACGACCGCATGTTCGGTGCGCCGCTGCAGGGCGAGCTCTTCGGCGACTTCAACGTCGACGCCAATCCTGACTCGCCGGTCAGCCCCTACCTCGACGACCAGAGCGCTGCGCCCCGCTTGCGGCTGTACTCGGCGTTCATCGGGTTGTCGGCGACGCCGGCCGAGCCGGCGCTGCAGCCCTTCCGCGTGAACCTCGGGCGAATGACCGAGCTCGTCGAGTCGCCGGTCACCTACGACGGCGCCTCCGTCGGAGCGCGCCTGCGGTTCGGGCGCACCGACCAGCTGAACGCCAGGGTCTGGGGTGGCCTTGATGCTCCGCAGCGCCTCTCCGACGACCCCTTCTCGCGCACCAGCCGTCGCGCCTACTCAGAGCGCTTCGTGCGCGACCCCAACTTCGTCTCGAACCCGGGCGCGTGGGAGGCCGAGCGCACCGCGCTGTCGACTCCCACGCTGAACCCCGTCGGAGGCGCCGTCGTCGACGGCCGGTTCTTCGGCGTGGGGTTTCTGCTGTCTCACGCGCTGATGCCTGCCGCGACCGATGAGTTCGGCGCCGACCTCCTGCCGCTGCAACGCAGCACCGTGGGCGTCTCGTACCGCTACGACAGCGATTGGCTGCTCGCGCACGTGGGGCTCGACACGAAGCTCACCGACCTCGTCCCCCGCAACGCCACGCTGCGTGCCGACGCGCTCACCGGCGACGGCACGACCCGGGTCGGTCTGGTGACCCGGCTGCAGTTCCGCGAGGACACGACGGCGTACGACGCCACGTTCGCGGCGCGCAACCCGGCGCAGCTGTTTGACATCGACGCCGCCCAGGCTCTCGAGGCGCTGCGCGTGCGTGACCAGATTCGCCACTTGA
>VGSZ01000164.1 GCA_016874845.1 Deltaproteobacteria bacterium
CGCGATCGGCAAGCTCGATGCCCCGCTGGTTGTGGAAGTCCGACTGCGCGATGCGATCGAACTTTTCCCGGTCGGCCATGCTGCACCCTGACGTCGTGTTCAGAACCTGCGGCTACGTAACGCCAGAAGGCCAGCGGCGCAACGGCGCGCCGTCGACGTCTGGGCTCCGCGGGGCCTACCAGACCCGCGCGAGGAAGGCCGCCGCCGCCTCCGGGCTCGCGGCCTCGAGCGCGAGCACCACCTCGAGCGCCGACGCGGGGCGGTCGACGGGGCGCTCGAGTAGCAGCTGCTCGATGACGTCGCCGAGCGGACCGACGTATTCCACGACCGCCTGCAGTGGCACATGCGGCTTGTGCACCACCGCGCACAGCGTCGTCACGACGTTGTCGCCGCTGAACGCGCGACGATCGCTCAAGAGCTGGCGCAGCGTCGACCCCAGCGAGCACAGGTCGGAGCGCGCGTCGACGGGCTCGCCCAGGAGCTGCTCAGGAGACAAGGAAGGGATCCTGCCCCCGACGGAAGGCGTCGAGCGCATCGAGCATGCCGAATCGCGCGCGCCGCTCCTTCGGCCGTGCGCGGGTGTGGGCGAGGCGCTCGTCGACCTTCGGTCGACGTAGCCCCAGCGCCTCGAAGCCCGTGGGAGCGAGCACCGCGTCGCCGAGGGCCGCGTGCGTCGTCGCCAGCGCGTCCCGCCGCTGCTCCCGAGCGGCTACCAACGAGTGAAGGCGGGGCTCGTCGACGAGGCGCGCGGCGCGCTGCGATTGGGTGTCGGCGAACGACGGCAGGACGTGAGCCCCGACCGCCTCCCATACGCCGCTCTCTTCCACGACCGCGGCGTGGGGCGCTGCGGTGAGCTCCCGGCCCGCCTGCAGGGCCAGCGCGATCATCGCCCGCCGCTGCTTCTGCGCCTCGACGACATCAGCGTTCATCGACGATCCCGGCGGGGGCCGACGACCATCCCGTCGCGCACCCGCCGGTAGGCCGGCAGGCCGGTGGCGAACGTGGCCGGCGGCGCGTCGTAGACGATGTCGTAGACGCAGCCGTCCTTCTTCAGCACGAACAGCGCCCGCTGCCGCTCGACGCCGTCGAGCTTGCCGGTGGTCACCATCTCCAAGGCCTCGCGGCCGTCGAACGGCAGCACGCGCTGCTCCTGCACCGCGCGCTCGGTGGTGCCGATCATCAGCTCGAGGGCGAGGCCTTCGAGGGGGGCGTCCCGCACGCCTTCGCAGTGGCTGTTCACCAGCAGCGCGGCGCCGTTCTGCTCGTCGAACCAGGCGCCGTTGGCGGTCGCGACGCGGACCCGCTGCCAGCCGTCGCCGGGAAGGCCGACCGCGTAGCCGACGTGGGCGTCCTCGAAGCGGTTGTCACGCAGTTCGGCGCCGCCCCCGAAGAGGCAGCCCGACAGCAGACCGGCGGGGACGACCGCCATCATGCCTGACCGTCGCCGGCCTGATGCCCGCAGCTCTGCACGCGTCACCGCGCACGAAGACGAAGCGATGCGCATCACTCGAGGACCTCCTCAGAAGAGCCGGTGAGTTGCAGGAAGAGGTCCTCGAGCGTCGCCCGCTGTCCGGCGTGGGCGGGCACCCGCGCAACGAGCTCGGAGACGGCGCCGTCAGCGAGCAGGCGCCCTCGGGCGATCACGAGCACGCGGTCGCAGACCTCCTCAACGATGTCGAGCGTGTGCGTGCTCATGAGCACGACGGCGCCGGCGTCGGCGGCCTCGCGCAGCACGCGCTTGACGAGGCGCATGCCCTGAGGATCGAGCCCCACCATCGGCTCATCGACGAGCAGCACGCGGGGCCGCCGCATGAACGCGCTGGCGAGGAGCACGCGCTGGCGCATGCCGTGGGAGTAGCTCGAAAGCAGGTCGTCCTCGCGACCCTTCAGACCGAAGCGCTGCAGCTCGCGCAGTCCGGCGTCGTTGACGACGGACTCGGGCAGACCGTAGAGCCCGGCGATGAACGCGAGCAGCTCGCGGGCGCTCAGCCGCTCGGGGACATAGGGGCGGTCGGGGATGTAGGCCAGCTTGCGACGAGCCTCCTCGGGCGAGCGGACGTTGTCCACGCCGTCGACGAGCACGCGGCCAGACGACGGAACCAGCAGGCCGGCGACCATCTTGATCGTCGTCGTCTTGCCGGCGCCATTGGGGCCGAGGAAGCCGACGACCTGCCCGGGGTGCAACGTCGCGTCGACAGCGTCGACGGCGACGCGGTGGCCGAACCGGCGCGTGAGCTGCTCGAGCACGAGCATCAGCGCTCCCCCGTCGCCGACGGCGGGGCCGCCACGAGATCACTGGCGTCGAGCACGCCGAGCAGGCGTCCCATCGACAACGCCCCGCCGAGCCCCGGCGCGACGGGGAAGAAGACGTCGTCGAGAGCTCCAAGCGCTGGCACAGTGGCGTCGACCTTCACCCACTCCGTCGACGTGTATAGCGCGGCGAGAGCGTGGGGCACGAGGCGCGCACGCGCCTGGCCTGCGTCGACGAGGCGGTAGCCCACCAGCGGGCGCGCCGGCAGGCCGCAGGCGCGCAGGGCCGCGGTGACGAGCGCCGCGGCGCCGTCGCAGTCACCGCCGTGGGCGAGCATCGTCGTCGCCGACGGCGGCTCGTTGGTTCGAGCCGGGTCGATGTGGGGCTTGACCGCTTCGGCGACCCGCCGCGCGGTCTCGAGCGCGTCGGCGGCGCACAGCGGACGCGCGAAGGCGACGACCGCCGGATCGTCCGACTCGAGGAACGGCGCCGGCAGGCGCGCGTCGGGGCCCGGCGGCGCGTCGTCGGGCGCGGCTTCCGACGCGGGGACGAGCGCGGCGACGAGCGTCGCCGCGCGCGCCAGCCGGCGGCCCCGCAGCGTCGTCGTGCCCGGGACGGGGATCTCAACTGGCGGCGAGGCCTTCGCCGGCGGGGTGTCCCCCTCGGCGAAGGCCCCCGGCCCGGTGCGGTGGCCTTCGGGCAGCGCGCGCACGACGACGTGGCCCGCGCTGTCGACGGCCACCAGTTCTGGCCCACGGCGCTCGATGCGGACCGCCAGCGCCTCGGCCGACGAGAGGTCGATCAAGGTGGCGTCGACGGCGCCCGCCAGGCGCAGCCGGTGCAGGAGCTCGACAGCGACCACCGGTTGGGCGGGCAACGCGCGCCGCTGCACCGGGACATTGTCGCGCAGGACTGCGATCGCGCCGTCGGCCAGCCGCACCGCGCGCACGACGCGTCCGGCGCGGCGCCGCGTGTACGTCGCAGCGATCGCGAAGCCCCGTGCGTCGAGCGTCGCCTGCAGCGTGATCGCGTCACCATCGAAGCGCAAGGCGCGCTCGACGCGGTCGCGGTCGATGGTCTCCATGACGGTGGCCACCGGCTCGCCTCGGAAGGTCACGGTGCGGGAAGTCGACGGCGCCGCTCCGGTGCCCGGGCACGCCATCACGCCGCCGAGCCACGTCGCCCCCGCCAGCAGCAGGATGGCGCGAGGCAGTGCGGAGCGGCGCCTCGGGCGCCCCGCTCGGTGCCGAGCCGGCCACGTCACGCGCGCACCGGCACGAGGCCGGCGAAGCCAAGGCCGCCGGCGTCGACGTCGACGCTCACCCGCGCCGCGCGCAGCAGCACGCCGGCTCGCGCCGCCGTGCCGAGCAGGCGCGCGTACGCGGGATCGATAGCGGCGGCGGCGGCGACGTCGTCGACGTCTTCGCGCTGCACCAGGAACAAGAGCGCCGCGCGCGCCCCGGGCTTTTGGGCGACGTGGTCGCACAGCACCTGCAGGTGCCTTTGCCCGCGGGCGCTGACGGCGTCGGGGAACAGCGCGCGCGCGCCCTCGCGCAGGGTCACGCTCTTGACCTCGATCAGGGTGTCGCCAAGGGCGAAGTCGATGCGGCTGCCATCGCCGACGTCCACCTCGCGCGACAACGGCCCCGACGACGGGTCGAGGCCGTCGACGACACCAGCCTGCAGGAAGGCGGCGGCGACGCGGTTGGCGCGGATCGTGTTACAGGCGACCCACGCCTCGGCCGGGCAGATGGCCTCGAGCTCCAGCGGTAGCGCGCGGCGGCCGCCGTCGTGGCGGGTCAGCAGCACCGGCGCGCCTTCGACCAGCAGCCCCGCCATCGTGCCGGTGTTCGCCGTGTGCGCCGTCGCCGGCGTGCCGTCGTCGAGGACGACGTCGACGAAGAACCGCTTGTAGCGACGGACGAAGCGCCCCCGCACGAGCGGCGCGTCGAAGGCGACGAACGGGGTCGTCGTCGTCGTAGGGGCGGCGCGGGCCGCATCCCGGGGCGTTGTGGCCGCGGCGTGGGGGGCGTTCGCGCGTCGACGGGGCGGCGTGGTCACCTCGGCGTGCTAGCGTGTCGCGCGGTGACGACAATCGCGTTCGACGTCATGGGGGGCGACCACGCTCCGCAGGCGCCGCTGCTGGCGGCGGCGCATGCATCGACGCGCCCGTGGTGTCCGCGGCTGGTGCTCGTCGGCGACCGCGCCGCCATCGACGAGGCGCTGGCGCGCGCGCCACACGACCGCGGTCGGCTCGAGATAGTGCACGCGCCGGCCGTGGTCGCGATGGACGCCGACCCGCGCGCGGCGCTGGAGGCTCTCCCCGACGCCTCCATCGCCGTCGCTGCACGGCTCGTGCGGGAGGGCGGCGCCGACGCCCTCGTGTCGGCGGGCAACACCGGCGGCGTCGTGCTGGCGTGCGCCCGCGCCTGGCAGCGGTTGCCCGGGGCGCCCCGCGCGGCGCTCGGCGCCGTGGTCCCCACCGAGCGGCGGCGCGGCGAGAAGGACGACCCGTTCTCGCTGCTGCTCGACGCCGGCCTGACCCTCGACGTCGGCGCTGCGGCGCTGGTCGCCTTCGCGGTGATGGGCTCGGCCTACGCCGCGCGCATCGCGCAGAACCCGCGCCCCCGCGTCGGCCTGCTGAGCAACGGCAGCGAGCCGACCAAGGGCACCGACGCCGTCGTGCAGGCCCACGCGCTGCTCGCCGCCCGCGAAGACCTGAACTTCGTCGGCAACATCGAGGGTCAGGACATCCCGCGCGGCGCCGTCGACGTCGTGGTCACCGGCGGCTTCACCGGCAACATCGTGCTGAAGATGCTCGAGGGAGTCGCCGAGACCGCGCAGTCGCTCATCCGGAGCGCCGCCGAGGCGAGCCTGCTGAACAAGGCCGGGCTGGCGCTGTTGCTCCCGGCGCTGCACGAGCTGAAGAAGACCACCGACTGGCAGCAGTACGGCGGAGCCCCGGTGCTCGGCTTCGACCACGTTTGCATCAAGGCCCACGGGCGCAGCTCGCCGCGGGCGTTGACCAACGCGCTGAAGGTCGCCCGGCGCGCCGTCGAGACCAACCTCGTCGGTGCGCTGCGACAAGGGCTGGCTCCGCGCGGCTGACACCCCCGGCGGTGCGTGGGCGCGGCTACGCCCGCACGACCCCGGCGAGCCCAAGCCGCCGCGCACGGGCCACGAGGGTCTCATCGGGCGCCGCGCTCGTGCCCACGGCCACGATGGGTCGATCGATGCGCCCGACGCACCACGCCGCCGAGGCGAGGAAGTGACCGACGTCGTCGACGGCGCCGCCCTTGGCCCGGCGGTGGAGCGGCGGCAGCCGCGCCGTGCCGGCGGTCGCGTACAGCGTCGAGGCCTCCGCCGCCGCGACCAGCGCGCGCGCGCGCTGCACGCCTGCGGTGGCGTCGAGGCCCCCGGGGGCGAGGTCTTCGACGACGGTCAGGACGTCGCACGGCGCGCAGGCGCGCACCACGGCGACGGCGCGATCGAAGGTGGCAGCGTCGGCGCCGGCTAGCGGCGAGACGCAGCCGTGCAGCAGGCCGTCATCGTCGAGCGCGACGATGGGCCGGCCCCCATTGGCGCGCAGCGCCGCGGCTCCAGCGACGAAGGCCCGCGTCACGTCGCGCCAGCCGTCGTCGCCGAGCACGCGCGGGAGACGCCCCGTGACGGGCTCGGCGACGTTGCTCGCTCCCAGGGCGCGCAGCGTCGACCAGCGGGCCGCGACGGGCCCGGCGTGGTCGAGCACGACGACGACGTCGGCGTCGATGTCCTTCATGGGCGCGTCGACGGTGGGCGCATGGGCGGCGCGGCGGCCCTCGGCGGCGACGGCGAGCCGGATCAAGCGGCGGACACGCATTGCTGCACCGTAGCGGCAGTGCCGGCGTCGACAAAGCTGGCGACGGCGTGGCAGCGTGCGATCATGCAAACCGTCCGCTCCGGCCTCGACGTACTCGTCGACGAGCGCTTCGCGCGGCTGCGCGGCAAGCGCGTGGCGCTGCTCGGCCACCCCGCCAGCGTCGATCGCCATCTCGTCCACCTGCTCGACCGCTGCGTCGAGCAGGACGTCAAGCTCGTGCGGCTGTTTGGCCCCGAGCACGGCCTGCTCGGCGACGCACAGGACATGGCCCACGTCGATGGGCACCGCGACCGTCGCACCGGTGTCGAGGTCGCGTCGCTGTACGGGCCGACGCGCGAGAGCCTCTTCCTGAAGCGCGAACAGCTGCGTGACGTCGACGTGCTCGTCTGCGACCTGCAGGACGTCGGCAGCCGCTACTACACGTTCGCCTACACCATAGCGTTCGCGCTGCGCGCCGCCGCGGGTACGGCGACGAGGGTGCTGGTGCTCGATCGGCCGAACCCCATCGACGGCGTCCGCGTCGAAGGCAACGTCGTCGACCCGCGCTTCGGCTCGTTCGTCGGCGAGTACGCGCTGGCCAACCGCCACGGCATGACGCTCGGCGAGCTGTGTCGCTTCTTTGTCGCCGAAGACCGCCTCGACGTCGACCTCGAGGTCGTCTGGATGGACGGCTGGCGGCGCGCGATGCGCTTTGGCGACACCGGGCTGCCGTGGGTGCTGCCGTCGCCCAACATGCCCACCCCTGACACCGCGCTCGTCTATCCTGGCGGCTGCCTGGTCGAGGGGACGAACCTGTCCGAGGGCCGGGGCACGACGCGGCCGTTCGAGTTGACCGGGGCGCCATACATCGAAGACGCCCACGCCTTCGTCGAGCGCACGCGCCAGCTGGCGGGCGCGCGGGGGCTGCCCGGCGTGACCCTGCGGCCCTGCTGGTTCCGGCCGACGTTCCAGAAGCACGCCGGCGTTTTGTGCGGCGGCGCGCAGCTGCACGTCGCCGATCCGGCGACCTTCGACGCGCTGCACACGTCGACGGCGATGCTGGCAGCGGCGCGCACTTTCGCGGGCTTCGACTGGCGGCGCACGACCTACGAGTACGTCAGCGATCGGCTGGCCATCGACCTGCTCTTCGGCGACGACACGACTCGACAGAACCTGGAGGCTGGGCAGGACGCGACGGCGGCCACGATGCACCACGCGGCCCCGCGGGCGCGGTTCCTCGCGGTGCGCGCCGGGTTCCTGCACGCCGGCTACGGCGCGGTGGGCGTCGATGCGATGGGCGACGACGCGGCGGGCGCGCGGTGAGGCTGGTCTGCGTCGACCTCGCCGGGGCCGTCGACGATGTCGTCGCTGCCGCCACGCTCGAGCAAGCGCGCGCGCTCGCGGCCGCCGAGGGGCGCGTGCTGCTGTTCGGGGCCGCGGCCCGGCTGGCGTCGCAGCAGCACCATGACGCGAGGGAGCAGCGCGAGGGCGCCTGGCTCGACGCGTCGGCGCGCTGGCTGCTGCGCGAGGACGACAATGACGGTGACGCTGCGCCGCCGCGCCGGCCTCTCGTCGACATCTTTGACGACCGCGCGGTGGCGGTGGTGGGCGGTCGCGCGGCGCCGCTGGCGCTGCCTCGCACCGACCGTTTCCTCGAGCTCGTCGGCGGCTTCGTCGTCATGGCGGTGCCCGGCGACGACGCCGTCGACACCTTCGACAACGCCCACCTGTGGCTCGTGGGCGGCGCGCCGTTTGCCGTGTCGCCGCGGGGGGCGGGCCGGGCGCTGGTGCACGTCGGCGGCCACGTGGTCGTCGTCGACGTAGCTCGCGGCGAAGCCGTCATCGCCGCACATCCGGTGGCGCCTTCGGCGCGGGGCGCAGCGCCGGTGACCTGTGTGGTCTCGTTGGTGCCGCCGACCAGGCTGGCGGTGCGCGGCGGAGACCGACCATGACCGAGACGTCGTCGACCGCCACGCCCGCGGTGCGCTTGCCCGATGGGATGACCGAGGAGACGCTGCGCGCCCTCGACCTGTTCGTGCCGCCGTTGCGTGGGCTGGGGCGCGTGGGCTTGTTCGGCGGCAGCTTCAACCCGCCGCACCTGGCCCACGTGCTGGCGGCGTTGGCGGTGTACGGCACCGAGGAACTCGACCACCTGTGGGTCCTGCCCACGGCGAGCCACGCCTTCGGTAAGGACCTCGCGCCGTTTCCCGACCGGGTGCGGATGGCGCATCTGGCCTTCCGGCACTTTGCCGGCGGCGTCGCGGTGCTCGACCTCGAAGAGCGCCTGCCGAAGCCGAGCTTCACGGTGAACCTGCTGCGCGCGCTGCACCGGCTGCGTCCGGGCATCAAGCCGGTGTGGATCGCCGGCAGCGACTTCCTCGCTGACCTGCCGCGGTGGCGCGAGCCCGACGAGGTGGTGCGTCTGGCGCGGATCGTCGTGCTGCTGCGGCAGGGACACCCGCCGCCCGGTGAAGGCGCGGCCGTCACCACCGTCGTCGATGACGATGCTCCGCCGCCGCGCGCTGGGGTGACCCTGTCGCCGCTGACCTTCGATCTGCCGCGGCTGTCGTCGACGGACGTGCGCGACCGGCTGCGGACCGGGCAGGGCGCGCGCGGCCTCGTCGACCACGAGGTGCTGGCCTACGTCGAGCGTCGCGGTCTCTATCGTTGACGGCGTCGGCGCCGACGCCCTTGGCGGGCCCGACGAAGGTGACATGCTTTTCACATGACGTCCGAGGTCCTGCCGTTCGAGCGCCCTGTCGACGCCGCTGCCCCGGCGGTCGTCGATCTGGCGTCGTTGTCCGAGGCCACCCTCGGCGAGCTGCTGGTCTCGCTGGGCGAGAAGCCGTTTCGCGCGCGGCAGCTGTTTGCGTGGCTGCACGGCAAGCGGGTGACGTCGTTGACGGCGATGACCGACCTGTCGCAGGGCCTGCGTGAGCGGCTGGCGCAGCACGGTGCCGTGCGGCGGCCGGTCGTCGACGACGTCAAGGTCGCCAGCGACGGCACACGCAAGTACCAGCTGAAGACCCACGATGGCCACGTCATCGAGAGCGTCTGGATTCCGCACGCGTCGGGGCCGGGGCGTCACGCGCTGTGCATCTCGTCGCAGGTGGGCTGCGCCATGGGCTGCACGTTCTGCGCGACGGCGTCCCTGGGGCTCACGCGGCACCTGCTGCCCGGCGAGATCGCCGGGCAAGTCTACGCCGTGCTCGACGACCTCGATCGCAACCTGCCTGACGACCCGCCGCTGCCGTCGTCGAAGCTGCGGTGGCGCTACGACCACGACGTCGAACCCGAGGCCGTCGAGGGCGCCGACGGTGACAGCCCGGGCGACGGGGGGCACGGCGCGACGAAGGGCCCGCGCCTGCGGCCGCGCCGTGTCCAGAACATCGTCTACATGGGCATGGGCGAGCCGCTGCACAACCTCGACCACGTCGTGGCCAGCATCGGGCTTTTGACCCACGAGCGCGGCTACGGGTTGTCGCCGCGGCGGATCACGGTGTCGACGTCGGGGATGGTGTCGTCGCTGCCGCGGCTGGGCGAAGAGACCGCGGTGCACCTCGCCATCAGCCTGAACGCCACCACCAACGAGACGCGGCGGACGATCATGCCGGTGACGAAGCGCTGGGACATTCAGGCGCTGCTCGCCGCGTGCGCGGCGTTCCCTCTCGAGCGGCGGCGACGCATCACGTTCGAGTACGTGATGCTCGCCGGCGTCAACGACAGCGACGACGACGCCCATCGGCTGGTCGAGCTGCTGCGCGGCCAACGCAGCAAGGTCAACCTGATCCCCTTCAACGCGCACCCGCTGTCGCCGTTTGCGCGCCCCGCCGACGACCGCGTCGAGGCGTTCCGGGGGATCGTCGACCGCGGCGGCCTGTCGTGCTTCGTAAGGACGACCCGTGGCCTCGACATCGATGCGGCGTGCGGGATGCTCGGCGCCAAGAAGCTCGAGTCGGCGCGGGCGGCGTTGCCGGTCGTACAGGGCTGACAGGCCCACTGGTGACAGGCCGGCTGGTGACAGGCCGGCTGGTGACAGGCCGGCTGGTGACAGGCCGGGCGCCATCGTCGCCGGGGGCGGCGAAGTCGCGCGACGGCGACGAGTTCGGCTAGCGTCGACCGGTCGCGGTCGCCGTCTTCGTCGTCGAGGGTGCCCTTGGTACAGGTCGGAACGTACGCGCAGCGAACGGTGCCGTCGTGGCGGTGAAGGCGCCCGTCGTCGCCGGCAAGTACACGCTGCTGCGTCGTCTGGGGCACGGCGGCATGGCCGAGGTGTTCCTCGCCAAGCAGGCCAGTGAAGGCGGCTTCGAGAAGCTGGTGGTGCTGAAGCGGATCCTGCCGCACCTCGCGAAGGGCGCCGAGTTCACGGCGATGTTCCTCGACGAGGCGCGCATCGCTGCCGATCTGCGGCACCCCAACATCGTCACCATCGTCGACACCGGCCGCGCCGGCGACTCGCTGTTCATGGTCATGGAGTTCCTGCACGGGCAGGACGTCCGCAAGACGCAGCGCAAGGTGGCGGCGTTTGGTCAGCAGATCCCCTTCGGCCACGCGTGCCAGATCGTCATCGATGCTGCGGCTGGCCTGCATTACGCGCACACGAAGAAGGACCTGAGCGGTCGCCCGCTGTCCATCGTGCACCGCGACGTCAGCCCGCAGAACATCCTCGTCACCTTCGAGGGCGGCACCAAGATTGTCGACTTCGGGATCGCGAAGGCCGCGGGCCAGACCACGCACACGTCGACGGGCGTGCTGAAGGGCAAGTACACGTACATGTCGCCCGAGCAGGCCGAGGGCGCCAGCGTCGACGGGCGCACCGACCAGTACGCGCTCGGCATCGTCTTCTGGGAGCTGTTGACGATGCGCCGGCTGTTCAAGCGCGAGACCGAGTCGGCGACGCTCGACGCCATCGTCGAAGGGCAGGTGCCGCGCCCGCGCCGCTTTCGCGAGGACTGCCCGGCGGGCATCGAGGACGTCGTCATGACTGCGCTGGCGCGCGACAAGGGCAAGCGCTTCCGCGATTGCGAGGAGATGGCGCTGGCGCTCGAGGACGCGCTGCTGAAGGACGGCCTGGTGCACTCGCCGTCGCGGTTGTCGCAGTACCTGCGCCGCCTGTTCGCCGACCAGATCGCCGAAGAGGCGGCGCTCGGCGTCGTCGCCCCCGACGGCAGCTTGTCGGCGCGCGCGACGCTGTCGGTGCCCGCCCGGCGGCCGTCGCGCGCGAGCGACGACGTTGTCGATGAGCCCGCGGCAGCCGCCGAACCAGCCGCCGTCATCGAGGCCACGCAGGCGGATCGTCGTCGTGTCGCGTCGCGCTCCGCCGATGCCGAGCGGGGCGTCGAGCGTGACACGGCCCGGCGCGACCGCTCGTCGCGCAACGCGCCGGCGTCGCCTCCGCCGCGCGAGGCGAAGGAGCCCTCGGCTTCGCGGCCGGCCCGGGACCCCGCTGAGGTGTCGGCGCCGCGGGAGCCCACGCGCACGCGGGCGAACGAGGCGCCGTTGCCGTCGCCGCCGTCAGCGTCGTCCTCAGCGTCGTCCTCCGCGTCGTCCTCCGCGTCGGCGTCGTCGGCGCCGGCCCGCGGGCCCCTCAAGGTCGCGCTGGTCGCCGGTGTCGTCGGGTTCGCGGTCGTCGTTGGCGCC
>VGSZ01000165.1 GCA_016874845.1 Deltaproteobacteria bacterium
CCCGGAGCCGCGATCCGTCCGGCGGCGACCGTTTGCTTGCTGTCTGCCGCCGCGCGGGTGACCCTTTTGGCGAGATGTCCGCTTCGCTGCCGCGGCAGGTCGACCACTATCGGCTCGAGGAGAAGCTCGGCGCCGGCGGCATGGGCGTCGTCTATCGTGCCATCGACACGCTGCTCGACCGCGCCGTCGCTATCAAGATGATGCACGCGCCCAGCGAGGTAGACCCCGCGGTGCTCGCCGAGGCTCAGGCCCGCTTCCTGCGCGAGGCGAAGGCGGCGGCGCGCATCCGCAGCCGCTACGTCGCGCACGTGCTGCAGCTCAGCACGACGGCGACGGGCGAAGCCTACATCGTCATGGAGTTCCTGCAGGGCGAGACGCTGAGCCGGGCGCTGGCCCGCGTGGGTCGGCTGCCGCCGGCGCGGGCGGTGGCCATCGGGCGCCAGCTCTGCCGCGGCATGCAGGCGGCCCACGACCTCGGCGTCGTGCACCGCGACCTTAAGCCCGCCAACGTCATGCTCGTGCACGACGAGGGCGAGGAGGTCGCCAAGATCCTCGACTTCGGCGTCGCCAAGCTGTCCAACGAGGAGCAGACCAAGGGCCTGACCCGAGCCGGCGCCCTCATCGGCACGCTGCCATTCATGGCGCCCGAGCAGCTGACGTCGTCGCCGGTGGACGCCCGAACCGACGTCTACGCGCTGGGCATCCTGCTGTACCGCATGCTCACCGGCGTGCCGTTGTGGGAGGTCGAGAGCCTCGCCGACATCGTGCGGCACCAGATCTCGTCGCCGCCGCCGTCGATGCTCACGCGGGTCACCAACCCCGGCTTCACCGCCGCCGTCGACGCTGTCGTCCTGCGCTGCCTCGAGAAGAGCCCGGCGCAGCGCTGGCAGTCGATGCGTGAGCTCGGTGAGGCCCTCGAGACGGCGATGCTCGACCCGGGCGTCGTCCCGGTCACCGTCGTCAACGCGCGTATCCCCGCCGAGGGCGGGACGGGCAGCGGTCGCGTGGAGTCCGTCTTCGACGACGGCGGCGCCGTGACGGCAGTGACCGGCGGCGGCGGGGTCTGGACCGAGTCCGCCGCGTTCGCATCGCCTTCGACCATCCTCGCCGACGCGGGGCACGACGGCCCCACTGCCTTCCCGCCTGCCTCCCCTCCCCCCCGGGCAGGGGGCAAGCTCGCGTTGTCGCTGCCGCCGGCCGCGTCGCCGCCATTGGTGTCGCTGGAGTCGTCGGTCTCGCTGACCGGCTCGGTGGCCCCCCCGGCGCCAGCGCGCGACTTGCGCTGGGCCGCCGCGACCCTCGTGGTGCTGCTCATCGCGCTCGTGGTCGCCGGCGGTGCGCTCGTGCTGCGCCCCTCGTCCGAAGGCGAGGCCGCGGCCCCCATCATCGTCGCGCCCTCCGCGCCGTCGTCGCCATCGTCTGCGGCGACGGCGTCTGCGACCACTTCGTCGAACCCGGCCCCGTCCTTGGACCAGGCCCCGTCCACGCCTGCGTCGACCGTCGTGCCGTCCACTGCCGCGCTGTCCTCGCTGGCGTCGACCGTCGTGCCGTCCACCGCCGCGCCGTCTTCGCCTGCGTCCACCGCCGCGCCGTCTTCGCCTGCGTCCACCGCCGCGCCGTCTTCGCCTGCGTCCACCGCCGCGCCGTCCACCGCCGCGCCGTCGACACCGTCACCGTCTTCGCCGGCGCTTGCCGCGCCGACGCACGTGGACGACGCCGCGCCGCGCCCACCGTCGGCGGCTCCCCTGTCGCGGCCGCTCAGGACGCCGGCCGCGTCGAAGCCGCCGCCGGCCTCACCGTCGCCCGTGGCCTCCGCCGACAAGAAGGACGCGTTCAAGCGCGTCCTCACCCGGTGAACGATGCTGCCGTTGGTATTGCTCCTGTGGGGTGCCGCCCCGTCGCCTTCGACGGCGGCTGACCCGGCGCGTGGCGAGGCCGCGGCGCTCGAGGAGCAGGCCTTCTTGGCCATCGACAAGGAAGACTGGTGCCGCGCCGCCCGACTGTTCGAGCAGGCGCACACCCTCGCTCCTACCGTCGACCTGCTCGCCAACGCAGCGCAGGCGGCCGAGTTCGGCGGTGATCTGGGCGGCGCGCGCGCGTTCCTGCAGCAGGGCGCTGCCCTGCCCACGGCGACGAAGGCGCAGCGCGCCGACGCGAAGGCGAGGATCGCGGCGCTCGACAAGCGCATCGCCAAGGGCGGTCCTGGCGTCGCCTGTCCGCTGTTGCCGCCGCCGCCGCTGGTCGTCGTGGAGCCGCCGCCGCCGCCGCCGCCGCCGGTCGTCGTGGAGCCGCCGCCGTCTTCGGCGTCGACGGTCGACGGTCGCGCCTGGGGGTGGCTCGTCGGCGGTGTCGGCGGCGGCGTGGCGGCCCTCGGCGTCGCCGGCGTCGGCGTCGGCGCGACGCCGTGGTTTGCCCACGCCGCCGCGGCCGAGAAGATCGCGGGCGCCGAGCGCGACCGCGTCGACGCGACGGCGTTGCAGGCCGAGCAGGATCAGGCGCGCGCGGCGTGGGAGTCGTGGGGCCAGCCGGCCACCGTCGCTGGCGTCGTCGGCGTCGCGGTGGGCGTCGCCGCCGCCGCTGGCGGCGTGTCCTGGGCGTTGCTCGCACCGTCGCCGGAGTGAGGCCGGGCGAGCGTCCGCGGCGCGTTCACGTCGTTGAACCCGGGCGGCCGTCAAGGTTCGGCGGCCCGCGGAACCGCCGCCGCTCGCCGAGCACCCACCAGAGCAGCGCGAGGAACGCGAGCAGGCCGACGATGAGCCCGAGCACCTTCTCGTTCGGGGGCTGAACGCCGACGAAGATGAGCGTGGCCCCGCCGAGGACGGCGAGGGCGGCGAGCGGGCGCGAGGCCCACCCGAGGTGAAACGGCCCCTTGCGCGTCCACGTGCGACCCTCGGCGACGAGCCCGGCCGCGACCGGCAGCACGTAGCTGACGTACAGGAACACCGCGCAGGCCGTCGACAGCACCGCGAAGGCGTCGGCGTAGAGCGTGACGAGCACGCCGCACACCGCTGCGCCCCAGACCGCGGCGACCGGCGTCTTCGTCCGTGGGTCGACGGTGGCGAGGGCCTTCGACGCTGGCAGGCCGCCATCGCGGGCGAAGGCAAACACCATCCGTGAGGTCGACAACAGGCAGGCCAGCGCGCACAGATAGTTGACGACGAAAAGCAGCACCGCGAGCGCCGCGCGCGGCGCGACGGGCGCCGACTGCAAGAGCGCGGCGAAGTACCCCGAGCCCTGGCGCACGCCTTCCTGCAGGTCGGGCATGACGAGCACGAAGGTCGCGATCATGACGAGGCCGAACAGCGACGACCACAGCACCGACGACACGATCCCGCGGGGCACGTTGTGGGCGGCGTCGACGGTCTCTTCGGCGGTGTGCGCCGACGCGTCGAAGCCGGTGATCGTGTAGATGGTCAGCAGCAGCCCCGAAAGAAAGACCATCACGGTGTTCGACGACGAAGGCCACATGCTGCCGGGCGCGCCGGTGAAGTTCGTCAGGGTCCACAGCCGGCTCGGGTCGAGCGGCGTCGTCGAGCACAGCCACAGGGTCACCGTCAGCCCCATGGCGACGAAGAAGATGAGCCAGCCCGACAGCTCGACCAGCTTCGTCGTCAGCGCCACCGCCTTGTGGTTCAGCGCCGCCTGGCTCGTCGTCGCCAGCAGCACGAACGCCAGCTGGTGCGCGGCGCCCCAGCCGGCGGTGTCGAGCCCGAGGGTCGGCGCGACGAGGGTCTTGAAGAAGGGATCGTACAGACCGACGTTGACCGAAGCGCCGACGAGGATCAGGCCGAGCAGGTTGAACCACGCCGTCACCCAGCCGAACCCGCGGCTGCCCAGCGTGCAGCCCCAGTGGTACAGGCCGCCGGCGGTGGGATAGGCCGACGCGATCTGCGCCATCGCGACGGCGACGACGAGCCCGAAGGCTGCGCCCGTGCACCAGCCGAGCCCGACCGACAGCCCACCGCCCGCCCCGAGCGCCGCCGGAAACGCCGTGATGCCGCCAGCGAGGATGCAGATGATCGAGAACGAGACGGCGAAGTTCGAGAACCGTCCCATCCGCCGCTGCAGATCCTGCGCGTAGCCGAGGCGCCCGAGCAGGCCGGCGTCGTCGTCGTCTTTGCCGGCGTCGGCAGGCGCGGCATCCGGGCCATGCGGGGCGGGGGAGGGGGATGTGGGCTGCAAGGGTGGGGGGCTCACCGGGGCATGGCTCCGCGGCGGTCGACGACGGTGCGGGGCGCAGCGTCGACGGCGGCGCGACCAGCGTAGCAGGGGGCGCGGCGCAGCGCCGAGGTCATAATGTTTCGGGGTGTGCGGGCGCGGGCGGGCGTCGTAGAAGACCTCGGTGCCGCTCAACATCGAATCCATCGCCCTCACCGACGTCGGCCGCAAGCGCAAGAAGAACGAGGACAGCTACCTCATCAGCCACGAGCTCGGCCTCTTTGTCGTCGCCGACGGCATGGGCGGGCACGCGGGTGGCGAGGTTGCCTCGGCCGAAGCCTGCGACCAGGTCTTCACGATGGTGAAGCGTGGCGCCAGCACGCTGGCGGCGCTGCGAGCCCACGACACCGAAGAGAACCGCGCGTCATCGAGGCGCGTCGTCGAGGCGGCGATCCAGGCGGCCACGTACATGATCTTCGGGCTCGCCGACCAGGACCCGGCGCGCAAAGGCATGGGCACGACGCTGTCGTGCCTGGTGTGGATCGGGCCGGTGGCCGTCGTCGGGCAGGTCGGCGACAGCCGCGTGTACCTGCTGCGCGACGAGCAGCCGATCCAGATCACCGAGGACCACACGCTCATCAACATGCAGCTGAAGTCCGGCGCCATCACGCCGGAGCAGGCGAGGACCGCGACCTACGGCAACGTGATCACGCGGGCTGTCGGGATCAACGAGTACGTCGAGGTCGACACGTTCGCGCTCCAGACGAAGGCCGGCGACCGCTTCGTCCTCTGCTCCGACGGCGTGCACGGGTATCTCGAGACGCCCGAGCAGCTGCTGGCACTTTGCACGAACCGCACCCGCAGCGATGCCGCGCGTTGCTTGGTGGAGCACGCGCTGGCGGGCGGCGGCAAGGACAACGCGACCGCGCTCGTCGTGGACGTCGTCGAGGTCGTCGAACCCGGCTGACGCGCCGTCGTCGGGGGAGTCCGGTCGACACACTTCGCCCTTCGGGCCCTCCCACGGGCGGGGTGTCCACGCGCGTCCTCCCCCACGCACGTCCCGGCGCCGCCACGGGCTCGGCCGCAGCGACGTCGACGTCCACCTGAAGCGCGCCTCCGCAGGCACGCCCCGTCGCCAGACCCACTCCCTGCGGAGCGCTGGCCCTTCCTGCCGTCTGTCGCCGCCGTTCCGGACCGCCGCCGACCCCGTCGCCCAAAGCCGGAAGCGTGCCAGCGCCGACGCGCACCCACACGCGGCAGCGGCGTCCCGCCTCGAGCGAGCCGTTCCACGCGCCATTCGTTCGGCTGGCCAACGGTGGCCACGACCGCTGCCCATCTCTCCGGCCAGCCGTCGCCCACGGCACCGCGGGCATCCCTGCGAGCCTTTCCCCCGAAAACGCTGGCGTTGTTGCTCTCTAGGCGCCTTCTCCTCGCCTGGTCGGCGCCCCGGCCGTGGCCGAAGACGCTGCGGTCGCCGAGCGCGCCTTCGAGTACGACCGCGCGCGCGACCTGTGGCTCGAGGCGCTGGCCGCCGCGCTCACCGATGACGAGCGGGCCTCGGCTTGGGCGGCCTGGGCAAGCGCCAGCGCGCCGAGACTGCCGAGTCCGGCGGCAACCGACCGCGGCAGCGAGGCCGCCGGCGGCGAAGCCCCACGGCGATGGCGTACGCGCGACCGCCGTCGGCCGCGCTGCCGCGCGCTCCTGTCGGAGCAGGTCGAGGAACACCACCGCGCGCTGTGGTGCGTCGTCAGGCCGGTGAAAGTCGGGGTCGCGGGTGAGCACCCACCCGACGTGCGCGCGTGCTTCGCCGCCGTTTCGAGCGCCTGCGTGACGGCCTCCCGGCCTGGCGCGACCGCGACAGCGAGGGGGACGGTGTCACCGACGGCACCAGCGCGGGCTCCGTTCGCCTCGGTGTCGACGCGGACAGCGATGGGTTCGTCGACTGGGCAGACCAGGACGACACCGACCCCTGCATCCCCGTGCTTCCCGGTCCCTGCTGAACGTTCGCCCGACGACGACGTTGTTCGCGCCCGCGCTCCGCTCCGGGACCTCACATGGGACAGTCAGGGCACCACGACGTCGTCGAGCAGCGCGCGGGCCCGCTCCTCGTCGTACGACCATACCTCGACGGCGATGCGGTCGCCCCGCTCGCAGGTGCAGGCGTCGCACGCCTCCGTCGCCGTCGCTGTCTGCTCGGCGCTCACCGCGAACACCCCGCCGTGCAGCAGGAACTCGAGGACGGCGCGCAGCTCGTCGGCTTCGCCGACGGACTCGTCGAAGCCGTCCCACGGTTGGGCGCACGACAGCGGCGCCAGGACGAGCCGCGTCGTCAGCGGGCAGGGCTGCGTCGGGTCGGCGGGCTGGTTGGTGCAGGGGCTGTCGACGATGCAGCGGGGCTGGAAGCGGCCCACGACGTCCTCGGTGACCACCGTGTCGCCCTGGCGGCACTGCTCGCAGGTCACGCGCCCGATCTGGGCGATGGGGCCGTCGAAGGCGAAGGGGCGGCCGCCGTCGTCGACGAGCACGTCGGTGTGCATGCCGGCGCAGGTGTCCAGCGGGCACGACCGATACACCGGCGCGCCCGACACGGCGTCGACGCACAGCGTGCAGCGGGCGCCGCCGACGTCGACATCGTCGAAGCAGAACGGCGGCGGCACCGCGCCGTTGCCTTCGCAGTCGCGGTAGACCTCGACGCCCGACGGCGCGTCACGGCACAGCGTGCACACGCGACCTTGCGACGGCTGCTCGGGCGACCTCTCGCCGTCTTCGCCGAGGCTCGCGCCGGCGTCGGGCAGCCGGTCCTCGGGCATCGTCTCGCACGACAGGCGCGACGAGGGCATGCAGCGGGTCTCGGTGACGCCGTCGTCGCGCGGGCACGTGCGGCAGACGTTGCCGCTGCGGTCGACGTCGTTGGTGCAGGCAGGGGGCGCGGGGCAGGCGGCGGCGCCCGGCTCTTCGGCGCCCCGGCCGGCGACCGGCACGCACGCGCCGTCGAAGCAGGCGAGGTCGGCGGGGCAGTCGCCGTCGACGCGGCAGGCGAGCGCGGTGTCGCAGTCGTTGCGGTGGCACTCGACGCGGACGACGACGTCGCTGGCGTCGACGCAGACGACGCAGCGCTGCTCGGCGTAGACGAGGTCGGCGCAGCGCGCCGGCTGCGGCAGCGCCGGCTCGCACGCACGCTCGACGACGGCGCCGGCGGCGTCGGTGCACACGGTGCAGACGAGGCCCTCGGGCGCCACCGTCTGCGAGCAGACGACGGTGCCGCCCGCGCCAGCGTCGGTGCACTCGTGCGAGAGCAGGGTGTTGTCGTCGTAGCAGTCGACGCAGCGGCCGAGCTCGTTGCCGAAGGCGACGCAGCGGCTCGGGTCGAGATCGGGGGGCGCACACGTCGACGACACCACCGCGCCGTCGGCGGTGCACACCTGGCAGGCGCGGCCGTCGACGACAGCGTCTTCGCACGACTCGGCGCGCGGGCCACAGCCGACGGAGACGACGCTGCCGTCGGCGTCGAAGCAGGTGCGGCACTCCTCGCCGGGGGTGTCGCCGGGGCTCGTCTCGCACGCGCGGCCCTCGGGGGCGCGGGCGTCGGCGGTGAAGCAGTCGTCGTACAGGAGCTCGCCGGCGTCGGTGACGCACAGCTGGCAGGCGGCGCCGACGCTGTTCTGACGCGTCTCGCATGGAGCGACGACGGCGTCGCCGCAGATGGCGCTAGGGGGACGGGGCGCAGC
Source organism: Deltaproteobacteria bacterium (assembly GCA_016874845.1). Lineage (GTDB taxonomy): Bacteria > Myxococcota > UBA727 > UBA727 > VGSZ01 > VGSZ01. Next base: position 7,887 of record VGSZ01000165.1, read on the forward strand.
GTCGTCGTCGACGGGCGCGAACGAGCAGGTCGCGCACACCGCGTCGCCGGCGGTGACGATCGTCGCCGGGTCGCAGCCGGGGGTGACCACGGCGCCGTCGTGGGCGTCGTCACTGTTGAACGCGCCGTCGAGGCCGACCGGCGGCGAGAACTCAACCTCGGCGCACGCCGGCAGCAGCCAGAGCAGGGCGACGACGGGGAGAGCCAAACGACGCATGCCATCTCCTTAGCAGTCTGCGTGCCACCGCCGAAGCGGCGGCGCGGTGCGGCGCGGCGGCGTCACACCGCGGCGGCGGCGGCCCGGGCGGTCGGGTCGGGGGCTGGCTGCGATCTGCAGGTCGCAGCGTCGGGATCGCAGGTCGCCATCGCCCGGCGCTGCCGCGGGTCGAAGGTCACGCCGACGGCGGCGGTCCGGGCGCAGGGGGCGTCGCACGGGTGACCTTCGTCGAGGCACGCGGCTACGACGGCGACCCCGTCGCCCGCGCCCGGCAGCGCCTGCCCCGCGGCCTCGGCGCAGACCTGTTACTCGTCGGAGACGCCGAGGTTCGGCACGCCGGGCAGCGTCGGCAGGCAGTTGCCCCGCCGCCGCGACGACGCGGCGCCGTCGGGGGCGAAGTCGCCTAGACAGTCGCAGCAGTCCGCGGCCGCGCCGATGCCGCTCTCGGGCACGCAGTCCGCGCCGCCGAACACAGTCGGGACGCCGCCGGCGGGGACGAAGATGGCGACCGCGCGCAGCAGCCGCACGGCACGACCCGGCGCCGGGCCGCGCGGCGCGCGCGGGAGAGACCGTCGGCGCGCCGCGTCAGCCGCGCAGCGCCGCGAGCACGAGCCGCGGGAGCTTCGTGAAGCCGGGGTACGCCTCCGACGCCAGCAGCGCCGGGCCGACGTCGCGCAGCGACTTGTGCGACGCCGCCCACACCGCCTTGGGCTGCAGGTTCCACGGGTACTGCAGCACCGACTTCTGCGGATGATCGAACAGCAGCGTGTTGTGCACGACGCCGCGGCCGCTCTGGATGTCCTCGAGGGTGTGCCCCGGATACGCGCCCCACGTCGTCTGGCACATGCCGTAGACGCCGCCGGCCCAGCCATTCACGGCGATGCCGCCGTAGCGGAGGTTGGCGATCAAATGATCGAACTTCGCCGCGTATTTTTGTTCGGTCTCGGGGTGCACCATCACCATGCACGACAGGGTGCCCCAGCAGTCGTCGTTGGCGAACGACAGCACCGCGTCGAGGTAGGCGCTCTCGTCGGCAGCCTCGAGCGTGCAGTCGGCCAGCACGCCGCAGAAAGCCTCGTTGGTCAGCGCGTACTCGCCCCGCTTCGGCGCCACGCCGGGCAGCAGCGTCCAGGGGACGATGCCCTCGCCCGTCGGACCCAGAATCCTGTGGTTCGGGTACTTCTCTAGGAAATTCTTGTAGCGTTGCTGCGCGCCCGGGTAGTACGCCTTGCGCGCCGGCGCCCGGCGCAGCGCCTCTTCGAGGGCGCCGAGCAGCTTGTCGCGCAGCGGCCAGCCCCTCCACGTGACGACGACCTTGGCGGCGTTGCAGTTGAACGAGCCGTTCTGCGTCACCATGCCCGCGATCTGGTCGGCCTGCCGCGCGATGTCCTTGTCGCTCCACGGCCCGGGCAGCACGAGCACCGGCGTCACACAGCCGAGCTCTGACGAGATGGGCTTCTGCAGCCGCGGCGTGCCGGCGCGCTTGTTCTTGTCCTGCTCCTCGGGCGTGCCGCCCCAGATGATCGCGTCGTGGGTGCGGTCGCTGCCGGTGATATGGATGGTGTCGACGAGCGGGTGATCGGTCAGGTGCTTGCCTATGTCGCCGCCGCCGTAGACGACGGCCAGATAGCCCGCCTGCACGAGGGCGGCGAAGGCGCGCTCGATGTGCGGCCCGCCCACCTCGTTCACCGGGTTCATCTTCATGACGACGACCTCGTTCTCGGCGAACAGCTTGTAGAGCACGTCCATCGGACCGATTGACGTCACGTTGCCCGCCGACAGCACGAGCGCCAGCTTCCCGTGGGTCTGCACCTCGCGGTAGATGCGCCCCTGGGTCGGCGCCTTGCCCGGCTCGAGCCACACCGTGCCCTTCCAGCCGGTGAAGGCGAGCTTGTCGAACAGGCTCCACGGCAGCACCTCGGCCACCCACTGCCCATCGGGGCGCTGGGTCAGCTTCGGCGGCTTCGGCTGGCCGCCCTCCTTCAGCGCCGCCACCAGCTGCCGCAGGTTGCGCGCGGTGACGCACGGCCCCGCGATCCAGTCCTCGCCGTGCAGCGGCGACGACTCGTCGATGCCCTTCAGCTTCGACAGCGTCCTCGCCCACGCCGCGGCCTCGGCGACGACGCTGTCGATCAGCCGCTCGAGCAGCGCGATGCGCTCGGGGATGCCGACCTTCACCCACGCGTCCTTGCGGCCGTGCACGCGCTGCACGGCGGCGTCGACGTCGGCGAGCGACGTGGCGGGGATGGACGGCGGGGGCTCGGGGAAGCGCGGCGAGGTCATCGATCGACTCCTGCGGGATGCGTTCGGAGAGAGGCTTCTTCTTCGTCGTCGCGGGCTTTGGCGGGCCGCGCGCGGCGCCAGGCTGGACGGGCTCACGGCCACGGGCTCACGGGGACGGGCTCACGGGGACGGGCTCACGGGGACGGGCTCACGGGGACGGGCTCACGGGGACGACGGCAGCGGCAGGTCGCCGCCTTGTGCGTGGGGGTTCTTCATGCCCTTCAGCGCGTTCATCGCGCTGGCGCGCCACGCGGGCACCTTGCTGCCCGGGTCGTTGTCGTCGACGAGGGGCGAGGCCACCGGCGCCACCACGCGCTCGATCTTCGCCGCGGCGCGTAGCTGGCCCACGGTCTCGTCGACGCGGGCCATGAACGCCTTCGTCGCCTCGCGCTCGGCGATCACGGCGCGGGCCTCGTCGAAGGGCACGACCCGTCCCTTCGTCGTGCCGCCGCCGCGGAGCACGTGCCAGCCGCGGTCGCTGCGCACCGGGCCGCCGACCTCGCCGTCCTTCAGGCGGAACGCCAGCGCCTCGAACTCGGGCAGCAGGTCGCCGCGCTTGAAGGCCCCGAGCTCGCCGCCCCGGGCCTTGCCGCTGGCGTCGTCGCTCTTGTCGGCGGCGACGCGGGCAAACGTCGCGGCGTCCTTGCCCTTCACGAGAGCGAGGATCGCGTCGGCCTCCTTCTTCTTCGCGTCGGCGACGTCTTTGCCGGCGGCGCGGTCGACCTTGACGAGGATGTGCGCCGCCGACGCCGCGTCAGGCACGGTGAACATCGCCTTGTTGTCGTCGTAGACCTTGCGCACGGCGTCGTCGGTGGTCGGGGGCAGCGCGTCCTTCAGGGCCTTCAGCAGGTTGCCGATGGCCAGGTCGCGGCGGATGTCGTCGCGAAACGACGCCTCGTCGACGCCGAGCTGGGCCAGCACGTCGGCCAGCGCCTTGCCCGGCGGCAGCGTCTTCAGTATCTCGTCGGTGGCCTGCTTCGCCGCGTCGTCGTCGGGCCACAGGCTGCGCCGCTTCGCCTCGCGCACGAGCAGCGTGCGCTCCACCAACTTCTCGTACGCCGGCTGCTCGAAAGCGTCGCGCATCTGGACGTCGACCATCTCGGGCGACACGCCGGCCAGCGCCGCCGCCTGGTACAGCGTGCGGTCGACGTCGGCGCGGGTGAACACGGCGTCGTCGACCTTCAGCACCACCGCGTCCTTTGGCAGCGTTGCGATCACGCTCTTGCCCTGCGCGCCGTGGTGGCCGTGGGGGCCCATGCCGCTCTTCGGGTCGACGGCGGCGGCCGCGTCGTCGCCGTCGTCGCCGGCGCTGGCGACGCCGAGGCT
>VGSZ01000166.1 GCA_016874845.1 Deltaproteobacteria bacterium
CCGTTGGCCTGGAAGAACACTGGCGCACCCGTGGGGCTCGACGGGCGGCTGGTGTCGATCCGGGCATGGGCGTTGAACGCGTTGTACGAGTCGATGGCCGCCGGCTTCTGCAGCTCGGGCACTTCCCGGCCGTGGGCGTTGTGGACGAAGCCGAGGCACCACGAGTCCCACAGGGCCGGGTTCCCGACGCTGTCGGTGTTGCCCAGCGTGTGGTTCTACCCTTGCAGCGTGCCGCCGGGCATCTGGTCCTTCGACGACGTGAGCGCGCCCTCGGCGGTGCCGTCGCCGAGCGGGGCCCCGACCACCGCGGTCTTCTCGGGCCGCACCGCGCCCGGCGAGGACGAGGACGGCGATGACACCGGCACGCCGGGCTGCGGGGCGCGGGCGACCTGCGTCTGCGGGCCGTAGTACCCCATCGACGGCAGCGCGCTCTGCGTCTGGAACGAGCGCACCGCGGCGTCGGTGCGCAGGCCGAACATCCCCGGCCCGATGTCCATGTCCGCCTGGGTCATCGCCCCAGCGGCGACGAGGCCGCGCTGCAGCTGCTCGACGTCGGGTCGAGGATGCGGGCCAGCGACAGCAGCGTCTCGATCGACGGGCCGTGGCGGCCGGCCTCCAACGCGCGGATCGTGGGCTCTTGGACGGCGACGGCCTCGGCGAGGGCCGCCTGCGTCAGGCCACGCGCCGTGCGGCCCGCGTGGATCCGCCTGCCGATGGCCGCGTCCAGCTCGTTTCCCTGACCACCGCGCGCCAAGCGTCGCGGACGCCGGCTTCTTGCCGACGTCACCCCGTGCCACGGTGCGAACGCGACATTGGGACACGGTCGCGTCAGCCGCGCTGATCCAAACGCAGCCAAGGGCAGCGTCGGGCCCGAACGGGGCCGGCGGGCAGACGGTGTTCGTGCGGGGAGCGGGCGCGCCGTTCTTTCAGCCCGGCACGGTGAAGTGGTGCTTGCGGGGGCGATCGCAGGCCTTGTCGGTGCACACCTGCACCTCGACGACGCCGGCGACGGCGCCCTTGCCGCCCTTGAGCTTCGCCTTCAGCGGGATGCTGCCTTCGAGGATCACGCTGGTGCCGAGCTCGCCGAGGTCCTTCTTCTGCCCGGCGGGGATGTCGACGGCGCCGTCGACGATCCACCCGTGGGTCCCATCGACGACGAGGCCGACGGGCTTGCTGACCTCTTCGCCCGGGCCGTAGGCGTGAAAGCCCGGCTTCAGCTGTACCGTCACGGTCAGCGTCGACGACGCGGCGTCGAACGCCGGGGCGATGGCCAGCGCGGTGTCCCAGTTCACCGGCTGCTCGACGATGGTTGGCCGCCCGATCATGCCGTCGTCCTTCACCGGCTTTGGCTCGCCGAAGCCGCCGTCGGCGGCGGGCTGCGCGCAGGCCCCCAGGAGCGCCGACAGCAGCGCCGAAGACGACAGGACGGTCAGGACGAGGGTTCGGACGAGACGACGCATGACGACCTCCGGGCCCCGTCTTTCCCCAGCGCGTCCGGTTTGCCAAGAACGACTCCATGCCCGACGAGTCCACCGCTCCCGACGTTGCGTCCGACGACGCGCCCCGTGACGAAGGCGCACGCCGCCCCGCGCCGCGGGAGCGCGGTGCCCGGCACGGCGCGGGCCGGCCGCTGCCCCTGTCTGTCGTGCTGTCGGCGTGGGCGCCGGTGGCCGCCGGCGTGCTGCGGTCCACCGCCGGGCTCGTCATGTTCACCGCGTCGCTGCTGACGCTGCCAGTGACGATGGCGACGCCGTTTCTCACCGGCGTGTCGCTGGTGATGCTCGTCGGCGGCGTGGCGGCGACGGCGAAGGCCTGCCGCGACGCGGACGACCTGCGGCGCTTCGGCCGGGTCTTCCCCCTGGTCGCCGCCGGCCTCGCCGGCGTGGCCATCGTCGTCACCGTGGTCGTGGGGCCGGGCGTCTGGGCGCCGCAGCTGCGGGGCCCGCCGCCGCCCACCGCCGACGACGGCGCCATCCGCTTCGCGCCGTGACAGGGCCCTGCGCGGCGACCCGGGCCGCACGTCGTCGCCGCCGGGCCACACGACACCGTGTCCGCGCGGACACGCCGCCCGCCGAGGGGCACCCGTCGCCGCTTCCGCCTGCGACCAGTGTCGCCGCGCGCCGCTGGCACAGCGCGTGGGAGGCAGCCCGCGACGTCGACCGCTCGTCGGCGTCGTGGAGGAACCCGCCATGCTCCGCCCGTCCGTGCCCGCGTCGTCGCACCGCGCCGACCCCGTCTTCGCCCGCTCCGAGCCCGATCCTGCCCCTGCTCGTAACCGCACTCCGCCGCGCCCGGCGGTGGCCCGGCGCGTGGCCTTGTGGTCGGCCGTCGTCGCCGGCGGCGCCAGCGCCGTGCTCGCCTGCATCGATCGCTCGTCGGCGATGGACATCGCCGAGGGCGCTTTATCCCCCGCGTCGCCGCCCGCGGTCGCCGTCGCTGGCAGCGTCGACGTCGGACCGGCGCCCGTCGCCCCCGTCGCCCCCGTCGTCCCCGTCGTCCCCGTCGTCCCCGTCGTCGTGCCCGAGCCGTCGTCCGCGGCTTCGCGGCTGCAGCGGCACGCGTTGCCCCAGGGCGCGCGCGATCGCGTCGACCACCGCGGCGCCGGCGAGGCGGCGCTGCGTGCCGGGCGCGTCGATGACGCCGTCGTCTCGCTGCGCAAGGCGCTCGCCGCCGACGCCTCGGCGGAGGCGTGGGCGGCGCTCGGTGACGCCTACCTGCGCGCCGGCCAGCCCGCCGCCGGCGTCGATTGCCTCGAAGAGGCGGTCGCCCTCGACGTCGACGATGCGGCGGCGCGCCGCCTGCTCGTGCGCCAGTACCTCGCCGCCGACGACGGCCGCCGCGCGCGCCTGCACGCCGAGGAGTGGGTGCGCCTGAGCCCGCAGGACCCGGCGGCGCGGCAGGGGCTCGGCCGCGCGTTCAGTCAGCTCGGCATGTGGCGCCAGGCCATCGAGCAGTTCGCGCTCGTCGTTGCCGTGCAGCCCGACAACGCCTGGGCCCACAACAACCTCGGCTATGCGGCGCTGCAGCTGGGCGACACCGGCGCCGCCATCGAGCACCTCGAGCGCGCGCTGGACGGCCAGCCGCAGCAGGCCTTCATGTTCAACAACCTCGGTGTCGCCTACGAGCGTGACGGCGAGTTCGCGTTTGCCCACGCCGCCTTCAGCCGCGCCGCCGAGCTGAACCCGAAGTACGCGCAGGCGGCGCTGAACCGCGATCGCATCCAGGCGATCCTCGACGAGACCACCCGCGTCGCCGCCGCCGCCCAGCTCGTGCGCTACCGCAACGAAGGCGCGCGCGCCGGCGCCACCCGAGACGAGGCGGCCGCTGCCGTCGCCCTGCCGGCGATGCCCGCCCTGCGTGGTGAGTGACCGGCGGCGAGCGACCGTCAGAGCCCGTTCAGCCCATCGATGACGGCGACGAGGTCGCCTGTGTCGACGAAGTCGACAGCGACGACATGGGGCGTGCGCCCGCGCTCCGCCGCGCAGCGGCGGACGCGCTCGTCGAGCACAGCGAACGCGTTCGCCTGCGGCGCCAGCGTGTCGTCAGGCAGCGGGTTGCCGAGCCAGTGGTTCACGAGCAGCAGCGGCGACGACGCCTGCCCGCGGTTCGGCGCGCACGACTCAGTCGCCTGCAGCACGTCGAGGGAGCCGAAGGTGTAGGGAGTGTCCTGGTACAGCGAGAACATCGGGTGGAACCACGGTTCGTCGCTGTCGACGGCGCCCGACTCGGCGGACAGGAAGATCCGTGTGCCGTCGTCGACAAGCGCGCCGAGCGTCGGCCACTCCGCGCCGTCGTCGTGCACGTAGAGCTCGTCGAACAGACCGGCGTCGACGAACGCCTGCTTCGTGTCGGCGATGCTGGCGTCGTCTTCGACGAGCAGCTGCACGACGGTGGCCGGCTCGTCGTCCAGGAACGCGCGCAGCCGCGCGAGCTGCTCGTTCAGGGTGAGGCTGCCGAGCGAGCACGGCCCGTGGCAGAGCAGCACGCCGTCGCTGACGACGTGGCCGTCGCCGTCGCGCGGCGGCTTGGTGTCGAGCAGGAACGCGCGCACCCCCAGGGCGAGCTGGCCGGGCAGGGCGGTGTGCTGGTTGGGCGCGACGAAGCCGTCGTCGCGCGACGACATCGCGTTGTGGGCGCCGGCGAAGACGACGTCGTCGAGAGCGCGGTCGCACAGCGCGACGTGGCCGTTGCAGGCTCGCGGCGGATCGGGGGCGGTCGGGGTGCAGCCGAGCAGCGCGACGGGCACGCAGGCGAAGAGGAGGCGGCGAAGACGCATCGGGAGACACGCTAGCGGACGGTCGTTGACGACGTCGAATGGCCTCAGCGGATCACGGCGCCGGGCGCGGTTGGCAATCGATCGGAGCGCCGTGTTAGCAAGTCCATCGCCTCGTCTTTCGGATGGAGTCCCGATGGCAACGCTTCGCAGCTACGCATTCCTCGACTCGCTGCAGCCGCAGGTGGCAGCGCACATCTGCACCACCTGTCGCGGCTACTTCCCGGTGCCGGGGGTCGCCTCGCTTTTCGTCGAGATCGCCCCCGGCATGGCGATCCACGGCCTGATGGACCGCGCGCTGAAGACGACGCCGGCGCAGCCCGCCACCCTCGTTGTCGAGCGCGCCTACGGCATGCTCGAGCTGCACCACGAGGACCAGGGCGTCGTGCACGCCGCCGGCGCGGCGGTGCTCGAGGCGCTGGGCAACAAGCTCGAGGATCGCATCAAGCCTAAGGTCGTCAGCAACACGATCATCCGGAACATCCAGCCGATGCACGCGATGATCATCGACAAGCTGCGCATGGGCGCCATGATCGAGCCCGGCATGTCGCTCCTGATCATGGAGTGCGAGCCTGCCGCCTACATCGCGCTGGCCGCCAACGAGGCCGAGAAGGCCGCCGACATCCGCGTCGTCGACTTCACGCCGTTTGGCGCGTTCGGCCGCCTGTACCTGGCCGGCACCGAGGCCGAGATCGACGAGGCGGCCAAGGCCGCAAACGCCGCGCTCGAAGGCATCACCGGCATCGCCGGCAAGGGCGGCGGCGGCTGAGCCGATCGCGCACGCTCTGTTCGTCTGGGTTCATCCACGTCTGAAAACGTCAAGCGTCGGCCCTGCATGGTCGACGAAAATGCAAGAGGAGCAGGACAATGGCTGACAATGTTGCCGGGCTCGCGCTGGGCCTCATCGAAACCAAGGGCTTCGTCGGGATGGTCGAGGCCTCCGACGCGATGGTGAAGGCCGCGAAGGTCGAGCTCGTCGGCTACGAGAAGGGCTACGGCGGCGGTTACGTCACCGCCATCGTCCGCGGCGACGTCGCCGCGGTGAAGGCCGCCACCGAGGCCGGCGCTCGCGCCGCCGAGCGCGTCGGCGAGCTCGTCTCCGTGCACGTCATCCCGCGCCCGCACGCCAACATCGACGCGGTGCTGCCGCTCGGCGCAAAGAAGGCCTGAACGGGTGCATGTGCGCAGGGCCCGCGCACCTCGCACGGCGAGGTGCGCGAGTCAGCCCGCCTCTGGCGGGCTGACGCTCGTGCCCCTGCTCGCTGGGCGGGCAGCGGTTCGCTCGCTTGTTCTTCGGAGGCGGCATGTTGTTGGGGCAGGTCATCGGGACCGTCGTCGCGACGCGGAAAGAGCCCGAGCTCGAGGGCATCAAGCTGTTGCTCGTGAAGGGCGCCGACGTCGAGGGCAAGGCCACGGGCGGCGTGATCGTCTGCGCCGACGCCGTCGGGGCCGGGTTGGGTGAGCTCGTTTTGTACTGCGCCGGGTCTTCGGCGCGGCAGACCGAGGTCACCAAGAACAAGCCCGTCGACCACGTGATCATGGCCATCGTCGACGAGGTCACTGTCGCCGGCGACACCAGGTACAAGAAGAGCTGACTCTGCTCGTGTCGCGCCGGCTTCGTCGCCGGCGCTTTCGCTTTCTTTCGGTCTCTTGTCTTCTCGGGGTTCGTGATGTCGCGGATCGACGACTCCAAGGTCGATGAAATCGTCCAGCGCGTGGTGGCGAAGCTGGCGCCGGCCCTTGCCGCCTCGGCGGGCATGGGACCGGTGACGAACCCGCGCGCGACGCCGGCGCCGGCGGAGGTCTGCGGCCCGTCGCCAGCCCTCGTCAGCCGCGCCGGCGGGCGCGGCGGCGGCCGCCGCGGCATCTACGACGACGTTGACAGCGCCGTGAAGACCGCTCGCGTCGCCCACGACACCCTCGTCGACAAGCTGACCCTGAAGAAGCGCGACGAGATCATCGCGGCGATGCGACGCGCGGTGCACGACAACGTGCAGCAGCTCGCGCAGATGGCCGTCGACGAGACGGGCCTCGGTCGCTTCGATGACAAAATCAACAAGAACCTGCTTGTCGCCGACAAGACGCCGGGCACCGAGATCCTGCGGCCCCTCGCGCAGAGCGGTGACGACGGCCTGATGCTGCTGGAGCGCGCGCCCTACGGTGTGATCGGTGCCATCACGCCGACGACGAATCCGACCGAGACGATCATCTGCAACGCCATCGGCATGATCGCCGCCGGCAACGCCGTCGTCTTCAACGTGCACCCCTCGGCCAAGAGGGTCTGCCGCTTCGTCGTCGAGAAGCTGAACGACGCCATCACCGGTGTCGGTGGGCCGGACGGCCTGCTGAGCATGGTGGGCGAGCCGACCATCGAGAGCGCGAACCAGCTGATGACCCACCCGGGCATCCGCCTCGTCGTCGTCACCGGCGGCCCCGGGGTCGTGGCTGCGGCGATGAAGAGCGGTAAGCGTGCCATCTGCGGTGGCCCGGGCAACCCGCCCGTGGTCGTCGACGATACCGCCGACATGCGTCGCGCCGGCAAGGGCATCGTGCTTGGCTGCAGCCTCGACAACAACATCGTGTGCATCGCCGAGAAGGAGGTCTTCGTCGTCGACGACGTCGCCGACCTCCTGAAGAAGGAGATGGCGAACAACGGCGCCGCCGAGATGTCGCGCGCCGACATCGCGAAGCTCGAGAGGTTGGTGCTCGCCGAAGATCGCGCGCACCCGCACAAGGACTGGGTCGGCAAGGACGCCGCGAAGATCGCGCGGGCCATCGGTAAGACGGTGCCCGACAACACCCGTGTGCTGTTGTGCGAGGTCGACGGCGAAGACCACCCCTTCGTGCAGACCGAGCTGTTGATGCCGGTGCTCCCGCTGGTGCGGGTGAAGTCCGTCGACGACGGCATCGCTGCCGCCGTGCGCGCCGAGCATGGCTTTGGCCACACGGCGGCGATGTACTCGACCAACATCGACGCCCTGCACCACATGGCGCGGGCGATGGACTGCTCGATCTTCGTGAAGAACGCGCCGACGTACGCGGGGCTTGGCCTCGGCGGCGAGGGCTACACGTCGTTCACCATCGCGTCGCCGACAGGCGAGGGGCTGACGACGGCGCTGTCGTTCTCGCGCGAGCGCCGCTGCACGCTGAAGGACCACTTCCGCATTGTCTGAACGCGCTTCGTCTTTGCGTCTGACAGCGTCGTCGACGGCGCGCCTTCAGCCGACGGCAGGGAAGTACTGCAGCTGCGGGCCCAGCGCGTGCCCGGCGGGCAGGGGCTTGCCGAGCTCGTCGATGGAGAAGACCGAGGCGGGCAGGTTCAACGACTGGCGCACGCGGTCCATCGTCGACGGCACGAACGGATACAGCATGATCATCAGGTTCTTCAGGACATAAAGACCCGTGAACAGCGCGTCTTTTCGTGCCTGCAGAGGGAAGCGATCGTCGTGCGGCTTGTGCTGCGCGAACAGGCTCGTGATGTGGCGGGCGTAGTTCTCGACGTCGGTGAGCAGGCCGGGGTGCGACGACCTCTCCATCGCCTTCAGGTAGCGCTGCACCATGCGGATGGTGTCGGTGACGACGCCGTCCATCAGCGCGCCGTCGGGCACGCGCCCGTCGAACTTCGAGTGCACCGCCGAGATGGGGCGCTCGAGCGCGGCGTTCAGGATGCCGCCGAGGAACTTGTTGCGCTCGTTCAGCTGCTCGACATTGAAGTCGCTGGCGTCGTCGGCGAGGTTCAGCGTCGCGAGGAAGTAGCGGATCTGGTCGGCGGAGTAGCCCATCTGGTCGAGCAGCTGGTCACCGGTGAAGAAGTTGCCCTTGCTCTTGCTCATCTTCTCGCCGTTGACGAGCAGGTGCGAGCACGACGTCACGTCGGTCAGCTGCAGCTCGCCCGGCACGGGCAGCCGGTGCATGTCGGCTTGTGAACCGAGCCACATCGCGCCCTGCATCAAGACGTAGAAGAACACGTTGTCCTGTCCAAGAAACTGCATGATCTTCGTCTGCGGATCGCGCCAGAATTCTTCGCCGTCGGCGCGGGCGACCCGGCTGAAGGCGATGGGCGCGATCAGCGAGTCGGGCCACACGTACAGCGTCTTGCCGCGCAGGTCGGGGTCAAGGTCGGGCAGCGGCAGCCCCCAGGCGATGTCGCGGGTGATCGAGCGCTTGGCCCACTCGTCGGGGACCGTCGTCGGAAACAGCAAGGCTTGTTGCGTCGCGAGCAGGTCGGCACGGGTGTCGAAGACCAGCTCGACCTTCTTGCCCGGCGCGTAGCGGCTCTTGTGCTTCGGCAGCGTCGCCTTCGCCTCCTTGTAGGCAGGCTCGTGCACGTTGTCGAAGCGCAGGCACGGGCGGACCAGCTCGATGACGGCCTTCGTGGTCGCTGGCCGCCAGGCCTTTTTTTTCTCCTTGTCGAGGATCCAAGTATACAGCTGATCCTGGACCTTGCTCATGTCCAGGAACCAGTGCTTCGTCTCGCGCATCTCGGGCGTGGCGTCGCTGATCGCGCTCTTTGGATCCTTCAGCTCGGTGGGCTCGTACTGGCTGCCACAAGCGTCACACTCGTCGCTGTAGGCGCCGGCGGCGCCGCACTTCGGGCACGTGCCGCGCACCAGACGATCGGACAGGAATTTCTCGGCCTTTGGATCGAACCACTGCATGCTGGCTCGCTTCTCAAGCATGCCGTTTTGATGCAGCCGCGTCAGGACGTCCTGCGACAGCTGCTTGTGGAGCGGGAAGCACTCGGGCCGCGACGTGCCCGAGTAGACGTCGAGGCCGACACCGTAGCGGGCCAGCGTGCTCGCCTGCTGGTCGTGCAGCTCGTCGAGGATCGCGCGCGCCGGCCGGCCCAGCTTCAGGGCGGTCAGCTCCGTCGTCGACCCGTGCTCGTCGGTGCCGCAGACGTACAGCACGTTCCGCCGGCCGATGAGCATGCCCATGTAGCGGGCGTAGATGTCGGCGGGGACGTGGGCGCCGGCGAGGTGGCCTAAGTGCAGCGGCCCATTGGCGTAGGGCATGCCGGCGGTAACGACGGCGCGCGGCGGACGCGTCACCTGGGCGAGAACGGTTGCAACGTCGGTGGGAGGGCCGTGGTGGGTCGCCATGGCGTCTTCGTGGCGCACGCGCCGCGGTCGCTCAAGGGCCTCCGGCTGCCGTCGACATCGCCTGCGCCGACGCCCGGGCCGCGCGCGGTGGACGGCGTCCCGCCAGACTGGGAGAACGACGTCGTGGTCGGTCCTGTCGTCGTGTCTTCGCGCGCCCCGGACGGCGCCCCGTGCCCTGACGTCGGCGCCGGCGGCCCGGGCGACGTCGACGTCGACGTGTTGCTGCCGGTGCGCGACGTGTCGCCGCGGTGGTTCGCGCGGGCGCTGACGAGCACGCTCCGCTCGCGCGGCGTCCGGCTGCGCGTCATCGTCGTCGACCATGCCTCGCGCTCGCCCGTCGTCGTCGTCGAGCCACGGGTGCGCGTGCTGCGGGTCGACGACTCGCTGCGGTTCGCCGAGGCGCTGGACGCCGGGCTCGCGGTCTGCACCGCGCCGTTCGTCGCGCGCATGGATGCCGACGACGTGATGCACCCCGATCGCCTCCGTCTGCAGCTGCAGGTGCTGCGCGACGATGACCGGCTTGGGGCCATCGCCAGCCGGGTCAAGGTGCTGCCGAGGACGACGATGGCGATGCGCGGTTATGTCGCCTGGCAGAACGCGACGCTGTCCGCCGACGAGCACGCGCGCGAGCTGTGGGTCGAGCAGCCGCTCTGCAACCCCGCGACGACGTTTCGTCGCAGCGCCCTCGTCGAGGTGGGCGGGTACGTCGAGGGTCCTGGGCCCGAGGACTACGATCTGTTCCTGCGCCTCTTTCGGCGCGGCTGGCGTATGGCCAAGCTGCCGGTGGTGCACCACGCCTGGCGGCAGCACGCGGCGCAGACGACGAGAACGGCACCCGCGCACACCCGCGATGCGCTGGCGGCCTTGAAGGCCAGGCACCTCGTGGCGCACTTCGCGTTGCACGACCGCGTCGTCGTCGTCGCCGGTGCCGGCAAGGAGGGCCGTCGCATCGGTCGGGCCTTGCGCGCCCAGGGCGTCGTCGTCGCGGCCTTCGTCGACGTCGACCCGAGGAAGATCGGCCGGCTCGTGCACGGGGCGCCCGTACAGCCGACCGCGTGGCTCCTGTCGCGTCCCGCCGGGGCCTTCGTGCTCGGCGCTGTCGGCACGAGCGGCGCGCGCGGCGTCGTGCGCGCCTTTCTCGCGGCGGCCGGCGTCGTCGAAGGCGAAGACGGCGTCGTCGTGGCATAAGCGGCTTCCCCGGCGTCGGTCGGCGCTCGGTTGCGTCTGGCCCCTCGATCGTGGGCCTCGCCTTCTTTTGCCCCGGCGTCCTTGCGACGCTTGGCCCAAGAGGGGCCAGACATGATCGAGAGTTTCGTGCAGCAGTTCACCGGCTCCCCCGGCGCCGTCGACGTTGTCCACAGCCTGACCGGGCAGGGCAGGGCCTGAGCCGCGACGAGGCGCAGAAGGCCGTCAGCGCCACCGCCGAGGGCGCCGCGGCGCAGTTGGGCAGCGGCGGTGTCGCCGGCCTGCTCGGCGGCTTGATGGGCGGCGGCGGCGGTGGCGGCGGCGGCGCGATGGGAATGCTCGGCGGCTTGATGGGCGGCGGCGGCGGCGGGATGGGCATGCTCGGCGGCCTGATGGGCGGGGCCGCGCCGGCCAGCAGCGGTCTGCCGCCCGAGATGATGGCGGCGATCGCGCGCTCCGTCGGCGACAAGACCGGCCTGTCGCCGGACAAGGCTCAGCTCGCGGTGTCGCTGGTGGTGCCGAAGGTGATCGCCTTTCTCAAAGAGAAGACCTGACCGGCGCGGGCCCGCGTCCAGCCAGACAAGCGCGGCCCACCTCGCTCGGGCGATGGCCCGCCCGTAAGGCGCGCGGTGAGCTGGCTCCGCTCTACTGGCAGGCGCCGAGCGCCTCGCTCACGCGCTCGGCACGGCAGGTTCCCCCACCGGCCATCCCGTCGGGGTGGCCGCTCGCTCGCCTGCCTGGGCTGTCGCGCCGTCCTGGTCCGGCACGGACGTGGCAGACTGGGCCGATGCGGCTCGATGCTCTCACGCTCCCTGTGGTCGCCATCGTCGTCGTGCTCGCCGGCGCTTGCGGGCTCGTCGGCTGCTCGGCCCCCGCTGCGGCGTTCGCCTGCGCGGACGACGACGATTGCGCCGACGGTGATCGGTGCGAGGGCGGCTCCTGCGTGTTCGTCAGCGAGGGCGAAGGCGAGGGCGAGGGCGAAGGAGAAGGCGAAGGAGAAGGCGAAGGAGAAGGCGAAGGAGAAGGCGAAGGAGAAGGAGAAGGAGAAGGAGAAGGAGAAGGCGAAGGAGAGGGCGAAGGCGAAGGAGAGGGCGAAGGAGAGGGCGAAGGAGAGGGCGAAGGCGAGGGCG
>VGSZ01000167.1 GCA_016874845.1 Deltaproteobacteria bacterium
GGGGCTACCCCAGGTGCCGCCACGCCGGGTGGTGCGCCGGGTGGTGCGCCGGGTGGTGCGCCGGCGGCTGCGGCGCCCATCGATGGCGCGGCTGGCACACAGGTCGCCGCCGCCACGCCGCCGCCGGCTACGCCGACCGAGCCCGCCGCAGCGCCCCGCGAGCCGAAGGTCGCCAAGGCGTCGACGCCAAAGGCCGATACGCCGCCGCGCGCCGACCCGCCGAAGGTGGCGTCGAAGGCCGGCTGCGACCCGGTGCTCGACTTCGACTGCAAACCCGCGGGTGGCGTGCAGAAGGCGACGACGCCGGCGCGGGACACGCTCGAGAAGTCCGACATCCTGCCGGTGGTGCGCGACTCGCTGCCGAAGGTGAAGGCCTGCGGGTCGAAGGCCGCCGCTTCGGGGCAGATCAAGATGACCTGGAGGATCGGCAAGGATGGCAAGCCGACGGACGTCTCCGTCGCCGACTCCAAGTGGGGTGGCACGCCGGTGGGCGCGTGCGTCGTCAACGTCCTCAAGGCGATGCGGTTCCCGGCCTACAGCGGCAAGGCCCCGCCGCCGGTGAGCATCCCGCTGCCGTTGCAGTAGCGCGTCGCGGGCGGCGCGCCTGGGGAGTCCATGACGCTCTCGCTTGCCCAACTTGAGCAGGTCCGCCTCATCCTACGGGGCGGCTCCGTCGTCGACTGGTATCGCCTGCGCTTTGACTCTCTCGACGACGTACGCGGTTTCCTGGCGTTGCAGGGCGGCGACCTCGACGACCCTGCTGATCTGGCTCGCCTCGAGCACCTGCGGGGTGAGGCTGCGCGCTACCTGACCGACGAGCACGGCTATAAGGTGCCGCCGGAGCTGCTGTCCTGCGACGCCGTCGACCTCTTCCTCTTCGCCTCGGAGCGCCGCGGCCGCCGGCGGGACCGGTTCTTCGCATGCCTCTTGCTGAAGGTCATGCACATCGTCCACCACATCGAGGCGCGCGAGCTGGCCTACCGTTTGCCGTTGTCGCAGGCGGCGCTGTTCGACCTGCTCGTCGACAAGGTCGACGTCTTCGCGGCGCGGCTGCAGGCCGACGGCTTTCCGCTGGTGCGCTACACCGGCGGTCAGAAGTCGACGACGTCGCTGCTGACCAAGCTGCTCGTGAAGAAGGAGCACCACGCGGCGGCGATCCACGACCGCGTCCGCTTCCGTTTCGTGGTGCGGCGCACGTTCGATCTCGTCGAGCTGCTGGCGCGCATGACGCGGGAGCTGTTTCCCTTCAACTACGTGGCCCCCGCACAGACGGTGAACCACCTCGTCAACTTCACGGCCTTCGTCGAGAGCCAGCCCGCCTACCGCGCCTGGGCGGCGGACCTGCAGCTCGAGCTCGGCGAGGAGGATCAGGCCCTGCGCCCGCTGAACGAGTTCTCGGGCCCGTCGTACGCCGTCATCAACTTCGTCGTCGACGTCCCGCTGCGGATCCCCGACGCCGCGCTGTCGGCGAGCGACGCGAGCCTCGGTCGCGTCGTCTTCGCCCTCGCCGAGTTCCAGATCGTCGACGAGGTCACCGACGACCAGAACGAGGTCGGCGAAAACCGCCACGACCGCTACCGGGCGCGCCAGCTCGGCATCGTGCGGGAGCGGCTCGAGCGCGGGAAGCGCGGCGCCCGCGACGACGCCTGATTAAATGGCCACACAGAAGGCTACATAGGTGATGGCGCGGCCTTGCCGGGGCAACGCCGACTGTCCGCGCAGTCGCCGCGGGGACGGTTTCGGCTAGCTTCGACGACCTATGACGAAGCGCGCGCTGATCGCCGAGCCCGACCACGACGAGGCACTCCGTCAGGCAGCGTTCCTCAAGGACGACGGCTACGACGCCCAAATCTTCTCCGGCGCCGACCTCGTCTCCGCCGTCGGCCAGAGCCCTCCTGACGTGATCGTGCTGCGGCACGAGCGTCCCGGCGCGCAGACGGGGCTCGCGCTCGTCGCGCGGCTCAAGGCCGTGGCCCCGGGCACGGCGATCGTGTTGACGACGAGCGAGCTGACCCCCGACGCCATCGACAAGAACCGCAAGCAGCGCGTGCACGCCGACTGGTACCTGCGGCTCCCCGCCGATCGCGGTGAGCTGCTCGGCGCGGCCCGCGCCGTGCCACAGGTCCTCGAGGTCGCCGACGTCGCCGCCAGCGAAGACAAGGCGAAGGCCCGCGATCCGTCACGCCCGCCCCCGTTGCCGCCGCTGGCGTTGCGCGCGCTCGGGCGGCTACCGCGCGCCGCCCCCCGCGGCAGCGGCGAGGCGGTGCTCAACGCCGACGACCTGACGTTCGTCGAGAAGGTCTTCTCGTCGATCCAGCACATCGACGCTGACGCGCCCATCCCGGAGCCGCCGCCGTCGGCCATCGGCGACACGCCCGACCGCAAGCTCGCGCTGCTGCGGACAAAGCTCAAGGAGCGCGAGCGAGATCTCGCCAAGCTGTCACGGCTCTGGCGCGCCCGCGAAGAAGACCTGCGCCAGCAGGAGTCGAAGGTCCAGCAGAAGGACATCGAGCTGGAGAGCCTCCGGCAACGCATCGCTGAGCTGACCGCCGAGCTGGAGAAGGCGCAGCAGACGCTCGGCGACAAGGAGGCTGAGTGGGGGCGCCAGATGGGCGACACCTACGAGCAGCACTCGCTGAACGAGGCCGAGCTCATCCAGGCGGTCGCCAGCAAAGAAGCCGAGCTCAACCGACTGAAGCTCCAGATGCGCAAAGCCGAGGACGCCGCCCTCGCCGAACGCAAGGACTTCACCCAGCGCATCCTCGAGTGGGAGAAGGCCTACGCCGACTTCGAGCAGCACCACTGGAAGGTGGTGCTCGCGTCGGTGGACGAGGTCGTTCGCCTCGAGTCCCAGATCCGCCAGCGCGAGAGCGAAAGGGGCGCGCTCAGGGTCGAGCTGCGCGAGCGCGACAACCTGATCACACGCCTTCAGGAGCAGAAGCGCGCCCTCGCTGAGCGGGTCCATATCGTCGAGCACGACGCCGCCGTGGCGGCCGATCGCGCCGTCTCGCTCGCTCAGGGGGCGCTGGCGACCGAACGACGGCGGCGCATCGACCTCGACGCCGACCTCGCCGAGACCCGCGCCGCCCTCTTGATGGTCGAAGCAGACCTGCGGCGGCATCAGGCCGTCCTCGGCCGTGTCGTCGAGAGCCACCGCGTCGACCTGACCCGGCTCGCCCAGGTCGTGCGTGACGGCGACGCCGAGCGCCGTCGCCTCGCCGACGAGCGCGAACATTTCCGCCGGCGCGCCGAAGAGCTCGAGAGCGCGCTGTCCGAGACCAGCGCCCTGTCCGAGGCCGTCGCCGCGACGCTGTTCGCCCTCGAAGAGAAGCGCGCGATCGTTGGTCGCGCACAGACGCGCGTCCGTGACGAGAAGCTGGCCGAGTTGCGCGAGGACAAGGCGAGCCTCGAACAGAACCTCACCGACGTGACCGCGCGGCTCGGCCAGTCCGAGTTGGACCATGCCGCCGAGACGGCCCGCGCCGACGACCTCGAGCGCGACCTCAACGACACGCGGGAGCGGGCGGCGTCGACCGAGACGCGGTTGCAGGGGGCGCTCGACGGCATGACCGGCGAGCGCGATCGCCTGACCGAGCGGCTCGGCGTGACCGATCAGCAGCTGTCGACGGCGCGGGACGACCTCGCGGCCGAGCGGGCCGCGCGCGAACAGCGGGAGACCGTGATCGCGACGGTGCTCGAGCGCAAGGAAGGCGAACTCGCCGACCGCACGCAGCGCATCGCCGAGCTTGAGCGGACCATCGGCGACGCCAAGGAAGACATCGCCAACCTGCGCAAGACGGTGTCGACGCGCGATGAGCGGATCACCGAGCTGCTCAACCGGGTCCGTCAGGCTGACGAGCAGCAGGTGCAGCTCGAGGCGCAGGTCTTCCGCCTGGAGGCCTCGAACACCGAGCGCGAGTCCACCATCGCCGCTCGCGACGAGCGGGTCGCACAGCTGACGGTGAACCTTGAGCATCAAGAGGCGCGGGGCGAGCAACTCGACGGCGAGCTACGCAAGGCGAACTCCACGATCCTCGATCGACAGGCGCAGATCGAACGCCACGAAGCCCACCTCGAAGACCTGCAGAAGCAGCTCGCCACCGCGCGCGACGAGACGCAGGCGACGCGCGCCGAACTGCAGGCACGCAGCACCGAGCTGTTCGAGACCGAGCGCCGCGCGTCGAACCTGCAGGCCGAGCTGCAGAACGCCCGCGCCGATGTACAGGCCGGGGCCGCGGTGGCCGAGCAGCTACAGTCGCAGCTGGCGGCGAACGAGCGACGCGCCGCCGACCTGCGTCGCACGATCGAAGACACCGACGGCAAGCTTCGCACCGCGCTCCACGAGCTCGACGCCGCTGGCGCCCGCGCCGAGCAGCTACGCCACGAGCTGCACGCCGCGCGCGATGTGATCGCCGCGCGAGACACCGACCTGACCGAGAGGTCTCAGCTGCTCGCCGATGGCGCGCGCGCGCGCGAGCAGCTGCAGGCCAGCCTCGAGGCGACCCTCGCCGAAAAGGCGCGGGCACAGAGCGAGGCCAACCGCGCCCGCGAGCAGCTGCAGGCCCAGTTCGACGCCGCGCTCGCCGAGAAGCACCGGGAGCTCGCCGACGGTGCGCGGGCTCACGACCAGCTGCAGGCGACTCTCGAGGCGACGAAGGCGTCGCACGCCCAACTCCTGCAAGCGCTGGAAGCCGACAACAGCGAGCTCGAAGAGCAGCTCGCGCAGCAGTTCAGTGAGAACGGCGCGCTGTCGTCGTCGTTGTCGAGCGGCACGGCGCGCATCGAGGAGCTGCAAGCCCGGGCCCGGCAGCTCGAAGACGGTGTCGGTGACCGCGATCGCCGGCTCGAAAAGCTGGAGCGGGACCTCGGCGGAGCCGAGCAGACGGCGTCGCAGCAGCGCGAGCAGCTCGCTGAGCGCGAGCAGGAGCTCGGCGATCTGCGGCAAGCCCTCGACGACGCGCGCGCCTCCATCGACGAGCGTGCGCGCTGGCTGGCCACGCGCGAGCAGGCCATCGCCGAGCTGAAGACGCAGGTCGAAAGCGAGAAGAAGGCCCGCGCCACCGCCGACGAGGGCGCGCGTGCCCTCGAGGCCGACGTCGCCCGCCTGCGCGGCGAGGTCGAGCGCGTCGGCGCGTCGCTCAAGGAGCGCGAGCAGCAGCTTGCGTCGTCGTTGTCGTCGTCGTCCGCTGAGCTTGCGCGAGGTCGCCGCGAGCTCGAGCAGGCCCGTGCCGAGCTCGACGCCGCCCGGGCGGCCGTCGCCGCCCGCGACGCCGAGCTCTTGCAGGCCCGCCCCGCCGAGGCCCGGTTGGCCGAGCTGCAGAAGACCGAAGCCCACGTGCGCGCCGAGTATCAGAAGCTGCGGGCGCAGGCCGAGAAGCTGCTCTCCGAGCACAAGACCGCACGCGGACTCATCGAGAAGCACGAGGCCGAGCGCAAAGCCGGCGGCGCTGAACTCGAGAAGCTGCGGGCCGAGCTTGAGCGTGCACGGGCGCAGGAGTCGGCGGTCGGGCAGGCGGCCCAGCAGGCGCGCGCCGACCTTGAGGCGCGGACGAAAGAGCTGCACGATTTGCGCACTCAGGCCCAGCGCGCGGTCCACGCAGGACTCGCCGCCCAGAAGGCCAAGGCTGAGCTCGAGGTCGAGCTCGAGAACCAGCGCGCCAGCGCCGAACAGACGCGCGCGGTGGCGCTCGAGGCTCAGGCCGGCGAGGTGGTGCGGCTGCAGCGCGAGCTGGCCGACGCCCGCAAGGTGCAGCGTCAGGCGCAGCTGCAGGCGCAGCAGGCCCGCGCCGAGGCCGAGCAGATCAAGAAGATGGCGACCCAGCGGCTGGCGCAGGCCCGGCCCGGCGCGCTGACGCCTGCAGCGCCGTCGCCGGCGGCACCGCTGTCGACGCCTCCCGCTCTGGCGGCTCCGGTGGCGCGTGCTCCTGTGCCCCGCCCGGAGGAGGACCCGTACGACGCGCAGCCGACGGTGGCGGTGTCCATCCCCGTGAACCCGTCGGCGGCCCGCCCCGACGGAACGAGGGACTGACACGGGAGCCGACGCGAAAGCGGCGTCGCGTCGTCAGAGCGACGATTCGGGCTCGCGAACTGGCGAAGGTCCGGGGCTCGGCTACAGTCGGTCATGCCTTCGCTGCGCACGCTGCTGTCCGCTGTCGTCTTCGTCTTCGGCGCCCTCGCGACGACCGCGACGTCCGGGCCATCGGCGAGCATCTCGGGCACCAGCGAGGAACAGACTCTGGCCCTCGACGCCGCCACGCCGGCGCTGGCGTTCGACGCCACGGCCACGCTCACGTCGGACGTCCCCGTCGTGGGGGGCGAGTTGGGGCTGAGCGTCTTCCTCGACGCCGACGCGGCGGGCAGCTTGAAGGTCGGCCTGCTGTCCCGCACGAGCGGGGGCCGGCAGGAACTCGACATCGTCGACACACAGGCCCAGGGCTCGGCCCGGATCGGCATCGAGGCCTTCGCGTCCTGCGAGGGCATCGAGTGCATCGAGGGTCTGGAGCTGACCTTCGAGCGGACGGATCAGGGGCTCGAAGGGCAGCTCGGGCTCAGCTTCCAGCTCGACGGGTTCGCCGACACCGACGGTACCCCGACCGAGGGGGACATCGTCTTCGCCATCCAGAGGTGAAGGGCCGACCAGGGTCGGCTCACCGGTCTTCTGGCGGGAGTCCCTGACGTCGGGCGATGTCCGCTCGGGGGTTAGCCGTGCGGCTGGTGCGCGCGCCAGCGGGCTTCGTCGATGGCCATCGCGTGGACGGCCCAGATGCGGCCGTGTGCGTGGTGCGACCCATGACGGCCGTCGTCGACGAACCCGAGCTTGCGGTACAGGGCGATGGCCGGGGCGTTGAACTCGAACACGCCGAGGCGGATGCGTCGAAGCCGACATTCGTCGAACGCGATGGCGAGCAGTTGGGACATCGCGCGTGTGCCGACCCCGCGTCTTCGGGATGGCACGTCGCCGACCTCGATGAAGCACTCGGCGGTGCGCAGGCGCCAGTCGTGGCTCTTCAGCCCCACGTTCCCGACGTGCTCGCTGTCGAGCTCGATGGCGTAGCTGCGCCGGTCGGGGTCGCGCACGAGCATGTCGAGGTAGCGGTCGGCCTCGTCGTCGCTGTAGGGGACGACCGGCCCGTACTCCGGGCCGGGGACCTGCACGGTGAACTCGATGACTGCGGGGTCGGCCATCCACGCGCGTACCCGGTCACGGTCGGTCAGGCGGAGAGGGCGGAGCGCGACCCCGCCCGTGTGCTGCTCGCGGCCGGACACGCTTGTCATCGCGACGACGCTACCGCACGATGACGCGTCATGCCCGACCCGCGCGACGACCTCGAAGATGCTCGCCCCGACGCCCCCGCCGGGCTGTTCTTCAGCCGCCGGGGCAATTGGTTTCACGACGGCGAGCGCGTCTTCCATCGGCGGCTCGCCGACCTTCTCTGCCGCTCCGTCGTCCGCGACGAAGGGGGCAGCCTGATCGTCACCACCGGTCGCGACGCTGTGCCGTTCGTCGCCGAGGACGCCCCCGTGATCGTGCGCAGCGTAGTCGCCGGCGCCGACGGAGTCCTGCTGTCGCTCAGCGATGGGACCAGCGCCCCGCTCGAAGGTGGCGTGTTCCTCGGCGACGATGGTCGGATGCGCGTGGCGCTCGCCGAGCGGCGCCTCTGGGCCTTGCTGTCGCGCTCGGCGCAGCAAGCGCTCGAGCCACTTCTTGTGGACGAGAGCCGGCTCGCCTGGGGCGCCCGCGCCTGGGACGTCGTCGTCGCGGCGGGTGATCGTCGCTGGGATGACGCGCCGTAGGATCGCCTGGCCGCGCGTGGCCGTGGCTGGCCTGCGGTGCTACGACAAACTGGTGTTGCCCCGGAGGAGCCCATGGCGGTGATCGTGATCCTGCTGTCGTTGTTCTCGCTGGTCTTTGCGCCGACGCTGGCGGGCAAGGCGATGGGCCTGAAGGGTGGCCTTGGCAAGGGTGCGCTCGTCGGGCTTGTGTCGCTCGGGCTGATGCAGGTCATCGGGATGCTCGGTCGCTACGTCGGCCCGCTCGGCGACTTCGTCGCGCTCCTCGGGGGTATCGCCGCGTGGTTCCAAGTCGTGAAGGTCGTGCACGGCACCGACACCGCGAACACCGTCGTCTTCATGTTCTGGCACCTGTTCTTCCTCGTCTTGTCGTCGTCGCTGCTCGCGCTGCTTTTCGGGGCGGCGTCGGTTGGCTGGTTCTTCGGCTGAGGACCCAACGGGCCGGCGGCGTAGCCGTCTCGGTCATCGCGCCGCCTCGCGCGCCACGTGCGGCCGGTCATGGCGGTCGCGCCTCGTCCCGGTGATGGATTTGCCCGCGACACCCGGCGTCGGTGTAGCGTTCGCTCGATGACCGAACCGAGCTTCACCCCGATCCCCGTCGATCTGCTGCGGTTGGTCGGCGCTGATGAGGCGGTCTTCGAGCCGGCGTGCGCCGTTTATACGAACCGTGACCTCGATCTCGCGCAGACGAAGCTTGTCGGCTTCGACATGGACTACACGCTGGCCCTCTACCACAAGGCGCCGATGGAGCAGCTGCAGTACGACCTTACGGTCGACCGGCTCGTCTCGCAGGCAGGCTACCCCGAGGCGATCCGCGCGCTGCCCTACGACCCGAACTTCGTGATCCGCGGTCTCGTCGTCGACAAGCAGCGCGGACACATCCTGAAGATGGATACGCACGGGCGTGTCGCGCGCGCCTTCCATGGCCATCGCCGCCTGGCGGTCGACGAGGTGCGCGAGGCCTACGCCCACGTGCGCCTCCGGCTCGGCAGCGAGTCGCTCGCATCGGCCGACACGCTGTTCTCGATGCCGGAGGTCTGCCTCTACGCCAACCTGATCGAGTTCTTCGAGCGGCAGGTGGAGCAGGGCACCGCCGCCGAGCCGGTCAGTCTGCCCGCCGACGCTCCGCATGGTCGTCTGCTTGGCCGGATCAACACTTGGAAACTCTTCGATGACGTCCGCGAGGCCATCGATTCCATCCACCGCGACGGCTCCCTGAAGGCCGTGATCATGGCTGACCTCGGGCGCTACTTCGTTGTCGACGATCACTTGCCGTTGACGCTCCACAAGCTGCGCTCGGCGGGCAAGCGCCTGTTCCTGCTGACCAACTCCTACTGGCTGTACACCGACGCGGTGATGTCCTTCCTGCTCGATGGCTTGCTCAAGGAGTACGCCGGGTGGCGCCAGTACTTCGACGCCGTCATCGTCGGCGGCAAGAAGCCAGGCTTCTTCACCGACCGCAAGCCGTTCCTCGAGGTCGCGCCGCTGCGCGGCGTCGAGCAGACGCTCGGAGAGGTCGACGCCGATCGCTTCGAGCGTGGGCGCGTGTACCAAGGCGGCAACATCGCCGACTTTGAGCGCATGGCTCAGGCCAAGGGCGAAGAGATCCTCTATGTCGGCGACCACATCTTCGGCGACATCGTCCGCAGCCGGCGGGATAGCCGCTGGCGCACGTGCCTCGTCGTCGAGGAGCTGGAGCACGAGATCCGCGCGTCCATCAGGAACACCGACACCATCGACGCCCTCGACGGCGTCGACGCGCGCCGGCACGCGCTCGATGACGAGCTCGCGCTGCAGCGCGCTTTGCTCGACCGCCTCGAAGCCGCCGTGGGCGACGGCCCGGCGGGACAGCTCGACGCGACTGCCCGGGCTGGTGTCGAAGAAGCCGCCCGGCGGTTGCGGCGCGAGGTCGACGTCGCCAAGCGTCACCTGCGGGCGCTCGACCGTCAGGCGGCGGAGTACCAGGATATCCTCGACAAGAGCTTCAACGCGTCGTGGGGGCGGCTGTTCAAGGCGAGCAATGAGCTCTCACGGTTTGGCGCGCAAGTCGAGCTCTACGCCTGCACGTACACCAGCAGGGTCTCTAATTTTCGCCACTACTCGCCGGTTCAGCTGTTCCGGGCCCCCCGCGAGCGGATGAGTCACGACCCCGGCTCCGACGCCTCGGGGCGCAAGAAGGCGGCACGCAGCCGCGCGGGGGCAGGGTGAACGCCCAGGGGACCCTTCGCTCGTTTTGTTTTCTGCGGCGCGGCTGTGCTATCGACGCAACGCCCTGTCGACGTCGACCGCGCTGCATGCGCACCGGGCCAAAGGTGGAACGATGAACTCGCAGACGGTCATGTACGAAGCGGAGTACGAGCAGATAAAGAAGGTCTGCGACCGGCTCGTGAGGGAGGCCAACGCGAAGGTCGTCTTCCTGGTCGACAAGAACGGTCAGTTGATCGCTTCATCGGGTGAGACCGCGCACCTCGATACCACCAGCCTCGCCAGCCTGACCGCGGGGAACATCGCCGCGACGGGGGGCATCGCGAAGCTGATCAACGAGAAAGAATTCTCGCAGATCTTCCACGAGGGAGAACGCGACAATCTTCATATCTCGATCATCGGTCAACGCGTGATTCTAGTGGTCATCTTTGACCAGCGTTCGAGCCTCGGCCTCGTGCGGCTCCGCGTCCGCAAGGCGTCCGAAGAGATCAACCAGGTCTTCAACGTGATCGCGCAGAAGGCAGAGGCCCCCGGCGTCTCGCCGTTCGCCGAAATCTCCGACGACGACATCGACTCCCTTTTTAGCAGCTGACGCTCCGACGCTGACGCCGCGAGGCGTCTCCCCGACCCGCCTCAAGCCCCCCCTCTTCTGGACACCTCCATGAGCTTCATCAACTACTCGTCTCGTGAAATCAACTGCAAGATTGTCTATTACGGCCCTGGGCTGTGCGGAAAGACGACAAATCTTCAGTATGTATATAACAAGACATCTCCGGATGCAAAGGGGAAGATGATTTCCCTGGCAACCGAGACCGAACGTACGCTTTTCTTCGATTTTCTTCCATTGTCCCTTGGCGAGATTCGCGGCTTCAAGACGCGATTCCATCTCTATACGGTGCCCGGGCAGGTCTTCTATGATGCGTCGCGAAAGCTGATCCTGAAGGGCGTCGACGGCGTCGTCTTTGTCGCCGACAGCCAGATCGAGCGCATGGAGGCGAACCTCGAATCCCTCGACAACCTGCGCACGAACCTGACCGAGCAGGGGTATGACCTCGACAGAATCCCCTACGTCGTGCAGTACAACAAGCGCGACCTTCCGAACGCGGCGAGCGTCGACGAGCTCCGGCGCGCCTTGAACCCGCGCACCGTCCCCGACTTCGAGGCGACGGCCACCACGGGTGTCGGCGTCTTCGACACGCTCAAGATGGTCGCCAAGCTCGTTCTCCAGGAGCTGCGCAAGGGCTCGGAAGCGGGCCCTACGGGCGCGCCCCCGCGTCGTACGTGAAAGATGAAGGCCGGTTGCAACTGCCACGGTGTGGTGGCAGAGGCCAGCGCCACGGGAGGAATTATGCGGCTTTCGTTTGTCCTGCTCGCGCTGGTTGCCGGCGCAGCGTTTGCGCAGGCGCCCGAGGCGCCCGAGGCCGCGGGCGCCGTGACTCCGCCGCAGGCGCCGCCGGCCGCCGCTCCGGCGACGGCAGCGGCATCCACGGCAGCGGCATCCACGGCAGCGGCATCCACGGCAGCGGCATCCACGGCAGCGGCATCCACGGCAGCGGCATCCACGGCAGCGGCATCCACGGCAGCG
>VGSZ01000168.1 GCA_016874845.1 Deltaproteobacteria bacterium
GTCGCTGGCGCAGCCCGGCTCACCCTCGCCTTCGCCCTCGCCTTCGCCTTCGCCCTCGCCCTCGCCTTCGCCCTCGCCTTCGCCTTCGCCTTCGCCTTCGCCTTCGCCTTCGCCTTCGCCTTCGCCTTCGCCGCCGACGCACTCGTTGCTGATGCACAGCTGGCCGACGGCGCAGTCCTCGTTCAGCCTGCAGCCGGCGAGGTCGGGCAGCGAGCATGCGGCGGTGGCTATGACGGCGAACAGCGGAAGCAGGGCAGGGGAGACGACGAAAGGGCGCATGGGGAGAGACCTCCGAGTGCCGCATGGCACCACGGGCGGGCGGCGGGGGCAACGACGTCTGGGTTTCCAGGTGACGAGCGGATCGCTACGAACGGGCCCATGACCCTGCGCACGCTCGAGCTCACCGGCACCGACCCCGCCCGTTGGGGCGAGCAGCACGGCGAGGCCTTCCGCGACGACATCCGCGCGCTCTACGCCATCCGCCTCGGCCTGACCCTCGAGAAGACCGATCTCGGCGACGAGGCCAGCGTGCTGTCCCTCGCCGCCCACCACCTGCCGGCGCTGCGCGCGTTCGACGAGGCGCTGTTCGCCGAGCTGTGCGGCATCGCCCGCGGCGCCGGGCTCACCCCCGCCCACGTCGTCGTCCTCAACCACTACACCGACCTGCGCGACCTGACGAAGCGCGACCTCGCCGCGCTTGGGCTGGCGCCCGCCGCCGACGTCGCCACCGACGTCGCCACCGATCCGGGCGGCTGCACCGCCGTCTTCGTCGACGACGGCCACGAGCGCCTGCTCGGCCAGACGTGGGACATGCACGGCTCGGCCGAGCCCTTCGCCGTGCTGATCACGGTGCCGCAGAACCCCGACGACGACGGCGCGCCGAGCAAGCCGAAGCTGTCCCGCGCCGGCGTTCCCGAGGTCGGCCGGACGGTGCTCTTCTCGATCACCGGCTGCCTCGGCATGACCGGCCTGTCGTCGTGGGGCAACGCGCTGACCATCAACAACCTGAACGGCGTCGACGCGAAGGTCGGCGTCGTCTGGCCGGCGTTCGTCCGCAAGGCGCTGCGCCAACGCACCGCGCGGCAGGCGCTGCAGCTGCTGCGGTCGACCACCGTGGGCTCGGGCCGCCACTACGTCTTCGCCGACGACCACGACGTCTTCGGCGTCGAGACGTCATCGACGAAGACCAAGGTGATCTTCGACGGCGGCCGCGGCCCCTACGTGCACACCAACCACTGCGTCGACGCAGAGATGGCGCCCACCGCGCGCATCCTGCCCGGCAGCTCGACCATCGCCCGCTACGAGGCGATGACGAAGCTCGTCGGGCAGCGGGCGCCCGCCACGGTGCGCGCGCTCTTCGACTCGTTCTCGGTCGTGGGACTCGCCCCCAAGCCGGCCCTGCCCCACGACGTCACGACGTGCGGCGCGCTGGTGATGGATCTGAAGCGCCGCGTCGTCATGGCTTGCGAGGGCATCCCCGGCGAAGGCGTCGCCCCCCTCGTCATCGAGGTAGGCTGAAGGGCGAGCTTCTGTCCCACGGTCGGTCGGTCCGGCAGCGACCCTTCGACGTCACTACAATCCAATCTGGGAGGTGACGCCATGTGGGTTCCGCTCCTCGTCGCTGGGGTAGTCGTCACCACTCCGCCATCGCCTTCTGCATCGCCTTCTGCATCGCCTTCTGCATCGCCTTCTGCATCGCCTTCTGGGTCCGTGCCCGGCGCGGGGCGCGCCGCCGCCGGGCGTGTCGCGCAGCCGGTGGCGGCGACGACGCCCGTGGGCTTCGTGCAGATGTTCGTCGCCGCGGTGATGCCCACCGGCGGCAACCACACCATCGTGCTGGTCAACGCCGGTGAAGAGCTGCTGCTGCCCGTCGGCGTGGCGCTGCCCGAGGCGCTGTCGATCTTCGGCCGGCTCGAGCAGAAGACCGCGCCGCGCCCGCTGACCCACGATCTGCTGGACGACGTCGTCCGTACGCTGGGCGCCGAGGTCGTGGCGGTGAAGCTCGATGACCTCGACGGCGAGCCGGGCCTGCGCGCCACGGTGCTGTTGCGCCGCCGGGGCGAGGCGGCGCTGCTGCCGCTGGACGCGCGTCCCCCCGACGCCGTGGCGCTGGCGTTGTCGGCGCGTGCCCCGATCTTCGTCGCCCGCCCCGTCGTCGAGCGCGACGCCCTGACCCGCCGCGACGTCGCGCGCGGCTCGCCGTCGCGCGGCGCCGGCGGCGACGACGACGCTCCCCGCGCCTGGGACCTCTGAAACGACGCGGCGCCGGCGCCGGGGCCGGACCCTCATCCCCTGGCCCCTTCTCCCGATTCCAGGAGGAGGGATGACGTGACCTTCGAGTTCAGCAGCGCCGCTACCTGGCGACGTCTTGAGCGAGAGGGAGCCCTCTCCCGGACTTGGGAAAAAGCAGCGGCGAAGCCGCGGGTGATGACCATTGCCGTCGCGACGGCGCCCTCGGCGATGTGATCGACGATCGGGTCGGGAGCAGACCTGCCAGGGGGGAGCAGGCTGTGCTGAAACGCCGACGGCGTTTTCACCATAGCCTGCTAGCGTCGCTCCTCCATGCGCGCCTACGACATCATCCAGAAGAAGCGGGACGGCGGCGTCGTCACCGAGCCCGAGCTGAAGTTCCTCGTCGGTGGCTTGCTGTCCGGCGAGGTCAAGGACTACCAGCTGACCGCGTTCCTGATGGCGGTGTACTTCCGCGGCATGAGCGACGACGAGGTCGTCGCGCTGACGTCGACGATGCTGCACTCCGGGACCGTCGTCGACCTGACAGAGATCCCCGGCGTCAAGGTCGACAAGCACTCGACCGGCGGCGTCGGCGACAAGATCTCGCTGCCGCTGGCGCCGGCGGTGGCGGCGTGCGGCGTGCCAGTGCCCATGATCTCGGGCCGCGGCCTTGGCCACACCGGCGGCACGCTGGACAAGCTCGAGAGCATCCCCGGCTTCCGCGTCGACCTGTCCCTCGACGACTACCGCCGGCTGGTGCGCGACGTCGGCTGCTGCCTGATCGGGCAGACGAAGGAGGTCGCGCCCGCCGACAAGAAGCTCTACGCGCTGCGCGACGTGACGGCGACCGTTGACTGCATCCCGCTCATCTCGGGGTCGATCCTGTCGAAGAAGCTGGCCGAGGGCATCGACGGCCTCGTGCTCGACGTCAAGGTCGGCTCGGGCGCGTTCATGAAGACGCGCGAGCAGGCGACGACGCTGGCGCGCACGATGGTGGCCATCTGCGCCGGCATGCGGAAGTCCGTCGTCGCCCGCCTGACGTCGATGGAGCAGCCCATCGGCCAGTACGTCGGCAACGCGCTCGAGGTGATGGAGTCGCTGGACGTGCTCGAGGGCAAGGGGCCCGCCGACACCGTGGCGCTGACCGTCGAGCTCGGCGCTGAGATGCTGGTGCTCGGGCGCGCGGCGAAGGACCTCGACGAGGGGCGCGCGAAGATCGCGCGGTCGCTGCAGGACGGCAGCGCGCGCGAGAAGTTCGGGCAGATCATCGCGGCGCAGCACGGCGACCGGCGCGTGCTCGACGACCGCAGCCGCCTGCCGAGCGCGCCGAAGAAGACCGACTTCACGGCGGCGCGGGCCGGGCGCGTCGTCGCCGCCGACAGCGAGGCCGTCGGCGTGGCGAGCCTGCTGCTGGGCGGCGGGCGGCTGCGCGCCGAGGACGGCGTCGACCCGCGGGTGGGCCTGCAGATCCACGCCCGCCTCGGCGACGTAGTCGCCGCCGGGCAGCCGATCGCTACGCTGCACCACGCCGACCGCGGCGTCGAAGACGCGCTGGCCCGGCTGCACAAGGCCTACGTGATCGACGACCCCGCGACGCCCTTCGCGGTACCGGCGCTGTTCGTCGACCGGATCGCGGGATGAGGCAGATCCTGCTGCCGACGACGCTCGCGCTGCTCACCGTCTTCGGCGTCGCCGTGGGCAGCCGGCTGGCGCACGCCGAGCCCGCCCCCGTCGACGTCGGCGACGCCGGTGTCGTCGATGCGCCACCGACGAAGGGCGCGGTCGAGCCGCCGTCGTCGGGACTGCCGGCGTCGCCGCCGGCGGCGGCAGCGTCGCCGGCGCCCGTGGCCGCGCCGGCGAAGAGCGCGGCGCTCTTGTCGTCGCTGCGGCAGGGGATCCCCCAGGACGGCGCCGGGCGCGCGCGGGCGCTGGGCGGCTGCGTCGCCGTGATCCTGCTGGCGCTGGCGTTCTCGACGAACCGGCGCGCGGTGTCGTGGCGCGTCGTCGTCATGGGTACCCTCCTGCAGGTGGTCTTCGCGCTGATCGTGCTGAAGACCGACCTCGGACGCGGCCTCTTCGCCGGCGCCAACGACGTGATCGGCAAGCTGCTGTCGTTCTCGGAGGCCGGCTCGCGCTTCGTCTTCGGCAACCTCGCCGACAACAAGGTTCCCGTCGGCGTGGGGCTGTCGCCGTCGCCCAACGACCCGCGCGTCGGCTTCGTCGATCAGTGGGCCAGCGTCGGGTCGATGATCGCCTTTCGCGTGCTGCCCACGATCCTGTTCTTCTCGGCGATTACCGCCGTGCTCTATCATCTCGGCATCCTGCAGCGCGTGGTACGGGCGATGGCGTGGGTGATGCAGCGGTCGACGCGCACGTCGGGGGCCGAGAGCCTGTCGGCGGCGGCGAACATCTTCGTCGGCCAGACCGAGGCGCCGCTCCTGGTGCGCCCCTACCTTGAGCGCATGACGAAGAGCGAGCTGATGTGCGTGATGAGCGGCGGCTTCGCCACCGTCGCTGGCGGCGTGATGGCGGCCTACGTCGCGATGCTGTCGACGACGTTCCCCGACATCGCCGGGCACCTGCTGGCGGCCAGCGTGATGTCGGCGCCGGCGGCGCTCGTGATGGCCAAGATCCTCGTGCCCGAGGTAGAGACGCCCGACACCGCGCGCGGCGGTCTGGTGGACGCCCCGCGCCTCGACGCCAACGTCATCGACGCCGCGACCCGCGGCACGTCCGAGGGCCTGTCGCTGGCGCTGAATGTCGCGGCGATGTTGATCTCGTTCCTCGCGTTGATCGCGCTGTTGAACGCCGGCGTCGGCGTCGTCGGCGGCTGGTTCGGCCGCCCTGAGCTGACGCTCGAGCTGGCGTTCGGCCGGCTGTGCGCGCCGCTGGCGTTCGCGCTCGGCACGCCGTGGAGCGACGCCGTCGCCGTCGGTCAGCTGATCGGCACCAAGACCGTCGTCAACGAGTTCGTCGCCTACACCCAGCTGGCTGGCATGCTCGACGACGGCACGCTGCAGCACGGCGTCAGCGTGCTGATCGCGGTCTATGCGCTGTGCGGGTTCTCGAACTTCGGCTCCATCGGCATCCAGATCGGGGGGCTCGCGGCGCTGGCGCCGTCGCGCCGCAGCGATCTGGCCCGCCTCGGCCTGCGCGCCATGGCCGCCGGCAGCCTCGCCTGCTTCCAGACCGCCGCCGTCGCCGCCCTCGTCATCTGACCGCCCGACCGGCACGACGCGGTCGCAGGCTTGAACCTTGGTCGTCGCCGGGTGAGCGTGCGGCATGACCGAGCCTGCCCAGTCGTCGTCGTCGCCGTCGCTGCCTCCCGTCCTTGCGCGGCTGCCGCCGGCGGGCACCACCGACGGCGACACGATCCTGAACGCGTTCCTCGACGTCGTCGCCCACGACAAGAGGCTGAGCCTGTACCCCGCGCAGGAAGAGGCCACCCTCGAGCTGGTCGCCGGCAAGCACGTCGTGCTGTCGACGCCCACCGGCTCGGGCAAGTCGCTGGTGGCCCTCGCCCTGCACTTCAAGTCGATGAGCGAGGGCACGCGCACCATCTACACCGCGCCCATCAAGGCGCTCGTCAGCGAGAAATTCTTCTCGCTGTGCGAGGACTTCGGCGCCGCGTACGTCGGCATGATGACCGGCGACGCCAGCATCAACCGCGACGCCCCGATCCTGTGCTGCACCGCCGAGATCCTGATGAACCTCGCGCTGTCGAGCGAGGACCACAAGATCGCGTCCGTCGTCATGGACGAGTTCCACTACTACGGCGACAAGGAGCGCGGCATGGCGTGGCAGGTGCCGCTGCTCGTCATGCCCGACACGCAGTTCCTGCTGATGTCCGGCACCCTCGGCGACATGACCACCGTGATCCGCGACCTGCAGCGCGACACCCGCCGCGCCGCCGTCGAGGTCACCTCGGCCGAGCGGCCCGTGCCCCTTGAGTTCTCGTACCGGGAGACGCCCATCCACGAGACCATCGAGCAGCTGGTCACGACGGGGAAGGCGCCCGTCTACATCGTGCACTTCACCCAGCGCGAGGCCGCCGAGCAGGCCCAATCGATGCTGTCGACGAACTTCGCCAGCAAGGAAGACAAGGCAAAGATCGCCGAGATCCTGCGCGGCGAGAAATTCGATACGCCCTACGGCAAGGACGTGAAGAAGTACCTGTCGGCGGGCGTAGGCATCCACCACGCGGGCCTGTTGCCGAAGTACCGACTGCTCGTGGAGAAGCTGGCGCAGGAGGGCCTGCTGAAGGTCATCTGCGGCACCGACACGCTGGGCGTCGGCGTCAACATCCCGATCCGCACCGTGCTGTTCACCAAGCTCTCAAAATTCGATGGTGAAAACACCGGGATCTTGTCGGTGCGCGACTTCCTGCAGATCGCCGGCCGCGCCGGCCGCAAGGGCTTCGACGACCGCGGCTGGGTCGTCGTGCAGGCCCCCGAGCACGTCGTCGAGAACAAGCGCGCCGAAGAAAAATTCGCGCGCGGCGAGAGCAAGAAGAAGCCGGCGAAGAAGCAGCCCGAGCCGGGCTTCGTCGGCTGGGACAAGGGCACGTTTGAGCGGTTGACGACGAAGCCGCCCGAGGCGCTGCACTCGCGCTTCGCGCTGTCCCATGGGATCCTGCTGCAGCTGCTGCAGCGCGACGCCGGCGACGGCTACCGCCGCCTCGTCGACCTCGTGCAGCGCAGCCACGAGACCGGCACGAACAAGGCGAAGCACCTGCAGCGCGCCCGCCAGCTGTTCCAGGCGCTGCGCGAGGCCGGCCTCGTCGTTGTCACCCCGCGCCTCATCGACGAGCACGACGGCGTGCGGCGCCAGCGCGGCAGCCGCGTCGACGTCGTCGCCGGCCTGCAGATCGACTTCTCGCTGCACCAGACGCTGTCCTTGTACCTGCTCGACACCATCGAGCTCATCGATCCGGCGTCGGAGACCTGGCCCCTCGACGTCGTCACCGTCGTCGAGAGCATCCTCGAGAACCCGAAGGCGATCCTGCTCAAGCAGCAGGACCGCGAAAAGACGCTGGCCATAGCCGAGATGAAGGCCGCAGGGATGGAGTACGAAGAGCGGATGGCCGAGCTCGAAAAAATTACGTGGCCGAAGCCCGGCGAAGACTTCTTGTATTCGACCTTCAACGACTTCGCGAAGAAGCACCCGTGGGTCGGGGAGAACATCCGCCCGAAGTCCATCGCCCGCGACCTGCTTGAGCGGTACATGACGTTCAATGAGTACGTGAAAGAGTATGGACTTGAGCGGTCAGAGGGATTGTTGTTGCGTTCTTTGTCAGACTTCTACAAGACGCTGTCGCAGACGGTACCCGAGCACAAGAAGACCGAGCCGCTGGCCGCGATCGAGGCTCACTTCCGCGCGCTGATCGCCCGCGTCGACGCGAGCCTGGTCGAAGAGTGGGAGAGCCTCGTGAACCCCGACGCGAAGGACAAGCCGTCGGCGGACGCCGGCGCGATGCAGCGGTCGCCGGTGGTGGTGGTCGCCCTCGACGCGAACCCGCGGGCGTTCCTGCTGCGGGTGCGCGCCGACCTGCACCTGCTCGTCAAGGAGCTGGCCCAGGGCGACGTCGACGACGCCGCCGCCCACGTCGGCGGCCTGGGCGTGCCCGGGCTGAAGGCGGCGCTCGAGGCCTTCGCGAAGGACAAGGGCCACCCCGTGCGCTTCACGGTGCAGGCGCGCGAGCCGGGGCACACGATCCTCGAGAAGGACGGCGAGCGGCGCTACCGCGTGCGCCAGGTGCTCGTCGACGACGCCGGCGACAACGACTGGGTCATCGAGGGCACCATCGACCTCGCCGCGCGCCAAAATGCCAGCGACCCGCTGATCACCGTCGAGCGCATCGGCCGCTGAGCCAGCGGCCGCACACCGCCGTCGTCATCGCGACCCGTCACGCTCCGTCGGTGTCGGTCGCGCCCCGTCACGGCGGAGCGCCGGCGCGTCCACCGCTCGTCGCGCCTTCAGCGCCCGGTCTGGGCGGCCGTCACCGTGACGTTGCGCAGCGACGCCCGCGACGAGAAGGCGCGCACGCAGGCGTGGTAGGTGCCCGGATCGAGCCGCACCGAGACCTGCGAGCACCGACCGCCGAGCGTCGCGTCGAGGAACGCGTCGTTGCTCTCGCCCACGAGGACGGCGGCGTCATCGAAGACGCGCAGCAGAGTGTCGTTGTCGTTGGAGCAGTCGCCGACCGTCGACGTGATGGTCAGGTCCACCGTCTCGCGGACCGGGAAGGCGAAGCAGTCGATGTCCCTGGCCGGGTCGAGGTCGGTGGCTGTCGCGAAGACCGGTCTCCGAAAGGTCTCGACCGCGTCCGGCAGCGTGCACTGGCTGCTGTCGAGGCGGCAGCTCGACTGGTCGCACTTGGCCGTGCCTTCGAGGTTCAGCTCCCAGCAGTCCCTTGCGTCGTCGAGGACCATGCCGGTCGTCGGATCGAACTCGCAGCTTTCGGTCGCCCCGATCTGGCCATCGCCACAGCGGTCGAAGCACGGCGAGGTGTTGAAGGAGCAGCCGCCGTCGGCCAGGTCCGGGTCCGGCGCGACGCACACGAGGTCACCGTAGGTGTACCCGAACGACTGACACGTGAAGCCGCCAAGGTCTGCGCCCTCACACTGCTCGCGCCGGTTCCGCCGGCCGTCGCCGCACGTGCCGATGCAGTCGCTGTCGTCGAGGAAGCAGTTGTCGCCGCAGACGAGGGTGCCGCTGCTGTAGCCGAGGTTGCTGCACGTGCGGCGGTCGAGGTCGGCGAGGTCGCACTCCTCGGAGCCTTGCCGCACGCCATCGCCACACACCGGGATGCTGCACGCGCCGTAGTCCAAGCGGCACGACGACGAGCAGGTGACCCTGGCGCCGCCCATGAGGCCGGCGCTCTCGCAAGTCGGCAGCGTCGCGTCGCCGCGGGGCTCGCACTCTTCGCTCCCCTCGACCCGGCGGTTGCCGCAACTCGCCAGCGCGCAGGCGCCGAGGTCGAGCTGGCAGGTGTCACGGGTGCAGCCGACGAGGGCGTCGCTGTCGACGCCGAATTCGCGGCAGGAGACGTTGGACAGGGGCCGGCGGGTGGTCGGCTCAAACTCGCATCGCTCCGTCGGTCCGAGCTGCCCGTCGCCGCAGGTGTCGCTGCAGTCCGTGAGCGCGATGCTGCACCCGCCGGCGGCGGAGTCGGGAGCCGTGCAGCGGAGCGCGGCGCGGGCCGCGCCCTCAGGGACGTTCGCCGACGCAGAGCGCCGAGCAGCCGTCGCCAGGTGCGACGTTGCCGTCGTCGCACTCCTCGGCGTCCTGACGGGTTCCATCGCCGCACAAGGGGCGCAGCGCGCAGTCGGGTCCGTCGGCGCCGGGGCGGCAGGCGCAGCTGCCCTCGAGGGTGCACAGCGGGGCGGTGTCGACGAGGTACGCCGCGCCCTCGACGACGACGTCGGTCGGCGTCGAGGCGGCGCCGATGGCGATGGTCTCGCCGTCGGTCGCGAGGGCCAAGCCAAAGCCGTCGTCGAAGAACTGGTAGTCCGGCGGAAACACGAGCGGTGACTGCAGCGTGACCTCGAGCGCGAACTCCGCGTCGCGTCGGCGGAAGACATGGACGCGCCCGCGCTCGACGTCAGTGTGCTGGCCCACCAGCAGAAGGTCGCCGGCGTGCGCGATCGAATCTCCCATCCAACCACCGGTCTCCTCGACGGGCGGCACGAAGGTCTGGCGCAGCACAAAGGTCCCGTCGAGGAGCGTGTAGCGGTAGACGGCGCCCGTGCTGCCGCGATCGGGCACGGGCTGCGAGACGGCAGAGATGAAGACGTCGTTCCCTGCCAGCGCGACGTGGTGCCCGAAGACGGTGTCGATGGTGCCGGTGAACGTCTGGCGCAGCGACCACGCGGAGTCGACCCGCTCGAACAGGTAGGCGACGCCGACGATCGATGAATTTCCGACGAGCAGGCGGTCGCCGTCGAGCGCGACGTCGGCGCCGAAGAACAGGTCGCGCGTCTCGGTGGGCGCGCCCAGGCGCGTGCCGGCATCCCACGCCGCGCCGTCGAACGTGAACGTGTAGACCGATCCGGAATTCCGAAGCGTCCGCGAGGACTCCCAACCCTGCGCTGCGATGACGGCGGTGCCGTCTTGCAGCATGACTCTTCGACCGAAGTCGTCGCCGTCGGCGGGGTCAGCCGCGACCAGCACGGTGCGCTGCTGCCACGACGCCTGTTCGTCGAGGGCGAAGACATACACCACGCCGGCCCCCGGCTCCTGCCCC
This sequence comes from Deltaproteobacteria bacterium, assembly GCA_016874845.1. Lineage (GTDB taxonomy): Bacteria > Myxococcota > UBA727 > UBA727 > VGSZ01 > VGSZ01. The sequence continues at coordinate 10,478 of VGSZ01000168.1, forward strand.
ACCGCGCGTCGCGGCGCGCCGACGAGCAGCAGCCCGTCGTCGACCGCCAGGCCCGCGCCGAATTCGTCACGCACGGCGCCGTCGGCGGCGGTGAGCGTCTGCGTGTGCTGCCAGCCCGACGTCGACCGCCGGTAGACGTGAACGACCCCGGCGAAGCTTGGCCCCCCGGCAAAGGCCCACTCGCCCTGCACCGCGACGCTGGCCCCGAGGCTCAGCTGCAGGCCCGTGTTCGGCGACTGCGCGCTCATCCGCAGCGCGAAGGCGCCCGCCGGGTCGCAGGCCGGCTCGATGCATGCGCCGCGCGACAGCAGCAGGCAGTCGACGCAGCCGTCGAGGACGTCATCGTTGCCGTCGTCGCAGTCTTCGGCCACGTCGACCACGCCGTTCCCGCACGTCGAGGCGACGCACGCCCCGTCGACGCAGCGCTCGTCGGTGGCGCAGACCCGCCCGCAAGCCCCGCAGTGGTAGCGGTCGCGCGTCGTGTCGAGGCAGGCGCCGTCGCAGACGGTCGGCGCGTGGGCCGGGCAGGTGCACTGCTCCGCGACGCACGCGGCGTAGTCGGCGCCGCCGGCGCACCGCGCGCCCTCGACCGACCGGACACAGCTCTGGGTCACCTCCTCGGTGCGCGCGACACCGCTTCCACATACGGCCTGGTGAAACGAGAGCGTCCCGTGGTCGGAGCAGGGCGCGAGCGCGTTGACGCAGCCACTGTCTGGACCGCGGTCGAGCACCGTACCTTCGGTGACGCGGGCGCAGCCGTCGCTGCTGCGCTCGAAGGTGTCGGTGGCCTGACCCGCGTTGCATAGCTGGGCTGGCCGGCTCTTCTCGCCGGTCTCGGCGCAGGGCGTCGAGTACGTGCAGGCACCGAACGCGCCGCGGTCCACGACCGTGCCGTCGGTGTCACGGGCGCAGCCAGCTGCGTCGAGCTCACTGGCTTCGACAAGTTGGCCGCCGCGGCAGACGGTCACGGTCCTCGTCCGTCGGCCTGCCTCGGCGCAAGCGGCGTCGTAGGCGCACGCTCCCCATGCTCCCTCAGCGACGACGCGACCGTCCGGGACGCCCACACAGGCCGCGCCCGGGTCGCCTTCGCCCTCGCCCTCGCC
>VGSZ01000169.1 GCA_016874845.1 Deltaproteobacteria bacterium
CGAGGCGCTGCTGCCGCGTCGTCATCGCGGCGGCCGAGCAGGACAGCGGCCACGGTGGCCATGAGGAACACGCCGAGGCCCGCATCGAGGAGGAGACCGGCCAGGGCGGCGCGCGTGGCGTGGTCCGCCGGGGCGGCGCCGGCACGGTCATCATCTAGACATAGGCGAGGCCAGGCGCGCGGGCGCCCCATGGCAGCTTGCCGCACAGCACCCAGGAGAGTGTGACGCCGAGGGCGAAGAGGTCGGTGCGCGCGTCGGGAGGATGTCCGGTGATCAGCCCAGGGCGAAGTAGCCGCGCTTGCCCTTCAGGCTGCCGAAGTGCGTCAGCTCCTCGAGGTCGTCGGCGCGGGCGACGCCGAAGTCGAGCAGCTGCACGACGCCGGCGGCGGTCAGGAACAGGTTGTCGGGGGCGAGGTCGCGGTGCACGAGCCCGCGCGATCGACGGGAGCGAGGTCCGGAACGACGCGACGTGCGGCTGGCGGCCGCCCGCGACGGCGCGCTATGCCCGGGCCATGGCGAACTTCGACTTCAGCGAGCTGCTGCCCACCGGCGACGATCACACCCCCTACACGAAGCTCGACGGCGACGGCGTCTCGACGGTGCAGGCCATGGGCCACACGTTCCTGCACGTCGAGCCGGCGGTGCTCACCCGGCTGACGGCCAGGGCGATGCGCGAGATCGCGCACTTCCTGCGGCCCGGGCACCTCGACCAACTCGGGCACATCCTGCGTGATCCCGAGTCTTCGGCCAACGACCGCTTCGTCGCCCTCGACCTGCTGAAGAACGCCAACATCGCCGCCGCCGGCGTGCTGCCGTCGTGCCAGGACACCGGCACCGCTATCGTCGTCGGCAAGAAGGGGCAGTTCGTGTTCACCGGCGGCGGCGACGAAGAGGCGATCGCCCGCGGCGTGTTCGACACCTACCAGACGTCGAACCTGCGCTACTCGCAGCTGGCGCCGCTGACGACGTGGGACGAGGTCAACACCGGCAACAACCTGCCGGCGCAGATCGAGCTCTACGCCACCGACGACGACGAGTACCACCTGCTGTTCATGGCCAAGGGCGGCGGCTCGGCGAACAAGTCGCTCCTGTTCCAGGAGACCAAGGCGGTGCTCAACGAGTCGTCGATGATGAAGTTCCTTGGCGAAAAAATCCGCAGCCTCGGCACCGCGGCCTGCCCGCCGTACCACCTCGCCATCGTGATCGGCGGGACGTCGGCGGAGTACGCGCTCAAGGTCGCCAAGCTCGCCTCGGCCCGCGCCCTCGACACGCTGCCGACGAAGGGCAGCAAGCTGGGCCACGCCATCCGCGACCCCGAGCTCGAGGCCAAGGTCTGGAAGCTGACGACCGAGACGGGCATCGGCGCCCAGTTCGGCGGCAAGTACTTCTGCCACGACGTGCGCGTGATCCGCCTGCCGCGCCACGGCGCCTCGTGCCCGATCGCCATCGCCGTCAGCTGCTCCGCCGACCGTCAGGCCTGGGGCAAGATCACGAAGGAGGGCGTGTACCTCGAAACGCTCGAGCACGACCCGGCGAAGCACCTGCCCGACGTCGACGAGGCGTCCCTGGCCGGCGATGTCGTCCACGTCGACCTGAACCGCCCGATGGCCGAGATCCGCGCGCTCCTCACGAGGCTGCCGGTGAAGTCCCGCGTGTCGCTGTCAGGCCCCCTGGTCGTCGCCCGCGACATTGCCCACGCGAAGATCAAGGAGCGGCTCGACGCGAGCCTCGGGCTGCCGCAGTACCTGAAGGACCACGCCGTCTACTACGCCGGTCCGGCGAAGACCCCCGCGGGCATGGCCTCGGGCAGCTTCGGGCCGACGACGGCAGGGCGCATGGACAGCTACGTCGACGAGTTCCAGAAGCATGGCGGTAGCCTCGTGATGCTCGCCAAGGGCAACCGCTCAAAGGCGGTGACGGAGGCGTGCAAGCAGTGGGGCGGCTTCTATCTGGGCAGCATCGGAGGCCCCGCCGCGCGCCTCGCGCAGGACTGCATCACGAGCGTCGCGGTCCTCGAGTACCCCGAGCTCGGCATGGAAGCCGTGTGGAAGATCGAGGTCAAGGACTTCCCCGCCTTCGTCGTCGTTGACGACAAGGGCAACGACTTCTTCGCCGCGACCATCGGCGGCGCCGGCAAGGAGCCGCTGAAGGTCGTGCGCTGAGGGTCGGCCGGACATCCGGCCGGATGTCCGGCCGGTGACCGTCGTTCGCTCGCGCAACGCCGCGCACGCTGGCGCTCCGCCTCGACCGGAGCCGCGGGCCCGCTGCAGCTACGACGGACCCGGGGCGGCGCGCGCGCACGCTCGTCCGGTCGTCGCCGTCGCACTGCGGGGCAAAACGTCAATCAGGGCGAGCGACAGCAGGCGCTCGGCCTCGGCGGCCTCGATCTCGGCGGCCACGTCTTGGTCGCCGACGAGGTCCACCGCGTCGACGTCGACCATCGTCGGCGCGCGGTAGCTGCGGCGCATCTCCTCGGAGATCACGTCCAGCGTGATGCGGTGGATCGAGCAGGCTGTGGTGAAAACGCCGGCGGAGTACCAACACAGCATGCGATCGCTCGGGCAGGTCTGTTCCAGACCCTCCCCCCGTCGAGCTGCCCTCGACGGGGCCCCCCACCAAGGACGCAGCCCTCGGCGAGGACGGCCTTCGGCCATTTTCACCGCAGGCTGCTAGGTGCCGATGCTGCTCATGCTCTGGAAGCCGGGCAGGGATCGCACGACCTCGAGCGTCACCTGCTGGAACAGGTCGTCGACGTCGGCCTGGGACCCGAAGGTCCGACGCCGCAGCGCAAGGACGCGTGGGCCGTGCTCGCGCACGACGGCCTTGACGTCGGGGGACAGGCGCTCGGCTACCACGGCAGCGGCACCCCGACGCCCACGGTCAACGGCAGCGCGGTCACGGCGTCTTCGACGACGTACCCGTCCACCGCCCTGCAGCGGTCCCGCCGGCCCCGCAGCTCGACCCCGGCGCGCGTGGTCACCACCGTGCCCGCCGGGCCGCGCAGGCGCACGCCGACACCGACGCCCGCCGCGGGGTGCAGCGCCGAGCCGGCGCCGCCGGCGGGCCCACCGCTGGGCGCGCCGACAGCCAGCCCTCGCCGAACGGCGCCAACGTAGTCGACGGGTCGAGCGGCGCACCGAAGGCCGCCCGCAGCGCCACCGGCAACGTCTGCACCAGCACCGCCCCGACGACGGCGCGGTAGCCGGCGTCGATGCCGACGCGCACCCAGGTGTCGCGCTCCCACGACCGACCGCCCGGCAGCACGGCGCCGACGCTGACGGTGACGTCGGGAGCCAGCGACACCAGCAGCGTCGCGCCGACGTCGGACGACCACGGCGAGGTGTCGGCCGTCGCCGCCGAGATCGTCGCTGGCGCCGCTCCGGTCGTCGCCGTGGCCGCCGTCGCCTTGGTCTCCGTCGCCGGCGTCGTGGTCGTCGTCGCCGACGGAGGGGCCGCACCAGCCTTCGGCCGCGCGCGCGCGCTGACAGCGCGGACGCTCACCGACGCCGTCGCGATCGGCGCGTCGACAGCGCCCGCCACGCGCTGGCCCGGCTGCTTGCGCGCGCCGCCAGCCTGCCGCCACCCTCGCTCCCCGCTGCCGTCGGGGCACCGTCGGCGCCTGCCCCGGCGCGCGGGCGGCGCCGGGCGTGGCCCTTCGCCGCCGCTGCGTGCGTGACGCTGGCCATGGGCGTCAGTGTCCTCGCGACCGGTTCAACAACGGGCGGCGAGACGAGCGGCGCGGCGGTGGCCGCGACGTCGACCATCGCCGCGGCGCACGCGTTGGCGTTCACCCGCCTCAAGCCGTCGCCCCACCTGCGCCTCGCTGCGAGCCCGGGCAGGCGGGGCGGCTTCGCGCGCCTCGAGCCCACCGACGTGCGCGTGCGCGTCGAGCACGGAACCGTGGCCATGGCCCTGGCCGGCGGGGCCGGTCGCCGCGTGACCATCGAGAGCGCCTGGGGCGACGTCATGCTGGTGGCCGGGGGCGTCGTCGTCGATGTCGATGGCGGCGGGCGCGGCGTGGCCGCCGCCGACGGCGCCGCCGAGCTGGTCCGGGTCGCGGCGCGGCGGCCGCTGGTCGCGGGCGTCCCCGCGTGGGTCGGCACGCCGACGAGCGGCGGTCCCCCGACGCGGGGCTGCTGGCCGACGAGTCCCTGCGGGCGCAGCCCGCGCCGGCGGGCACGGTGGCCGACGCCCCGGCGCGCCCGGCGGGGCCGCCATGGACGCCCGCGCGCAAGACTGCGGCGCCAGCCGTCGCCGTCGCTGTACTGACGACGACGGCGCCGGCGGCCGCCGGGGGCGACGGCGCAGCCACGCTGGTGCTGCTCGATGAGCTCGCCCGCGCCGAGCGCGCGGCCCGCGGCAGCGACGTGGCCGCTGCCGACGCGAGCGGTGCGACGCTGCGGGCATCGCTGACGGGCGACGCCAACCGCGCGCTGGTGGACTTGGAGCAGGCGCAGCTGCACGCCCAGCGCAGCGACGCCGCCGGGCGGGGCACGCTGCGACGGCTGACCTCGGGCGACGGACCGATCGCCGCCGAGGCGGCCCTCGCGGTCTGCGAGTTTGGGCTCGCCCAGCCCGATGCGACGCGCGCGCCTGTCTGCTGGCCCTCGTCGCCCAACGCGCCCGCGCCGGCGCCCAGCGGCTGCCGACCCGCAGCCGGATCGACGAGCGCTGCGGCGGACGCTGCCGATCACCGCAGGTCAGTGACGGCGACGACCCGCGACCCGACTGGCGGCGATCGTCGCTCGTCAGGGGAGGGTGGCGAAGCGGTTGGTGGCGTCGACGAGCGCCGACACGATGCCCGGCTCGGCCGCCGAGTGCCCGGCGTCCTTGACGATCACCAGATCGGCCCGCGGCAGCGCGCGCTTCAGGTCCCACGCCGACTTCGCCGGGCAGACGACGTCGTAGCGCCCCTGCACGATCGTGGTGGGGACGTCCTGCAGCTTCTTTCTTGCCTCGTCGAGCAGCCATCCATCGTACGCAAAGAAGCCGTTGTGGACGAAGTAGTGGCACTCGATGCGCGCCAGCTGCCGCGCGAAGTAGTCGCCGGCGGTGCGCTCGATCAGGCCCTCGTCGGGGTACAGCTTCGACGTGCTGCCCTCCCACACGCTCCAGGCGCGCGCCGCCTCGGCCTCGATGTTGTCGTCGCCGCTGGTCAGGCGCTTGTAATAGGCGGTGACCATATCGCCGCGCTCCTCGACCGGGATGGGCTTCTGGTACTCGTCCCAGTAGTCGGGGAAGATCCAGCTGGTGCCGTCCTGATAAAAGAAATCGATCTCGGCCTTGCGGATCAGAAATATTCCACGAAGCGTCAGCGATCGGACCCGGTCAGGGTGCTTCACCGCGTAGGCGAGGCTCAGCGTGCTGCCCCAGCTGCCGCCGAAGACGTGCCAACGGTCGATGCCAAGCCGGGAACGGATGGCCTCGGCGTCGGCGACCAGATCCCAGGTGGTGTTCTCGCGCAGCTCGGCGTGGGGCGTGCTCTTGCCGCAGCCCCGCTGGTCGAACAGCACGATGCGGTACTTCGCCGGGTCGAAGTAGCGCCGGTGCAGCGGGTCCGTGCCGCCGCCGGGCCCGCCGTGGAAGAACACGACGGGGACGCCGCTCTTGTTGCCGCACTGCTCGACGTGGAGCTCGTGGAGCGTGCCGACCTTCAGGCGGAAGGTGTCGAACGGCTCGAGGAGAGGAAACAGGTTGGCCATGGCCTGTTGGTACCGTCGACGTCGCGTCCACCGCAAGGCGCCCGGGCGGTGGACGGCGCCAGACCGGGCCGCCAAGCGCTCGTCGACCTCAGCGGCGGGCTGGCGCAGGCCACGGCGCGGGCGACGGCGACGGCGCGGGCGACGGCGCGGGCGACGGCGCGGCCGGCGGAGTCGACGTCACGTCGAGCCGGACCGACGCCGACAGCGTCGCCGACAGCCGGCGCTCCTCGGGCCACAGCTCGACGAGCCAGCGGATGCGCCCGATGCGGCCGCGGTCGATCTGCTGGTCGCGAAAGGCGATGGGCAGGCGCCGCGGCTTGCCGGCCGGCGCGTCGAGGCGGATGACCGGCGGCGGCTCGGCGTCGGGCTTGCGGTTGGTGACGAAGACGCTGACGAGAGCGGCGCGACACGGACCGCCGCACGCGCCCGGCGGCAGCAGCAGCGCGCCGTCGACATCGGGGCGCTTGCGCAGGGAGGCGAGCTGCTCGCCGGTCTGCGGACCGAGGTTGTCGACCTCGAAGCGCACGTCGTCGGGCGTGAAGCCGTCGACCCAGAGCTCCACCGGCGCCTCGTCGGCGCAGGCGCTGGCTGCAAGAAGGAGGAGCGAGGCGGTCAGGGCGCGTCGACACATGGAAGGAAGCTAACGGCCACGCACCGCCGACGACAGCCCAAGCCCACGACCGGTGCGTCGAGAAGGATCTTCCTCGTCCGCCGCGTCTCGGGCAGAACGTCGCCCATGACGACCGTCCCGAAGAAGAAGAGCTTCCCGCGCGCCGCCGGCGTGCTGCTGCATCCCACGTCGCTGCCGTCGCGCCACGGCATCGGCGATGTCGGCGCCGGTGCCCGCGCGTTCCTCGACTGGCTGCACGCCGCCGGCTGTCGCTACTGGCAGATCCTGCCGCTGGTGCCCGCTGGCGGCGGCTGGTCGCCGTACGCGTCGCTGTCGTCGCTGGCGGGCAACCCGCTGCTCCTCGACCTCGACGATCTCGTCGCCCGCGATCTGCTGCGCCCCGACGAGGTCGAGCCCGAGCAGCCCTTCGACCCCGACCGCATCGAGTGGGACCGCGTCGTGGCGTGGAAGCAGGCGCGCATCGACACCGCCTGCGAGCGCCTCGCCCAGACCGAGGAGGGCCGGGCCATGGCGGCCCGCTTCCGCCACGCGCAGCCGTGGATCGAAGACGACGCGCTGTTCATGGCGCTGAAGGCACAGGCCGGCGGACGCCCGTGGTGGGAGTGGGCGGCGCCGCTGCGTGACCGCGACCCCGAGGCGCTGGCCGGCGCGCGCCGCGAGTTGCATGCCGCCCTCGAGCGCCGCGTCGTCGAGCAGGCGCTGTTCGAGGAGCAGTGGCAGGCCTTGCGGCGGGCGGCGGCGGGCCGGGGCGTGCAGCTGATCGGCGACATCCCGATCTACGTCTCCGACGACTCCGTCGACGTGTGGGCCCACCGCCGCTTCTTCCAGCTCGGCGACGACCTGCGGCCGACCCACGTCGCCGGCTGCCCGCCCGACATTTTTTCCCAGACCGGCCAGTGGTGGGGCTCGCCGCTGTACCGCTGGGACGAGATGAAGAAGGACGGCCACGCGTGGTGGGTCGCGCGGCTGCGCCGCAACCTCGACCTCACCGACGTCGTCCGCATCGATCACTTCCGCGGGTTCGCCGGCTACTGGTCGATCCCGGCCACCGCGCCCGACGCCAGCCACGGCCGCTGGGTCGACGGGCCCGGCCTTGCGCTGTTCCACGACTTCCAGCGCGCGCTCGGCCACGACCTGCCGGTGATCGCCGAAGACCTCGGCGTGATCACCGAGGACGTCGAGGCGCTGCGCGACGCCGTGGGTCTGCCGGGTATGAAGATCCTGCAGTTCGCCTTCGGCGCCGGCCACGACAACAGCTACCTGCCCCACCACCACGTCGAGAATTGCGTGCTGTACACCGGCACCCACGACAACGACACGACGCTCGGCTGGTGGCAGAAGGAGTCCGACGCCACCCGCGACCACGTGCGCCGCTACCTGGCCTGCGACGGCGGCAACATCGTCTGGGATATGATCCGAGGCGTCATGCTGTCGGTCGCCCACACGGCCGTCGTGCCCTTGCAGGATGTGCTCGCCCTCGACTCGGGCGCGCGGATGAATACGCCCGGCCTCGCGTCGGGTAACTGGGGCTGGCGCGTCCGCCACGAGGCCTTCCACCCGAACCTCAGCGAGCGCCTGCGCGACGTCGTCGCGCTGGCTGACCGCCTCGATCGGCCGCCGACGCCGAAGAAGCCCAAGCCGCAGTGACCGACGGCGAGGTCGTCCGCTGCGACGACGCGCGCGGAACCGTCGAGGTCCGACCGTCGACGAAGGCCGCTCGACCTTCGTCGCCCGCGGCCACCTGACCGGGGGCTCGCCGCCGCGGTCGTCGGCGAGGGGCTGCTTATCGCGACGTCGGAGCGCGCGGTGGCCCTGCACGACTGGTCCGGGCTCACCGGCTACGACCCGGCGGCACGCCAGACTAGCACGCGCCTCATGATCGAGGACCGTCGCGACTGCGCCGACGTCACGGTCCTCGCAACGTCGGCGCTGGTGGCGATGGACGCCAACGTCGCCAACCTCGGGCTCGGCGGCTCTCTGCACGCCACCACCGACCGCGCGACCTTGGACGCGCTGGTGGAGCGCTGTCTGCGCCTCCCACCGCTCGCCTGACCCGCGCCGGCGCGCCCTGACGACGACGCAGGGCCCCGCCCGCGAGGACGTCAGGCCGAGGCGCGCAGCAGGCGGTCGCGCACGGCGGCCCACGCGTCGTCGGGATCAGCCGAAGGCGGCGGCGCCTGCAGCAACAGCCGGCGCGGATGCGCGGTCTCGGCCCGGTACAGCGCGGCGTACAGCTCGCGCGCGAAGCCGGCGGCGTCATCGGGCAACACCGCGCAGAAGCCGGCGCGCGCGCCGTAGCGGCGCGCGGTCGCGGCACGCACGACCATGCCGGTGTCCACGTCGCCCCACGCTTCGTCGAGGGCGGCGTCGTCGACCAGCGCGGTGCCGCCGACGGCGGGGGCATAGTGTCGGTGGCGCAGGCCGGGTGAGGCGTCGTCGGCGTGGGCGGCGAGCCCCGGCGCGCGCACGTCGAGGTCGGGCAGCTCGTGGCGGATCTCGAGCAGCGACAGCGCCCCGGGCCGCAGCAGGCGCGGACGCGGCCCGCTGACGTCGACGACGGTGGACTCGATGCCGGCGCGGCACGGCCCGCCGTCGACGACGAGCTCGATGCGCCCGTCGAGGGTCAGGAGCACGTCGCGCGCCGTCGTCGGCGACGGTCGGCCGCTGACGTTGGCGCTCGGCGCGGCGAAGGGCTCGCCGAGGGCGCGGGCCAGCGCGCGGGCGAACGGGTGCGCCGGCACGCGAACGGCGACGCGCGGCAGGCCGGCACGCGGGGCGGCGGGCACGACGTCGCTGGCGTCGCCCACCAGCGTGAGCGGCCCCGGCCAGAACTTCGCCGCCAGCGTGCGCGCCCGGGCCATCGCCACGTCGTCCAGCGCAAAGAGCGGCCACGCCGCCTCGGGGTCGCCGACGTGCAGGATGAGCGGGTTGTCGTTGGGGCGGCCCTTGGCGGCGTAGATCGCGCGCACCGAGTCCTCGTGCAGGCCGCGGCCGGCGAGGCCGTAGACGGTCTCGGTGGGCACGGCGGCGACAGCGCCCTTGCGCAGCACGTCGACGGTGGCAGCGACGGCGCCGGCGAAGGTCGCCCCCACGCCGTCGATGACCAGGACCCGCGTCGCGCGCGCTACCATGGAGTGCTTTTGTCGTCTTCGGCGCCGCGCGACCAGAGAGTTGGACGAAAAAGCTGAGTGCGTACGACGGCAGGGCGCTGCGCTGCCGTTGCCGCGCGTACGCCGCCACGCCGTTCTGCTAGGACGCCGGGTCATGTCCCGCGCGTGGATCCTCGCCGCCGGCCTCGGCACCCGCCTGCGCCCCCTCACCGACGAGCGCCCCAAGCCCCTCGTCGAGGTCTGCGGGCGGCCGTTGGTCGTGCACGCGCTGCAGCTCTTGAAGGACGCCGGCGTCACCGACGTCGCGCTGAACTCGCACTGGCTGCACCCGCTGCTGCCGCGCCGGCTCGGCGACGTCATCGACGTCGACGGCGCGCGCCTGTCACTGCGCTACACGCACGAGCCCGTGGTGCTCGGCACCGGCGGGGGGCTGCGCGGGCTGGCGCAGGCGCTGCCGGCCGACGCCGGGGCCGGGCCCGACGAGCGCGTTCTGGTTGCCAACGCCGACGCGCTCATCGATCTCGACGTGAGCGGGCTCGTCGCGCGCGACGCCGACGCGCTGTCGACGCTGGTGCTGCAGGGCGTCCCCGACGCGGCCCGCTGGGGAGCGCTTGGCACCGACGACGACGACCGCATCGTCACCTTCGCCGGGCGCGTGCCGCCGCAGGGCGTGGTGACGCGCGAGCGCATGTTCTGCGGCTGGCACTGCCTGCAGCCCCGCGCGCTGTCGATCCTCCCCGCTGTCGCTGTCGACGCGCACGGCACCGCCACCGGCGTCGAGAGCTGCATCAACAAGGAGGGTTACCCGCGCTGGCTGCAGCAGGGGGCCACGCTGCGCGCCTTCGACCACGCCGGCCTCTTCTTCGACGTCGGTCACGCCGCCCGCCTGTGGGAGGCCAACCGCCTGATGCTCTCGGGCGAGGTCACGCTGCGCCACCTGACGCCGTTCGCCCGCTTCGTCGAGCGCGCCCCGCGGGTCTTCGTGCACCCCGGGGCTCGCGTCGCGCCGACGGCGACGCTGATCGGACCGTTGGTCGTCGACGACGGCGCCGTCGTCGACGGCGGCGCGACGGTGGGGCCGTTTGCCGTCGTCGGCGTGCGGGCCGTCGTCGGGCGGGGCGTCACCGTGCGTCACGCCGTCGTCCAGTCGGCCCTGGACGGGGCGCAGCTTGTCGATGTCGACGCCGTCGGCGTGATCGTCGGCGATCGCTGCCGCGTACCGACCGAGCAGCGTGCCTAGCCCGGCGACGACGGCGGCGGCGGCGCGCCGCCGCGCCCCCACGCCGAGACGCGGTGGCCGGCCATCGCGCCGAGCAGGTGGAGCGCCGCGCCGCACAGCGCACCGAACACGACCTTGACGGCGACGACGGCGCCCCCCGACAGCGCCGGCAGCACCCACGGCCCGACGACGGCGAGCGCCGCCGCGATGACCAGCCCGACGAAGAACGGCCCCGGCGTGCCGGCGAACGGCTCGGCGTCGACGACGACGACGCCGGTCTTGTGCTCCGCGAACGCCTTGTGGAACCCGCCGAGCCCGAGCAGCGTGTACGTCAGGCTGGTGCCGGCCAGCAGCCGCGCGAGCGCGCCGGGCGGCACTCCGTCGGCGCCGGCGAAGCGCACCACGCCGACGACGCCGCCGACGACGGCGGCCAGCAGGCCCGCCCACAGCGCGCCGCCGAGCCACCAACGCGCCAGGCGCTTCGTCTGCGCCGCCGCGCGCGGCGGCAGCGGCAGCAGCAGCGCGACGACGACGCCCGTCCACGCCCCGGCGAGCAGCGGGCCCCACGGCGTCGTCACCAGCCCGGCCGCCGCCCGCGCGACCGCGGCGGCCAGGCCGAGGGCGACGAACGCGGCGGCGATCACCCGCCGCCCCGGGCGCCACGGCGGGCCGTCGATGCCGACGACGACCTGCCCCTTGCGCAACGCGGCGAGCAGGCGCGCGGTCAGGCAGC
>VGSZ01000170.1 GCA_016874845.1 Deltaproteobacteria bacterium
AGACGACGTTGGCGGTGTGCAGCACCCGGCCGGCCTGCTCGCGAATCGCGGCGACGAGCGCGGGGTGGCCGTGGCCCAGCGACGACACCGCGATGCCCGACACGAAGTCGACGTAGCGGTTGCCGTCGGCGTCGATGGCCACGGCGCCGTCACCGCCGACGATGGCCACCGTCTGCGGGCGGTAGTTGCCCAGTAGCACCTTGCTGCCCCGCGCCGCCCACGACTCGTTCCTGCTGTCTGCCATCTCACCCTCGCTGCCCCGCCGACGCGGGGACCAAAGACGTCACCGACGATGCGCCGCCCTTGGCGGCGAAAGCAACCCGAGCACCGCGGCGGCGAGGTCGGCAGGCCGGTCGACGACTACGTCGGCGGCGCGCACCTCGTCGGGGCGCAGCCCCCACGTGACGCCGACGACCGGGACGCCGGCGGCGCGGGCGCAGTCGACGTCGACGGCGCTGTCGCCGACGTGGCAGGCGACCACGACGTCGGGCACGCCGGCGCGCGCGGGCAGGGCGAAGAGCATCGCGGGGTCGGGCTTCAGGAGGCCCAGGACGTCGTCGGGGCCGAGCACGGCGGCGCAGCGGCCGGGCAGCAGCGCCTGCATCAGCGGTCGCGCGAACACCCCGGGCTTGTTGGTGGCGACGCCCAGGACGACGCCCGCCGCAAGCAGCGCGTCCAGCGCGCCGACAACGCCGTCGAAGGGCCGTGTGTGCACGGCCAGGTCGCGCTCGTAGTGGGCGCGAAACCGCGCGAGCAGCGCGTCGACGGCGTCGTTGTCGGTGGCCAGGCCAGCGGCGACGCTGGCCTGCAGGCAGAGGTTGCGGGCGCCGCCGCCCACCATGCGGCGCACGACGTCTACGGCGAGCGGTGCACGGTCGCACTCTGCGCGCGCGGCATCCGCGGCATCCGCGACACACAGGGCGGCGTTCAGCGCGGCGGCGATGTCGGCGACGCTGTCGACCAACGTGCCGTCGAGGTCGAAGGCGACGAGGACGCTCACGAGCGCTTCGTCCTTGTCGACGGCGTCATGGGCATTCGCTGGGCGGCGCGTCGGGGTCGGTGGGGTCGAGGCACTGCGTACCGTTGCGGCAGGTCAGGCTGAAGCACGAGCACTGGTAGGTGACGCTGTCGCGGGTAAGGCGCGGCTGGAAGAACGACGCCGTCAGCGGCGGGTTGGCAACGTTTTGGAACGACGACTGCCCGCGGGTCATGCCTTCGGAGTACGGGATGAGCGCTTCGTCCCAGCCGCAGACGAAGCCCATCGGGTGCACCTGCACGGCGAGCTTGTGCAGCGAGACCGGACCGTTGAGATCGTCCTTGAAGAACGCCTCGAACTTGCCAGCGCCGAGTTGCGTCTCGACCTCGGCCTGCGGGTCGAGGCCGCGGATGGCCTCGGTGAACTCGGCGGCGGCCTCGTTGAAGACGCTGCCGTCATCGCCGTCGTTCAAATCGTTCTCGCCCTGAAAGAACGGAAAATTGTTGGGCCCGAACGCCGCCGTCTCGAGCCCGGCGGGCACGTCGGTGGTGAAGAGCGCGCCGCGGGCGCTCACCGAGCTCGACACGTTGATCGAGCCGAATTCGGCGGCGTTCTCGAGCGCGAGGCGCGTCAGCGCGGTGGCGGGGATGGTGTCGACGAGGCCGGTGTAGACGACGTCGGCGGTGAGCTCCCAGCGCTGGCTCTCGTTGCGCTTGACGTCGACGATCAGGAAGTCGGCCTTGACGTTGCGGTCGCAGGCGCCCTCGGTGCCGCCGCCCTCGCAGGTGTCGACGCGACCGCCGAACTGCGGGATCGTCAGCTGGTCGCCGGCCTTCAGCGGAAACACCGGCGGCGGCGGGCCGGCGTCGGTGGGCGGGAACCCGGCGTCGCGCACCTGCGTGAAGTTGTTGTCGTCGATGACCAGACAGTCGCAGCCCGAGACGGCAAACCCTGCAGACAGCGCGGCGAAGAGGGTGACGTTGCGACGCATATGGTTCATGTAGACGGCGCCGGCGCCCCCTGCAACGCCGCGATCCCGCGGTCGCCGTCGTCGCGCCGGGGGGCGGGCGGATCCTCAGGATCCAACACATCTCGCCTTCTCGACGATCTTCGCCAGATTCAGCGCCCGCGCCGGACCGGACCCTCATCCCCTGGCCCCTTCTCCCAATTCTGGGAATTCTGGGAGAAGGGGGACGTGACGTTCGAGCGGAGCAGCACCGCGTCCTGACGTCATGCTCGGCGAGAGCAAGCCCTCTCCCAGAATTGGGTATGGGCAGCGGCGAAGCCGCGGGTGAGGGCCGGTGTCGTCGCGACGGCGCGTTTCGCGATGTGATCAATGAGGAGAGCGGATCCCCCCCCGCAACGACGCCGGGCTGCGCTAAGGCAGCGCCATGCAGACCGACCGCGTCCTCATCCTCGACTTCGGCAGCCAGACCACGCAGCTCATCGCCCGCCGCGTGCGCGAGCTCGGCGTCTACTGCGAGATCTGGCCCTGCACGTCGTCACTGGACAAGATCAAGGCGTTCTCGCCCCGCGCGCTGATCCTGTCGGGCGGCCCGGCCAGCGTGCACGAGAGCGGCTCGCCCCGCCCCGACCAGGGCATCTGGTCGCTTGGCCTGCCCGTCCTCGGCATCTGCTACGGCATGCAGGTCATGGTCGAGATGAACGACGGCCGCGTGCAGCCCGCCGGGCATCGCGAATTCGGTCGCGCCGCTCTCGACATCAAAGACGCCAGCGGTCCGTTCTTGGGCCTGCCCGCCACCATCGACGTCTGGATGAGCCACGGCGATCAGGTCACCGTGCTGCCGTCGTCGTTCCGCGTGCTCGCCAGCAGCGCCACCTGCCCCTACGCCGCGGTCGTCGACGACACCCGCCGCTTCTACGGCGTGCAGTTCCACCCCGAGGTGATGCACACCAACGACGGCAAGCACATGCTGGAGCGCTTCGTCTGTGACGTCGCCGGCGCGCAGAAGACGTGGAAGATGTCGGCGTTCATCGTCGACAAGGTCGCCGAGATCAAGCAGGTCGTCGGCGAGCAGCGCGTGATCATGGCCATCTCGGGCGGCGTCGACTCGTCGGTGGCGGCGACGTTGATCCACAAGGCCATCGGCAGCCAGCTGACGGCGGTCTACGTCGACCACGGCCTGCACCGGCAGGGCGAGATCGAGGCCGTGCAGCGCATCTTCAAGGACGGCCTGCACATGGACGTCCGCATCGTCGACGCCCGCGACCGCTTCTTCGCCGTGCTCGAGGGCGTCATCGACCCCGAGCAGAAGCGCAAGCGCATCGGCCACGTCTTCATCGACGTCTTCGACGACGTCGCCCGCGGGCTGCCGGGGGCGGCGTTCCTCGGGCAGGGCACGCTGTACCCTGACGTCATCGAGAGCGTCAGCTTCCACGGCGGCCCGTCGGCGGTGATCAAGAGCCACCACAACGTCGGCGGCCTGCCCGAGCGGATGAACCTGAGGCTGCTCGAGCCGCTGCGTGAGCTGTTCAAGGACGAGGTGCGCGCGCTCGGCCGCGAGCTCGGCCTCGACGCCGCCGTGGTGCAGCGCCAGCCGTTCCCGGGCCCGGGCCTCGCCATCCGCGTGCTTGGCGAGGTGACGCGCGCGCGCTGCGAGCTCTTGCAGAAGGCCGACGCGATCATCCGCCACGAGATCGACGAGGCGCTGCGCACGAAGGCCATCGACGTGCCGGGGTTGTGGCAGTGGTTCGGCGTGCTGTTGCCGGTGAAGAGCGTCGGCGTCATGGGCGACGCCCGCACCTACGACGAGACGGTGTGCGTGCGCTGCGTGTCGTCGACGGACGGCATGACCGCCGACTGGGCCGACCTGCCCCACGCGCTCTTGTCGCGGGTAAGCAACCGGATCATCAACGAGGTGCGCGGCGTAAACCGCGTCGTCTACGACATCTCGTCGAAGCCGCCGGCCACCATCGAGTGGGAGTGAGCGAGGGGAGGAAGAGTTGCGCGCCGGGGAAAAAAACCCGGGAGCCTGACGGCTCCCGTTCTTCGTTGGCGCACCCGGAGAGATTCGAACTCCCGACCCTCTGGTTCGAAGCCAGATGCTCTATCCAGCTGAGCTACGGGTGCAGGCAAAAAAAGGCTGCTGCGCACATCGCAGGGGACCCTACCGTTGCTCCCTTCCGGGCCTGGCGGGGTTCAGGCGTTGCGATTGCGCAGCAGCCAGGGGGGCTTAGCCGGACACGCGACGCCTTGCAACGTCGACGGCGGCCAGGAAGCTGTGTCAGCCGCCGAGCGCCTCGCGCAGCGACTTCTTGTTGAGCGCCTTCAGCGCCCGCGTCGAGATCTTCACGCGCACCCAGCGGCCCGACTCGATGTCGAAGATGCGCTTCGACTGGATGTTCGCTTCGAAACGCTTCGGCGACTTGATGTTCGAGTGGGAGATCTTGCTCCCGTTCATCCAACGCTTGCCCGAGATTTCACACACCGCCATGACGCGCTCCGATCGACGTCTCGTCGATTTCTAGATCTGCCCAGCCGGTACCAGACGTCGGACAGCTTGGGAAGTGCGATCCCCACGACGAGGACCTACGGCGGACGAGCTACCGGACGTTGATCCCGTTGCTCTGCAGCTGTGTTCGCAGCGCGGAGACACTCGGGTCGCTGGGAGACAGCTCAGCGAAGCGCTTGAAGTGGGTCTGCGCACCCTTCTTGCTTCGAGGGCTCGAGCGCGACGCGAAGCTCTTGGCGTACGCCAGCGCCAGACTCCTCTGCACGCGCGGATCGCGCGGCGCCGCCTTCGCGCTCTCCAGAAGCACATCGATGGCCTGCTCGTAGCGGCCGTCGTAGACCGCCTTTCCTGCCGTCTTCAGGGCCGTGTCGACGTCGACCTTGCGGACCTGCTTTTTCGTGGTCGGCGCTGTCTTGTCCGATCCGGGCGTAGCGCCGGGCTCGCCGGCGGAGGCTGAGGCGACCGCCGACGCCACCTCCGGACTCGGGGGCGCGGCGGTGGGCGTCGCGGCGGTTGCCGTCGCGGCAGTCGGCGCAGGAGTCAATGCAGAGGCAGGCGCTTCGACCGCGCCAGGGGCTGTGGCTGGAACGGTCGCGGCCGTCGCGGTCGCCGTCGTCGTTGTCGCAGTCGTTGTCGCAGTCGTTGTCGCAGTCGTTGTCGCAGTCGTTGTCGCAGTCGTTGTCGCAGTCATTGTCGCAGTCGGGGTGCGCGTGAGCAGCAACCCGGCGAGGATCAGCCCGACGATCAACAGCGCGGCAAGGACGCCGTACAGGAATGTGGGACGCCTGCGCGCGGCGGTGAGGTCGCCACGGTGCGCGACCATGGCCGCCTTGGCTACGTCTTCCAGCTCGTCGCTGCCCTTGTCGGCGAGGTGCGCGCGCTCGACCTCGTCGATGGCCAGCGCGAAGCGCTCTCCCGCCAGCGCGAACCGCAGCTTGACGCGGCCCAACTCGACGACGTCGCCGCTGCGCAGCGTGTGTTGTTCGACCTCGCCGCCGTTCACGAAGACGCCGTTGGCGCTCTTGAGGTCGAGCACCTGCACGCGCTCGCCCTGGCGCACGAACTTGGCGTGGTTCCGCGAGATCGAACGGTGCTCGATGACGATGTCGTTGTCGTCGGCCCGGCCGAGCACGTTCTCCATCGCCTTCAGGGGGAACGACAGGCCGGCGAAGATCGTGTTCAGCGCGATGAGCCGCGGGAACTGAAGCTCGTCGTCGGCGAGGGCCGCAACCGGGCCAGGGGCCACCCGCAGCTGCTGCGTCTCTTCGAGGGTGCGCCAGCTGGGAGCGCGGGCCGACGTCTCTGCCGCGGCCGACGACGCGGGCTGCGCGGACTGCGCGAGCACCGCGGGGGGCTGTGGCGATGCCAGGGACACTGCCATCGCTGATGGCAGCGACGCCGACGGCCCAGACGCCGAAAGCGGCATCGACGACGGCGTCATCATCGGCGGCGCCAGCGACGACGGCGAATCGGTCAGAGGCGCCGTCGGCGGCGGCATCGTCAACTGCGGCGGGATCGAGCTCGCCGGGGCCAGGGGTCGCGGCATGTCGACGGTGTCGGCCACCAGATCGCGCAGCACGGCCGGGCGCGGCGCGGGATCGCGCGGAGGCTCGAGGCCGATGTCGGACAGCGTCGGCTCCGGCGACAGCGGCGCGAATCCGCCGGTGGGTACGCCGGCGGCGGGCTGCCGGACGGTCGGCTCGAGTTCGAACATCAACGACGCCGGCGATGGACCGCCCGTCAATCGCGGCGGCGCGGGCCACGACTGCGGCGGTGGCAGCGATGGCGACAACGCCAACGACGGCGCCGGGACGCTTTCGAACTCGTGCCGCTCGGTGTCGTCACCATCGCTGCCGAAGCCGCCGTGGGATAGCCCGGTCGCGGTCTGGGTGGGCGGGGCGTCCCAGCGCTGGGTGTCGCCTTCGAACTCGTCGCGCGCGATGGCCGGGGCGCTGAGGTTCATCGATCGGTTGCCGACCGGCCCGACCGCGGCAGGCTGGGTTGCGCGCAGCTCGAGGTGGTAGTCGCCGATCTCGAGGACGTCGCCAGAGCTCACCAACGCCGAGCCGCTGATCCGATCGCCGTTGAGCTTGACGCCGTTGAAGGACGACAGATCCTCGATGCGGATGCCGACGTCGTCCTTGAGCAGCTTGGCGTGGAAGCGCGACACGTTCCGCTCGGTCAGGCGGATCGTGTTGCCCTCTTTGCGGCCGATCGTGATCACGTCCTTGGCGAACGGCACGACGATCTGCTTTCCAGCGTCGTCTTCGATGATGAGGCTGAAGCTGGCCGCCATGCCTGTGTCTCGATCTCTCCGTGGTGGCGATCGGCGATCACCGAACGCGCGGACAACGCCCGCAGGATAGGTCCGGCGACGGGTCGCGCGCCACACGGCAGCACGGCAGACGCGCCGCGGCGTCTGACAGCAGCCGGACGCGCTGTGGAGCGATCAACCCTTGCCCGCTGCCGGTCTGCGGGTCACCTGCGCCATGGCGGCCGCCAGTTGGGGATCGGCAGCTACGCGGGCGGCGCCGCGGGCGGCGCCGGGCCCCACCGGCGCGACGCCGGCGCGCACGACGACATCGGGGACGACGCCGGTGTCCTGGATCGACCGCCCCGACGGAGTGAAGTACCGCGCGATGGTCAGCTTCAGCCCGGCGCCGTCGTCGAGTCCGAAAAGCGTCTGCACCGAGCCCTTGCCGAAGCTGCGCTCGCCGACGACGACGGCCCGCCGGTGATCCTGCAGCGCGCCGGCGACGATCTCGCTGGCTGACGCCGTGTTGCCGTTCACGAGCACGACCAAGGGGTAGGCGGGCTCGGTGCCGTCGGCGTGGGCCAGGGAGCGCTCGTTGTTCCTCGTGTTGCGCCCGAGGGTGCTCACGATGACGCCGCCGGCGAGGAACCGATCGGCGACCTTCACGCCCTCGTCGAGCAGGCCGCCCGGGTTGTCGCGCAGGTCGAGCACCAGCCCCGAGAAGGTCGCGCCGTGCTCGCGGGCCTGCCGACGCAGCTCGGTGACCTTCGCGCCGAGCTCTTGGTCGGTGCGCTCCTGGAAGCTCGAGATCGCGACGTAGCCGACGACGCCGCCGCTACCGGCTTCGAGATTCTCACCGTCGACCGAGGGCATCCGCACCTGACGGCGGACCAGCGGCACGTCGCGCGGCTTCGACCACGCCGCGCGCAAGATCGTCAGGACGACCCGCGTGCCCGGCACGCCGCGCATCAGGCGCACGGCGTGGGGCAGGGGGGTGCCGCGGGTGCTTTCGCCATCGATGCCGACGACGAGATCGCCGGCGCGCAAGCCGGCGTGGGCGCCGGGGCCGTCCTTGTGCACGGCCTCGACGAGGACGACGGCGTCGTCGCCTTCGCCGGAGACGCCGACCTCGATCCCGAGTCCGCCGAACTCGCCGGCGGTGTCTTCGCGCAGCTTCTCGTACTCGGCGGGCCGCAGGAACGTCGTGTGCGGGTCGAGGTGGGCGAGCATCCCCTGGATCGCGTCGTAGATCAGGCCCTCGGCGTCGACGGCGTCGACGTAGCTCTGCTGCACGTAGGTGAGCACCTGCGAGAACACGCGCAGCTTGCGATACCCGGCGTCGACGTCGCCCGCCGCCGCCTGCGCCGCCGGGACCGCGACGAGCGCGGTGGTCAAGGATCCACAGAGGAGGCCAAGCGAGAACCAACGCGCGCGCATGACCCCGACGATAGCGCCGCGGCCGACGCCGCGCAGGCGCGGCGAGGCGCGAGGAGCCGCACGACGCGTCGGTCAGCGGCGTCGACGGCGACGCAACAGAGCGAGCAGCGCGAGCCCGACGGCCGCCGTGGCGTCGTTCGTCGCCGTCGACGAGCACGCGCAGCCCCCGCTCGTGACGCCCTTGGCGCACGCGTAGCGGCTGGCGCTCGTGTACGCGCAGGTGAAGCCGTCGGCCGCGGAGCACAGGGCTTCGTCGTCGCGGCAGGAGTCGGCGCGGCACAGGCCGCCGGGGATCGCCTCGGCGTCGCAGGCGTAACCGTCGGGGCACCCCGCCGCGACGTCGCACGGGCGGGTGCAGACGCCGTTGACGCACAGGCCGCCCGAGCAGTCGGTGTTCGCCTCGCACAGCCCGAACGTGCCCGTCGGGCCCTCGCCGGGCACGCAGGCCCCGCTGGCCGAGCACGACTGTCGCTGCGGGCAGTCGAAGTTGCCTCGCCGCGGGTCGCAGTCGCCCGGCGGCAGGGGCTCGCCTTCGCCCTCGCCCTCGCCCTCGCCCTCGCCCTCGCCTTCGCCTTCGCTGCCGATCGGCTGGCAGACGGACATGCCACCACCGTTGGCGCCGAGCGTCGCGCAGGTCTGCGAGGCCTCGGCGCAGTCGAAGCCGCGATCGCATCGCTGGTTGCAGACGCTGCCGAGGCAGATCAGGCCGCGGGCGCAGCCGTCGTAGTCGGCGCAGGCGTCGCCCTCGCGCCCCGCGCCAGCGGCGATGCAGGCGCCTTGCTGGTCGTCGCCGAAGAGGAACAAGCAGTTCTCGCTCTGCAGGCAGCCGGCGCCGTTTGCGCCGCACAGACCAAGGCAGACGCCGTTGTTGCCGTTGCTGTCGGTGATGCACGCCAGGCCGCTGGCGCAGCCGACGCCATCGCCGCACGCCTGTCCGCGCAGCGCCGAGCCGCCGCCCGACAGGCACACGCCCGCGTTCTGGCATTGGCCGCCGCTGCAGCGCCCCCCGGCGCCGCACTGGTCGTTCGCCGAGCACTGAAAGCCGACGCACGTCTCGGCGTCGCCGCACCCGGTGTCGCCGTTCGACGGCGCGCAGCCGGCGAAGCACTCGCTGTTGCCGGCGTTGTCGGTGGGCAGGCAGACGTTGCAACCGACCCCGATGTCGTTGCCGACGCACGCGTCGACGCACCCCGGCGGTCCGCAGGCGTCGCCGGGTGCGGCGAGGCCGGCGTTGCTGAACACGCAGACGTTGCCTTCGCCGGCGACGCTCGCGCACACCATGCCATTGGGGCAGCTGCTGCCCGGGGTGCACGTCTGCGAGCAGAAGGACCGGTTCGTGCCGCTGATGGGGACGGTGACGCACAGCCGACCGTCGCAGCTGGCGTCGCCGTTGCACGCCGTGCCGACGCCGCCGGGATCGCCCGGGTACAGCGCCCGCAGCCCCTCTTCGTCGTCGAAGAGCGGTACGTCGCTGTCATCGGCGCCGCCGCCCGTGGCCGACATGATCGAGTCGTCGACACAGCTGACACACGGGTGCCCGAGGCCGATGGCGTGCCCCATCTCGTGGGTCAGCGTCGACACGACGCTCGTCGAGTCCCAGTTGAAGGCGCCGGTGCCGTTCATGACGATGTCGGCGTCGAGGATGCCGTCCCGACGCGGGGTGCCGCAGTTGTAGGGGGCCAGCGTCACGCCGAGGGTCGAGTTGCCGCTGTCGCCGACCTGCTCGCGGTACTCCGCGCCGCTGGTGATCCAGAAGATCGAATTCTCGCCGTTGACCTCGCCGAACACCCGCAGGCGCGCGGCGCCGGCGTCGCGGATGAGGAGGCTCTGGCCGTTGACGTCGTTCCAGTTGGCGAGGGTCGCCGTCTGGTGCTGCTGCCACTCTGTCAGCGTCTCGTTGCCGGCGGCGCCGCCCCCCGGGCGCACGTTGTCGTCGAAGCGGAAGTCCACCTGCAGCTCGTCCCAGCGAGCGGCGCTGGTGGCGCTGCAGGCGCCGCAGCCGTCGCCCGACACGCGGCCGGAGGCGTCGCGGCCGTTGCACAGAAACGCGAAGGCCGCCGCGTCGCTCGCCGCGAGCACGGCGCCGACGACGACGAAGCCGACGAGGTCACGGCGCGACATCAGGTCACTCCTTTCGCAGCACCGGCGTGGCGGCCTTCAGCGATGCCGGAGCGGCGGGGGCCAGGATCTTCTTCTTCGGCAGCACCGGGTTCGTGCCAGCGACGATCTCGCGCAGCATCGCCTTGAAGCCGTCGAGCGTCGCGAAGCGTCGCGGCTCGACGGCAGCCATGCGGCTGCCGCCATCGGCGCCACGCTGCAGCTGCACGACGTCGCCGGCGATCTCTTCGATGCGCTTGCCGTCGACGCCATCGACCACCGCGAACAGGCTGAAGCCGATGCCGTAGGGCACGATGCGATCGGCGCTGCCCTTCAGGCGCACGGCGAACACCACGAGCTCTTCGCCGATGACGAAGTGGTGGGCGCCGGCGATCCAGGCCACGCGCCCGTCCTTCTCCCCGCCGACCTGGTAGACCGTCAGCACGTCGCCCGCCTTGGCCCCCGCGATCCCGTCGAGCACCTCGAGGGCGGTCAGGGTCACGAGGCGCCCCGGTCGCTCTTCTTCGACGACGACCTCGCGCACGACGGCGTGGACGACAGCGTCGGAGCGATGGGTCATCTCCTCCATCGTGGGGATGACGACGACGGTGGCGGCGGCCGGCGCGGCGGCAGCGACCAGCAGCGACCAGGCGACGGCGCGGACGAAGGAGCGGAGCGCGGACATGCAAGACCTCCGAGGCGTTGCAGGGCGTCTAGCAGGCGACCGGCAGCGCGTCGACGGATCCAACCCTGCACGCCGTGGGGGGCTCCGCGTCCGGCGACGCATCCGGCGAGACGCGCGCCGTCGGTACGACAACGACACGAGCCTGGGCTTCGTGCACACGCGCCTGACGCGCTGAGCGCGATGAGATCGACGGCGGCCGTCTTCAGGGTGTCAGCGCAGGCCGGCGGGAGCGAGCACGCGGGGCAGCCCGTACCGCTTTCCCAGCGTCGCCGCGGGGCTGCGGCAGCCCACGGCGAAGACCGTTTCTTGCAGGTCGACGAGCGCGATCTCGCGCCCGCTGCGACGGCTCATGCGACGGCTCATGCGACGGCTCATGCGACGGCTCATGCGACGGCTCATGCGACGGCTCATGCGAG
>VGSZ01000171.1 GCA_016874845.1 Deltaproteobacteria bacterium
CCCAGAACGACACCCAGAACGACACCCAGAACGACACCCAGAACGACGCCCAGAACGGCGGAGCGCGCTGACGTGCTCCTGCACGAGGTCTTCGTCGACGGCTTCCGCAACCTCGCCCAGGTGACCCTGCGCCCGCACCCGCGGCTCACCGTCCTCATCGGCGACAACGGCCAGGGCAAGACCAA
Organism: Deltaproteobacteria bacterium; assembly: GCA_016874845.1. Classification (GTDB taxonomy): domain Bacteria; phylum Myxococcota; class UBA727; order UBA727; family VGSZ01; genus VGSZ01. Next base: position 186 of record VGSZ01000171.1, read on the forward strand.
CCTGCTCGAGGCCATCCACCTCGTCGCCGCGCTGCGGCCGCTGCGCCCCGTCGAGCGCGCCGCCGAGCTCGTGGCCTTCGGCCGCGAGACCGGCCTCGTGCGCGGGCGCTTCGCCCTCGACGGCCCCCTCGACGTCGAGGTGCGCCTCGAGCAGCGCGGCCGCAAGGCCACCGTCGGCGGCAAGGCCGTGCGCGACGTCGCCACGCTGGCCGGCCGCCTGGGCGTCGTCAGCTTCGTCCCCGACGACGCCACCATGATCCGCGGCGGCCCCGGCGACCGCCGTCGCGGCCTCGATCGCTTCGCCTACGCGCTGCTCCCCGCCTTCGCCGCCGCCAGCCGCCGCTTCGACGAGGCCCTCGAGCAGCGCAACCGCCTGCTGAAGGAGCCTGTGGTCGACGACGACGCCCTTGACGCGTTCACGCCGCCCTTCGTCGACGCCGCTGTCGACCTCGCCCGCCTGCGCGCCGAGGCCTGCGTCCGCTGGGCGCCGGTGTTTTCGGCCGAGGCCCACGCGCTGGGCGGTGACGCGCTCGGTGCCACGCTCGGCTACCAGAGCGGTTGCTTCGACGACGACGTCGCCACGACGGCGTCGGCGGCGCTGCAGCAGCACCTGCAGCAGCGCCTCGACCGCGGCCGCGACGTCGAAAAGAGGAAGCGCTCGACCCTGTGCGGCCCGCAGCTCGACGACGTCGTCGTCGCAAAGGCCGGCCGCGGCGCGCGCTTCCTTGCCTCGCAGGGCGAGGCCCGCGCGCTGGTGCTCGCGCTCAAGCTCGCCGCCGTGCGCCTGCTCACCGAGGCCCGCGGCCAGGGCCCGCTCTTGCTGCTCGACGACGTTGCCGGTGAGCTCGACCGCCACCGGGCCGCGCGCCTCTTGCAGAGCATCGACGAGCACGACGCGCAGGTCTTCGTCACGACCACGGGCACCGACACGCTGCCGCCGCTCGGCGACTGCGCCGTCGTCGGCGTCCACGACGGGCGCCTGCGCGCCTGACGCTCACGGCGACGCAGCCGGCGACGCAGCCGGCGACGCAGCCGGCGACCGAGGGCGCCACCACCGTGACGTCATCGGGCCGCCCGGGCGTCGGGCACGGCACGATCTGCGTGAGGACGCGACGGTGGTCGAACCCGTGGTCGATGGCGTCGGGGCCACGACGAGCGGGCTGCTCCAGCGGGATCGTGTGGGGCACGCCGGCGAACACCGACTTCCGCCGATCGGGCGCAGCAACGACAGCCGCTTCGTCGTCGAGGCTCGGGATCGACGTATCGGTGGAGCCGGCGGGAGCGCCGTCGGGGATGCTTTGCACGGCGTCTAGGTCGTCGAGGCTCGGGATCGACTCGAGCCCCGTCGGCCTCGCACGCGACATGGCAGGTATGGCGACGCGCGCACCGGGCGCCGCGGCGAAATCTTCGCCCGTCTCGTCGTCGCTGGGTCGTCGTGGCCCGGCCATGTAAGCCGCCGCGGGGAGCCTCGCAGGTGCTGAAAAGCGCTTTGCGTCCTTCAGCACCCTGCTCGATGTTCCTCGCTCTCGCCGACGACGAGAGCGAATCGGATCTCGCCGGCTGCGGGAAGATGTCCGGCGTTGCCCGGCGTCCCGCCGTGTGTGTGGCGCTCCTGGCCGACGAAAGCGGAGCGCTGTCTGCCGGCCCGCCCGTGGTCAGGCCTCGAGCGCGCGCAGGCCGTCGGCGCCGACGATCTCGACCGGTCCGTAGGCGACCTTGACCAGCCCGCGCGCCTTGAGCTCCTTCAGCGCCGCGTTCACCGTCTGCCGCGACGCCCCGAGCATCGACGCCAACTGGTCCTGCGCCAGGACGACGACGCGGCGGCGGTGGTCGAGCTCGTTGCCGAGCCCCCCCGACAGCATGAGCAGCCGGCGCTCCAGCCGCACAACGAGCGGCGCGGCGGCAGCGCCCTCCATCACGTGGAAGGCCAGCCGCAGCTTGCCAGCGACGAGCACGCCCAGATCGCGCCACCAGCGCGGCGTGGTCTGCAGCAGCTGGTCGAGGCAGCGACCGGCACGTGCAGCACGACGGAGTCGCCGTCGGCGAGGCAGTCGTGGGTGCGCGGCTGCCGATCGAACACCGCGCTCTCGCCGAGGCAAGTCGGCGGCTCGGCGCGCGTCAGCATGACCTCGCGCCCCGCCGCGGTCACCGCCGTCACCCGCAGCGCGCCGTCGACGGCGGCGAACAGGCCGTCGGGGGGCGCCGCGCGAGCACCACCGCTCGCCGTCCACGAGGTGGCGCGCGCGCGACGCCCGCAGCAGCGCCACCTGCAGCCCATCGTCGAGGCCGGCGAACCAGCGCCCGCCCCGCAGCCGGGCGGCGTGGCGCGACGCGACGCTGGCATCATGGTCGGCACGGCCAGAGGAGCTCCTCAGCGGCGACCGTTGCATCGATCTGTCGGCTTTTCGTCGGTCGCGCGACGCCCGGCTTGGAACGGTGGGATCCTCGACGCGGCTTGTCCTCCGGAGCGACCCATGCGCACCCTCACCGACCACCTGTCGAACTACGCCGACTACCACCGCGACCGCCGCAACATCGCCACCCACTTCGTGGGCATCCCGGTGATCGTGCTGGCAGTCGCCGCGCTGCTGTCGCGCCCCGTCGTCGATGTCGGTGGGCTGCCGCTGTCGCCGGCGCTGCTCGTCATCGCCGGCTCGTGCGTGTTCTATCTCCGGCTCGACGTCCGCTATGGCGTGACGATGTCGCTGCTGATGGCCGGCGCTGCGGTGTTCGGCGCGTGGGCGGCGGCGCTGCCGTGGACGGCGTGGCTCGCGTTGTCGCTGGGCACGTTCTTCGGCGGCTGGGTCGTGCAGTTCATCGGCCACTACTACGAGGGCCGAAAGCCCGCGTTCGTCGACGATCTCGTGGGCCTCGTCGTGGGTCCGCTCTTCGTCGTCGCCGAGTTCGGCTTCGCGCTCGGCCTGCGCCGCGCGCTGCATGCCGAGATAGAGCGCCGCTCGGGCCCCACCCGCACGGGCCGCCCGACAACGGCCGCGGGCTCGGTCACCTGACCGCGTCAGCCACTACGCGGACGGTACGCCCGCGCGGTTGACCCCGCCGGAGCGACCGCGCTACCCAGACGCGTTCGTCGCGAGGCTGGCCCCGCGCCGGACGCGTCCGTAACCCCTTGGTCCTCGTCGTCGCCGTGCGCGCACGCGCGGGCTGACCAGCGAAGGAGCTCGTTGATGGCCCTGCAGAAGCCCACCCCCGCCTCCGCTGACGTCGGCCTCGTTGGCCTAGCCGTCATGGGCCAGAACCTCGTGCTGAACATGGCCGACCACGGCTTCCAGGTCGCCGTCTACAACCGCACGACGGCGACCACCGAGAAGTTCGTCGCCGACAACCCGCCGTCGGTGTTCGGCGGCGGCGGCGGCGGGCTCGTGCCGGCGGCCGACCTGAAGGACTTCGTGGCGTCGATCAAGCGGCCGCGACGCATCGTGATCCTCGTGAAGGCAGGCGGCCCCACCGACGCGGTCATCGACTCGCTGGTGCCGCTGCTCGACCAGGGCGACGTGATCGTCGACGGCGGCAACGCGCTGTTCACCGACACCATCCGTCGCGAGAAGGCGCTCACCGACAAGGGCCTGCTCTTCGTCGGCAGCGGTGTCTCCGGCGGCGAAGAGGGCGCGCGCTTCGGGCCGAGCCTGATGCCCGGCGGCAAGCCCGAGGCGTGGGAGATCCTGAAGCCGGTGTGGATGGCCTGCGCCGCCAAGGTCGATGCGACGACGGGCAAGCCGCTGGAGGGCGCCGCGCCGGGCAAGCCGATCAAGGGCGGCGTGCCGTGTACGACGTACATCGGCCCCGACGGCGCCGGCCACTACGTGAAGATGGTGCACAACGGCATCGAGTACGGCGACATGCAGCTCATCTGCGAGGCGTACTCGATCCTGCGCTTCTCGCTGGGCAAGAGCCCCGACGAGTGCGCCGCGATCTTCCGCGAGTGGAACAGGGGCGAGCTGAACTCGTTCCTCATCGAGATCACCGCCGACATCCTCGCGCAGAAGGACCCGGTCACCGGGCAGCCGTTCGTCGACGTCGTCCTCGACACCGCGGGCCAGAAGGGCACCGGCAAGTGGACGAGCGTCAACGCGCTCGATCTGGGCATCCCCGCCGCCACGGTCGCCGAGGCGGTGTTCGCGCGCTGCATCTCGGCGCTGAAGGACGAGCGCGTCAAGGCGAGCGCGATGCTGTCGGGCAGCGAGGGCCTCGGCGCCGCCCTCGCCGTCGACGTCGACGCCGTGCGCGACGCGCTCTACTGCAGCAAGCTGTGCTGCTACGCGCAGGGCTTCGCGCTGTATGCGGCGGCGGCGGCCGAGTACAAGTGGGGCCTGAACCTCGGTGAGATCGCGCAGATCTTCCGCGGCGGGTGCATCATTCGCGCGGGGTTCCTGCAGAAGATCACCGACGCGTTCGCGAAGGACAACAAGCTCGCGAACCTGCTGCTGGACCCGTACTTCGGGCAGAAGGTCAAGGCCGCGCAGGACAACTGGCGGAAGGTCGTCGCCCGCGCCGCCCTCGACGGAACGCCGGCGCCGCTGTTTGCCTCGGCGCTGTCGTACTTCGACAGCTACCGCGCAGCGACGTTGCCGGCGAACCTGCTGCAGGCGCAGCGCGACTACTTCGGCGCCCACACCTACGAGCGCGTCGACCAGCCCCGCGGTCAGTTCTTCCACATCGACTGGCCCGACCCGAAGCGGCCGCAGCTGAAGGCCAGCGAGCTCGGCATGAGCCGCTGAAGACGTCCGACGTCCACGTCCCTCGGCCGGCCGGCCGTGCTCGACGCCCCGCCCTCGCGGGGCGTCGGCGCATCCGACGTCGGCGGCGACCGCCGATCGTGTGCCGGGCTGATGCGCTCCCGGCGCACAGCGGGCACGCTGTGGCGTGGGTCGGTTAGGCTGGGAGCGTGAGCGACACTCCGGTTCCTCGACGTTCCGCGAAGGGTGGCTTCGCCGTGGTGCGCACGGGCGAGCCAGGGGCGCCGCCGCGCACGGCGACCGATCCGGGCGGCGGCCGCCCGTCGACGAGCAACCCCGGAGCAGCCCCGGCGCCCGCAGCGTACGACGGGCTGTTGACCCCTGTGGCCGGTGGCGCCGCGCCCGCCGCCGGGTCACCATGGCTGGCCGGCGCAGGCGCGGCGGCGGCCCCGGCGAGCGGCTCGCCGTGGTTGCCGTCGACGCCCGCTCCTGCGGGGGCAGGCTCGCCGTGGTTGCCTACCCCTGCGGCGGCCGCCCCGGCCCCGGCCCCGGCCCCGGCGCCAGCCGCCGCCCCGCCGCCCCGCGCCCCCTCGACGCCGCCGGCCGCGGCGGCGCCGCGAGTGCCCTCGGCGCCGCCGGCGACGCTGGAGATGGCCGCGGCCCTCGCGGGCCTGAAGCGCGCCGTCAGCGCGCCGTCGAACCCGGCGATGGGCTCGTCGCACGCGTCGTCGTCCGGGCCCGCCGCGTCGGGCCCGTCATCGTCATCGTTACCGCCGCCACCGAACCCGACGCCTTCGAAGCCGGTCCTGCCTGCGTGGACGCCGCCCGAGGGCGACAAGGCGGCGAACCCGTGGGCTGCCCTCGAGCCGCCGGCGCCGAAGCCGCCGCGCGACTGGGCGGCGCTTGGTCGCAAGGTCGGCCCATGGGCCGGGGCGGCGGCGCTGGTCGCGCTCGTCGTCATCGGTGGGTCGACGGTAGCAAGCAGCATGGGGTCGGACGAGACCACCACCGGCGTGCTCGACGACGCGGTGAAGTGCCGGCAGACGCTGGTGCGCGGGCGCGACCTGATCTGCGTCGCGCCGGCGACGATCCTCACCGAACTGCCCCCCGCCGACCGCGAGGCGCGGCTGGCGCGCGCGCGCTCGCTGGCGGTGTTTGCCGGCATGAACCGCGTCATCTTCGAAGACAATGGTCGCGTCTGGCGCACCCTCGTGCTGAACGCGCCCGGGCTGCCCGCTGCGGCGGCCGCCGGCAACGACGGAGCCCTGCCCAGCGGCGCGCCGTCGGGCAAGGCGTCGACGCCGCCCCCTGCAACCGATGCCCCGCCGCCGTCTGGCGCGGTGGACGATGTGCCGAACTAGAGAGCCGATGCGCATACCAGACCGAGTCCGGCGCGCCGGGACGGGTCAGCGGCGGAGCGTCGACGAGGAAGCATGATGAATCATGTGACCGAGCAGCAACGCTGCCGACAACCCTCATCCGGCGCGCCCGACGACGGAAGGTATGGGATGCGGCTCTCCATCAGGGTGCTGAAAAACGCTTTGCGTCCCTCAGCGCCCCGTCAGGCCCTGCTCGCCCTCGTCGAGGACGAGCGCGAATCGGATCGAGCAGGCTGCTGGAAAAGCCGGCTCGCGAGCGAAGGCGCCGGTCACCGAGCGAAGCGAGCACGCTCGTCGTCCGTGGGCGAACGACGCCTTCCGACGACGAGATCGCGGCCGACCTTCCGCCGGAGTTTCAGTCGCGCTCCCAGCGCTCGATGGCCTGGACGAAGAACATCGGCGTGCCTGGTGGTTGCCGGGCCGGGCTCTCGAGGTTCGGGTCGAAGCCCCAGAGGCGATTGGGCGGACGGTACGAGAACAGGTGGTAGCGCTGGCGCTGGTAGACGCTGCGGTAGCCGATCACCAGCGAGCCGACGATGCGGTTGGTGACGCCGCTCCAGCACTCGAGGAAGCGCGGGAAGTTGTTGATGCCGCCACCCCACGTGGTGCCGGTGTCGACGTGGCCGGCGACGACGGCGGCGACCACGGTGGTCGACCCGGCGTCGGCGGTGCACGTGCTCGAGAGCGCCGCCGGTGGCGCGCCCCACAGGCGATCGGCGTCGCCGTCGTCGGTCCAGTTGCGCGACAGGATCGTCACCGCGTCGCCGGCGAGCATCATCGGCACCCAGTTGCCCGACGGCGAGTCCATGCGCGGGGTGCCCGGCGTCGTCCCGTTGAGCGAGCCGGTGTTCACGTCGCCGAGCGTGTACAGCGGCCCGTTGGTGGCGATCGTCAGGCCACGCGGGAACACGTTCGGGTTGATCGTCGCTGCGTTGACCACGCGCACGGCGTTGACCCGGGGCAGCCCGGGGGTCGCGCAGCTGACCTGCGGGCGGCCGGCGGCGAGCTCGCTGCTGGCCGAGCCGCACAGCGGCAGCGGCTCGCTGGGGTTCAGGCCGTCGGCCGACAGCGACGACGACGGCACTGCCTGCCCCGCGGCGGTCGCGGCGGCGGGGTTGTTCGTGAAGCCGTCGTCGTGGCCGGGCCAGGTGTTGCCGATCCAGACGATGCCGTTGAACGCGGCGCCCCCGCCGAAGAACGAGCCGAGCTCGCCCGGCGCCGACGACGTCATCGCCTCGGTGAACGCCGCGATGTCGAAGTTCAACGGCAGCACGCGCCCCGCCGGCTCGCCGGGGGTCGGCGTGACCGCCGCCGACGTCGGCGTCAACGGCGACGACGACGAAGCGGTGCCGGGATCCAGGGCGACGCGGCGATCGACGAAGCCGGTGCGCGCGCCCTGCAGGCGCTCGGCGTCGTTCAGCGCCTCGCGCACAGTGCTGCCCGAGCGCACCCCGGGACGCCACGTCGGCGTCGCACCGCCCGCGCGAAACAACGCCCCGTACGAGACCACCGAGCTGCCCGGCTGGTTGACGACCCGGCCGCCGTCGCGCTCGTAGTACGAGAAGCGCCGCGCGGTGTTGGGGTCGCGGGTGCGGTCGAACTCGGGGACCTGCGTCGGCATGTTCGCCGCGCGCATCGACGCCTCTTCGGCCGGCGGCGTCACCAGACCGGTGTGGTCCGACCACATCACCCGGCCGCTGCGCGTGTACCAGACGCCGTTGATGATCCGGATGTCGGCCTTCTCGTACAGCCGCTCGGCCCGCGTCTCGGCGGTGTCGCTCGGCCGCGGCGGGTCCACCATCACCCGCAGCGTCTGCAGGTTCGTCCGCGCCGCCTTGTCCTGGTTGTTTCCGGGCTGCGCCTCCGTCGACGTCGACACCGGCAGCCGCAGCTGCGGCACCTCGTGCTGGGCGTCGAGCACGTTGCCGCCCCAGGTGGCCAGCGCCGCCGCGCGCCAGCCAGGCAGCGAGCTGTCGTTGGCGCTGGTCATCAGCTCGTAGCGGTTCGTCGTGCGGTCGAGGGCGAAGAAGCCGTTGGTGCTGATGTTGCCCGAGGGCACGAGCGCCCGCTGCCCGCCGAAGCAGCCAGAATTCAGCGACCCGCTCACCGTCAGGCGCTCGATCCGCAGACCGCGGCCCGTGCCGCCGGCGCAGAAGTCGCCGTTGATGTGCGTGCGGCCCGTGATGTCCATCGGCGCCGGGTTGAAGAGGTCGATGGGCACCCCGGAGAACACCGCGAACTGGAACAGACCGATCTGCCCGTTCACCATCCGCTGCGTCACCCGACACGCGCGGCCGGTCCGGTGCGTCATCGCTACGCTGAGCGCCAGATCGGTGCGCCGCGACGTCTGACCGGCGAACGGGCCATTGGGGATCTCGCGCAGCACGTTCACCGCGCCGGTGGACATCTCGACGCTGTCCAGCGTGTAGTCGGGCATCCAGTTCGCCGCCGTCGGGCAGGCCGGCCCGGTGCGGGTGCCGCAGATGGCCTGACGCAGGTCGCTGGTATTGGGATTGGGGGCCGACTTGAAGTAAGCGCCGGCAGTCACCGCCAGCGCACGGGTGACGCCATCGCAGGCGTACAGCGTGCGGCGCCGGCCCGCGAGCGAGCCCGTGGTCTTCGCGCTGTCGGCAAGCACCGTCGTCAAGCTCGTCATCGCCAGACCGAGCCCGGTGAGCACGAGCAGCACGAGCGGCAGCGAATACCCACGACGGCGCATCGAGGACCTCACGGCACCGAGACGTTCAGGTTGCGCAGCGCGACCTTGGTGGTCGCCGTCGTCATGTAGATGCCGGGCTGGTCGATCTGCGGCCCGTCGAAGACCCGCGCCCCCACCGCCTGGTTCGCGCGCTCGCCGACGACGACGCCGACGCCGACCATCCGCAGCAGGCTGTCGGCGGCGATGTTCGCCGGGCGGGTGTCCACCGGCACGTTGCCCACCCACTCGTCGTCGCGCGTCGCGCGGTCGAGCAGGTCGCCGTCGTCGCCGGCGTCGTAACCGAGCGCGATCTGGAACGAGTAGAGGTGGTCGGCGACGAGCGAGATCTCGTCGATGGACGGCTGCCCGTCGGGCTCGCTGCCGCCGTGGGCGACGTCGGTCCACACCCGCAGCTGGCGCGCGCCCGGCAACGACGGATCCAGCGCCGTGAAGAACAGCCGCTGCGTCACCGGTACGATCGAGCCGGTCGACAGCGCCGACGTCGGCGGGTTGCCGCCGCCGGGTGGCACGTTCACCGCGCAGCCGCTGACGGTGCCCCGCACGCGCAAGGTCTGCAGCGTGCCGTTGTCGCGCACCAGCATCACGAGCGTGCGCGAGAAAGGCGACGGCTCGTCGTCGGCGTTGCCGCGGCCTGCCGGCGACTCGGGGAACAGGCAGGAGCACAGGCTGCCGTCGCGGCGCAGCTTGAGCACCGCGCCGTTGACCGACTCGACCTCGCAGGACGAGAGCGGTCGCTCCCGGCCGGTGCTGTCGATAAAGGTCGTGCGCACCGCGGTGACGAGGATGCGGTCGTGGCCGTCGCAGGCGGGGATGGTCGCCTCGGGCGTCTGGCCGTTGATGGGCGAGCAGGTGCCGTTGTTGACGATCAGCGAGCTCTGCGGCGTGAGCGGGTTGCCCCCCGACTGCTGGAACTCGCTGATCAGCGCCTCGGCGAGGCGCTTCGCTTCGTCGAACACGATCACGCGCCGGCGCGTGTCGCTCATCGCGCGGCCGATCTGTACGCTCGTCATCAGCGCCGCCGCCGCCACCGCCGTCGCCATCGCCAGCGCGATCATCAGCTCGATCAGCGAGAAGCCGCGCGCGGCGCGAGGGCAAGGGCGCCCGAAGGTCGACGGCTTGCTTGGCGAGGCGGCGGTCATGGAGATCCTCAGGAGCGGAACGTCGTCAACACTACCTGACGGTCGCGACCGAAGTCGCGCCAGCGCACCTCTACGGTGACGCGGCGGACCCCGAGCACTGGCGTGTCGCCGACGACTGTCCAGCTGGTGGTGAAGATCCCGTCGGCCGCCGGCACCCCGCCAATGTCGTAGCTTGGACCGTCGTGCAGTCCGGGACGCAAGCTGGCGCTGCCGGCGAACAGCACGAGCAGGCGCTCTAGGGTCTGCTCGGCGACTTCGTTGGCGGTGACGAAGCGCCGCTGGGCGGCGGCGCTGCGGCTCATCATCGCCTGCACCTCGACGGCGACGGTGATCCCCGTGATGAGGATGGCCGCCGAGATCAGCACCTCGGTCATCGCGAAGCCGCGCCGCATCTTCACCTCTCGAAGCGCACCGTGCCGGTCTGCGGAAAGATCAGGAACGACTCGATACCACCGTCGGGCCGCTCGAGGCGGATGCGGTACGGCAGGTCGGTGGTGCCGTCGGCGCGCAGGACGAACCGGCCCTGGGGAGCGGGCTCGTAGCAGCTAAGCGGCGGCGGCACCCCGAAGCACGTCGGCGACGGACGCAGGACCGAGATCGTGCGTACGGCGCTCGGGTCGATCTCGACCTCGGCCACCGTGGTGGCGTTCGCCCCGGGATCGCTGGCGCTGACGACAGCGGCGGTGCACAGGGTGCCGTCGTGCAGGTAGGCCCCGATCACCTGTCCGCCGTCGGCGGCCGGCCGCGCGAGCACGGTCACGCAGCGCAGCATGTCGCGGGCGGCATCACGCCCCCGGCTGATGGTCTGCGCGATCAGCTGCGGCGCGCTCTCCATGGCGTGCTTGCGCGACGCCGACAGCGTCACCGGGATGGCCACCGCCGCGAGGATGCCGACCATCGCCACGACGATGATGATCTCGACCAGCGTGAAGGCCGAAGACGCCGACCGCCCTTTCGCCGACGCGACCCCCGGCGAACTGTGGACGCGACGACGAGCGGGCGGACGGCGTGGCAGGCGCATTGCTCGTCGTTCAGCCCTCGGGCGACGCGCACCCCTGCACGTCGGCGGTGTTCGTGGAGTCGAACGTCGCACCGACGCACGAGCCCGACGCACCA
>VGSZ01000172.1 GCA_016874845.1 Deltaproteobacteria bacterium
GTCGTCGGCATGGTGTTCCGCTGGCACGAGGCTGGGCTCGTCGAGGTCGCCGCCGCCGAGCGTGCCACCGGCCTGACGTTGCAGGGCACGCAGCGCTTTGTCGTCTACACGCAGCACCCGCCGTGGTCGAACCTCTACGAGATCATGGTCTACATGGCGTGGGGCATCGTCTTCGTGTTCCTGGTCAGCGAGGTGAAGTTCCGCATCCGCTTCGCCGGCGTGCTGGCGCTGGGCCTCGCATTGACCTCGCTGGGGCTCGCGTCGTTGACGACAGACGCGACGATCAAGCCGCTGGTGCCGGCGCTACAGAGCTGGTGGATCATGATCCACGTGATCAGCTCGGCCATCGGCTATGCCGCCGGCACGATGGGCGCGGTGTTCTCGTTGTTGTTCCTGCTGAAGGCGAGGGAGCGCATCACCCTGACGGCGGTGGCGATGGGCACCCTCGTCGTCAACGTGCTGATGTTCCTGGTGCTCGGCCGCTTTATGCAGCTGTTCACCACTGGCGCCTACAAGGTGAAGCTCCTGAAGGAGATGGGCGGCGAGCTCATCCCCGCCGGCCGCATGGTGGGCGAGAACTTCGCGCCGTACTTCGTCGCCTCGCCGTTTGTCGGGCCCCTGATGATCGCCACCGTCGTCCTGTGCGGAGTCGCCGTCGTGCTGCTCGCGCTGCGGCGCAAGCAGGACGACGTGCCGAAGGGACCGGCGCTCGCCTCGCTGTCGCTGGCCTTCGCTGCGACAACGGCCACCGTGGCGATGATCCTCATCAACGCCTTCACGCAGAAAGACGTCGCCGTCGCTGCCGAGACCGCGTCGACGCTGATGCCGCCGGGCCCATGGCGCCTGGCGCTGCAGTCGGCGCAATGGGACCTCGCGCTGTTCGGCATCATGTGGTTCGCACAGCTCTTCGTCTTCGTCGCGGTCCTGAAGCCGGAGCCGCTGCGGGCGGCCCTGCCGTCGAGCGCGCGCCTCGACCGGGCGGCCTACTACTCGATCCTGATCGCCTTCGCTCTCGTCGCGGTGGTGCTCGTCACCGGCGCGCTCTGGGCGCACTACGCGTGGGGCCGCTACTGGGGCTGGGACCCGAAGGAGACCGGCGCGCTGGTCATCTGGATCGTCTATGCCATCTACCTGCACGCGCGGGTCACCTACGGCTGGGTCGGCGTGCCGATGGCGGTGATTGGCGTGCTGGGCTTCTTCGTCATCCTTGCCGGGTTCCTCGGCGTGAACCTCGGTTGGTTCGCGAACGGCTTGCACTCGTACGGCTCGGCGTGACCGGGCGCGCTCCCCCCGCCGACGCCCCATCGCCACCGGTGTCTCCGTCGCCCCTGCGGCGTCGGCGCATCGCCGACACCGGCATCGTTGACGCCGCGTTCCTGCGCAGCTCCCCGTCGGCGGCGCTCATGCCGCCGGCGTCGCCCGACGCGCCCGAGGTTGCCTTCCTCGGCAAGAGCAACGTCGGCAAGTCGTCGCTGCTGAACGCGATGATGCTGCGGAAGCATCTGGTGAAGACGTCGAAGACGCCGGGGCACACGCGGCTCATCAACCAGTTCGGCGTGACGCTGCAGCTGCGACGCGCGCAGCGGTCGCTGACTCTCGTCGACCTGCCGGGCTACGGCTTCGCGCAGGCGTCCAAGGCCGACCAGCAGGCGTTGTCGACGCTGCTGTCGGGCTACCTCGGCGGCCGCGTGGGCCTGTCGGCGCTCGTGCACCTGTTCGATCTGCGGCACGAGCCCACGGCCCTCGACGTCGAGACGTGGGAGCGCCTGATGGCGTCGCAGTCGTGCCCGCGCGTCGTCGTTGGCACCAAGTGCGACCGCGTGGGCGCCGCGAAGCGCCAGCAGCACCAGAAGGTCATCGCCCGCGCGCTCGGGATCGCCACCGCCGACGTCGTGGCGTTTTCGGCCGAGTCGCGCGAGGGTCGCCCGCTGTTGTGGCAACGCATCCTGCAGGCGCTCGGCGACGGGGCGGCCACCGCCGACAGTGAGGACGACGAGGCCGCTCCCGACGCCGCAGCCCCCGGCGCCGCTGCGGGCGGCAACGCGGGTGGCCGGGCGAGCGGGGCGTGATCGCGGTCCGCGCGCTCGGCGTCGACGACCTCGACGCCGTCGCCTCGCTGGAGCGCGCGTCCCAGCCGCAGCCGTGGAGCGACGCGGCGCTGCTCGTCGAGCTCGTCCACGACGACGCGGTCGTCATCGGCGCCTTCGATGACGGCGCCCTCGTCGGTTACGTCGCCGTGCGCCGGCTTGTCGACGAGTGCTGGATCCTGAACATCGCGACCCACCCGTCGGCGCGACGCCGTGGTGTCGCCGTGCGGCTCATGGACGAGGCCGTCGCGCGCGGCGCGGTGTGGGCGTCGACGTCGCTGTGGCTCGAGGTGCGCGAAGACAACGCCGGCGCGCGCGCGCTGTACGAGCGCTGCGGCCTCGCCGCCGTCGGGCGGCGGCCGGGCTACTACCCGCCGCTTCTGCCGGGGCCGCGCGAGGCAGCGATCCTGATGCGACGCGCCTTGTAGTGACGTCGTCGCGAGGCGTTGGTCTTCAGAAGGCTGCCGACACCATCGCCAGCGAACGGATGACGGTGAGGTTGCGCTGGTCGAGCCGGTCGTCGGTGGCGTCGAGGTCCTTGTTCAGCACCTCGAGGTGGTACCAGAGCGACAGGCCGCCGAACGAGTAGCGCACGTCGGCGAAGCCCTTGGCGCGCGTCGTCACGTAGTCGGGGTAGTCAGCGACGCCGGCGACGACCTCGCCGGAGCGGCGGGCCTCGGTCCAGTGGTCAAACTGCGCTCCGACGGCGGCCGACAGCTCGTCGGTCACCGGGGCCTCCACCGAAACCTTGTTGAACAACAGCACCCCGGCGTAGTCGTCGTCGCCGCGGATACGCGGATCGCGCAGGTCGTTGTCGATGATCGTCTTGTGCTTGGCGCGCACGGTGACGCCCTTCCAGAAGTCGAAGGTGTAGGCGCCGCGGGCCATGGCGAGGAACGTTCGGCGGTTCTGGTTGCGGTGGTAGACGCTGCGCGGATCGCGCCCGCGGTCGTTGGTGTTGGCGAAGCTGAACAGCTCCGTGTCGGTCATGCCGTCGGTGTACAGGAAGTCGGGGTACGTCTTGTCGACGTCGAGGGCGCCTTCGCCGGTGTCGGTGTTGTAATCGATGAGCGTGCCCTCGGCGGCGAGCTCGAGGGCGCCGGGGCGCCAGGTCAACAGCGCCGTGCCGCCGTGCCAGCCGATGATCGGCTCGTAGAACGGGTCGGTGAAGTCCTGGAACTCGTTGGCGACGTTCAGCGTCGCGACTTGACCGTCGACGAAGCCGTCGGTGAGCAGCAGGTCGGTCTCGCGGCGCGCGCCGAACACCGACACCCAGTCGCGGCCGATGTTGAAGTACTCGAACTGCAGGTCGAGGTCGAGGTCGAGGGGATCGATGAGGTCGGTGCGGATGACCGTCATCGCGCCGTGGTGTTCGCCCATCGGAACCGGCGTGAAGCCCTGCGCGCCGCTCACCGAGTTGAACACCAGCCGGTCGTCGGTCTTCGAGTACGAGTAGCCGGCGATGGCCTTGATGCCGAGCCAGTCGACATAGTTCGACGTCAGCTCGACGGTGGCGTTGGCGTTCTGGTAGCGCGCGTTGGTCGTCACCGCGCCGTCGCGGGCGTCGACGGCATTGGTCGAGCCGAGCGCGTCGGGATCGTCGAGGTCGGCCTCTTCGTCGAGCACGTACGACGTGACCTGCTCGACCGTGAACCACTCCCACTGGCTCTTCAGCTTGTAGGCCCAGGCGGCGTCGCGCTCCCAGAATGGGTTTTGGACGACTGGGTCGGCGATGCCGGTGGTGTAGCCCGGACCAGCGAACAGCTTGGGCAGCGCCACGCGGGCCAGCGTGTAGCTGAGCGCGTCGCCGAAGCTGCCGTCGACGAACAAGCCGCGGCCGTTGTCGCGCTCGATGTAGCGCGACTTTCCGATCGTCCAGGCGTTGAACATCGAGAGGTCGCTGGCGCCAACGTGGATCGAGCGCACCGTCGGGATGGGGGGCGCCACCCGCAGGAACACCCCGCGCAGCTGCAGGTACGCGGCGTGGTTCTGGCCCAGCGACTCGCCCGAGCCGTCGCCGACGTCGCGCTCGTCGCCGTTCTCGTACCAGTCGGCCCACTGCGCGCCGAAGCGGCTCTGGATGCGCGCGCCGGCCTCGACGCGATCGCTGACGCGCCCGAGGACGGTGAGCCCAAGCTCGGAGCATACGCCGTTGTCGCCGGAGAAATTGTCGCCCTCGGGCGACGGGTTGCCGTAGCTGACGCAGCCGCCGGACTGGTTGTTGCGCACGAGGAACTTGGTGAAGAAATCGCCGCGCCACGACAGCGACACGGGCACCTTCGCGTCGTCGAAGAAGCCCATCGCCTTCTTCTCGGTGAGCTTTGCCTCGAGGCGGCGCTCGACCATGTCCTCGATCGCCGCCTGCAGCGCCGGGTCGAGCGCTGGCGGCGCGGCCGGCGCGGAGGGCGAGCCAGTGTCTTCAGAACCGGTCGGCAGCGATGGCGGTACTGCGGACGACGACAGCGACTCACGCCCCGCCGGGTCGTCGGCGCGGGCCGCGAGCGAGCAGGTGGCAACGGTGGCAAGGAGGAGACGACAGGTCAGCGACATCGAGCCCCGCGTAGGGGCAGGTCGACACAGCGTCAAAGGGGACGGACGCGGCTGATGGGGTCCGAGTGGTCGACGCATGCACGACGATGCAGGTGAACCACCGCCGGTGGATCGCCCGGCCTGTCCGTGGGTCGCAGGGGCTCACGCTGCGGCGCGGAAGCCATCGTCGAGCGCGGCGTCGGGCACGCCGACGAACGCGAGATAGAGGCGGATGTGCTCGACCGGATGCGCGGCCTTCAAGACGTTCACGAGATCGGCGACCTTCTCGGCGGTCAGCTCCTTGAAGAACACCGGATCCTCGTCCACGAGGCCGTTGTCGTTCTTGACGCCGAGGTGATCAAGGGTCGCCTTCAGGAGCGGGCGCTTGGTGAACAGCCAGTTGCGCACCAGCTCCTCGCAGAGCTTGTCCTCGTTGGCCGACTGAGCCGTCTTCAGGCGTTCGTGCAGCTTCTTGGTCCGGTGTTCGAGCTTGCCGTGCACCCGCAGACCGATCTGCTTCTTCGCCTTGATGTTCAGCCGGGCAAACAGCGTCTCGCGGATCTTGCGTGGCGACGAACCGATCACCTCGGCGAACGTGTCCTCGGACATCCCGGCGACCATCGAGACGAACTGCATCGGCGCACTCCTCAGAAAGAGGCTCAAGGATGTGGAGGACGCCTTGGACGGCGTCAATGGGTTGACCCGACGGGGCGAAGACGAGAAACGACGCCGGCGAGGCGAACACGTGGCGTCTATCTCCCTGCGCGGAATCGAAAAGCGGTACGGCGGCGTATCGGTGGTCAAGCGGCTCGACCTCGAGATCGCCGACGGTGAATTCGTGGTGCTCGTCGGCCCGTCGGGCTGCGGCAAGTCGACGACGCTGCGGATGATCGCCGGGCTCGAGACGATCTCGGCGGGCGACCTGCTCATCGACGGCAAGCGCGAGAATGAAGTCGTGCCCGGCGACCGGGACCTCGCGATGGTCTTTCAGAGCTACGCGCTCTACCCGCACATGAGCGTGCGCGAGAACATCGCCTTCGGTCTGGTCGTTCGCAGGCTCGACGCCGCCACCATCGCCACCCGGGTCGACGACGCGGCGGCGATGCTTGGCCTGCAGGACCTGCTCGATCGCAAGCCCAAGCAACTCTCGGGCGGGCAGCGGCAGCGCGTGGCGATGGCCCGCGCCGTCGTCCGGCGGCCGCGCGCGTTCCTGTTCGACGAGCCGCTCAGTAACCTCGACGCCAAGCTGCGCATGGAGGTGCGCTCCGAGATTGCCTCGCTCCGGCGCCGCTTCGGTACGACGACGGTGTACGTCACCCACGATCAGGTCGAGGCCATGACCCTCGCCGACCGCGTCGTCGTGCTGCAGGGCGGCGTGGCGCAGCAGGTGGGTTCACCGCTGCAGGTCTACCGCCAGCCCGCCAACCGCTTCGTCGCCACGTTCCTCGGTACGCCGACGATGAACGTCGTGCCGGCGACGGTGCTCGGCGCGCCGCCCGCGGGCGCAGTCGACCTGGGCGTGCGGCCTCACGACGTGCGCGCCGCCGATACGTCCTCGCCGTCGCCGGACGGCGTCGTCTCTCTCGGCGCGATGACCGTCGAGCACCTCGAGCGGCTCGGCCAGGAGTCCTTCGTCTTCGGCCACATAGGCGATCAGCGCTTCGGCGCCCTCGTCGACGAAGACGCCGCCGCGCGGCTGGCCCACGGTGCCACCGTCACCTTGTCGGCGCGCGCCGATCGTCTCTGCTTCTTCGCCGCTGGCGGCGCCCGGGTCGCGGGATGAGCCGCGCGTTGCTCGCACGGGCGCTGCTCGCACTCGGTGTGCTGGCGTCGTTCCTCGCCGGCCCCGCGTCGGCGGAGGATGGGGCGCCCGCTGCGGTCGACGCTGCCGCTCCGATCGACGCCGGTCTGGCCGCCGCCGCCGAGGACACGCGCCCCGAGGTGGTGCTCTGGCACGCCTACCGCGCCGACGAGGCGGCGGTCATCGACGAGATCGTCGCCGACGTGAATGCGCGCGCGCGCGACCTGCGCATCAAGGTGCTGGCTGTCCCCTACGACGCCTACCTCGACAAGATCACGGCGGCGATCCCGCGCGGCCGCGGCCCCGACCTGTTCATCGCCGCCCACGACCGCATCGGCGACTGGGCCGAGGCCAGCACGATTCAGTCCGTCGATGACCTCGTCGATCCGCAGACGGCGTCGTCTTTCGTGCCCGGGCTGCTGCCGGCGGTGCTCTACAAGGGACACGTGTACGGCCTGCCGCTGGCCTTCAAGTCGGTGGCCCTGTGGCGCAACACGCGACTCGCTCCCGAGGCGCCCGCCACCCTCGACGCGCTGGTGGAGCAGGCGAAGCTGCAGACGAAGAAGGACGGCGACACGTCGTCGTACGGCCTCGTCTACGAGAACCGCGACCTCTACTACCACGCGCCGCTGCTGTTCGGTCTCGGTGGCCGCCTTTTCGCCGACGACGGACGGCCGGCGCTCGACGACCCGGCCAACGTCGCCTCCATCGACCGTGCGCTGGCCATCGTGGGCCTCGGCGTCGTGCCGCAAGAGGTCTCGGGCACGCTGACCATCTCGCTGTTCAATGATGACAAGGCGGCGTTCATCATCACGGGCCCTTGGTCGCGCGGCGAGATCGCAACGACGGTTCCCTTCGCGGTGTCGGCGCTGCCTGACGTCGTCGATGGCGCCGGCGTACGTCGCCCGATGCGACCGTTGCTGACCGTCGAGGCGCTGTTCCTGTCGGGCCGCACCGAGACGCGCGAGCTGGCGCTCAGGGTGGCGCGCCTGCTGTCCGACGACGAGCGCAGCGCGCAGCGGATGAAGCGGGCGCTGCAGCCGGTGGCCCGCGCGGCGACGTGGGCGCGCCTCGACGGCGATGGTCTCGGAATCGCTCCCGCCGATGCGGCGATCCTGCGGGGCTTTCGTGCCCAGCTCGACAACGCGGTGTCGACGCCGAACACGCCGGCGATGAAGGCGCTGTGGGGGCCGTTCAACCTCGCCCTCGGCGAGACGATGGGGCAGGGGACGCCGGCGGCGACGACCTTGAAGGCGGCCCAGGAGAAGCTGCAGGGCGTGCTCGCCGAGGTCGACAAGTCAGGCCAGCCGGCGCAGGGCGGCGCTGACTTCGCCGTCGTCGTCGTCGGCCTGTGCGTGGCGTTGATCGCCTGGATGGTCGGCGCGACCCGCAAGGCCGGCGGCGCCCGCGCCCTCGTCCGCGACGCCCGCGACAACGCCGTCGCCTACGCCTACGTCACGCCGGCGCTGCTCGGCACCGGCGTGCTCGTGCTCTTGCCCTTCGCCGTGGGCGTGGGCATGGGGTTCTACCGGCACGCGTGGGGCCGCTACACGTTCGTCGGCCTCGACAACTTCGTGGCGATCCTGACCGGCGCCGACGCCTCGTTCTTCCGCACCCTCGGGGTCACGGTGCTGTGGACGGCGAGCAACGTCTTCCTGCACGTCACCATCGGGGTGTTCCTGGCGCTGGTGCTCAGCCAGGCGCGCCTGCGCTTCCGCGCCGTCTACCGCGTGCTGTTCATCGTGCCGTGGGCGGTGCCGTCGTACATCACCGCGCTCATCTGGAAGGGCATGTTCCACCCCGAGTTCGGGGCGATGAACGCGCTGCTCGGCACGTTAGGCTTCTCCTGGATGAACAATTTCTGGTCGGCCTTCGCCGCCAATTTGATCACCAATACGTGGCTGGGCTTTCCGTTCATGATGGTCACCGCGCTCGGCGGGCTGACGGCCATCCCCAAGGATCTGTACGAGGCCGCCGCACTCGACGGCGCCGGCCCATGGAAGCGCTTCACGTCGATCACGCTGCCGCTGCTGCGCCCCACCCTGGCCCCAGCCATCATCCTTGGCACCGTGTGGACGTTCAATGTATTCAATGTCATCTATCTCGTCTCGGGCGGCGCGCCCGGCGGGCAGACCGACATCCTCGTCACCGAGGCGTTCCGCTGGGCGTTCGAGCGCGGGCAGGGGGGCGCCTTCGGCCTCGCCGCGGCATACTCGACGCTGATCTTCCTGATGCTGCTCGCCTACAACACCGCGGCGTCGCGGGTGACCAAGGCGATGAGGGCCGACGCATGACCGGGCAGTCGACGACAGAGCAGGAGGTCGATCTGGCCGGCGAGCGGCCGCCCGTGGTGCTGGCGGTGGCGTCGCACGCGTTGCTCGTCGTCGTGTCGATCGTCGTGCTGTACCCGGTTTTGTGGGTGCTGCGGATGGCGCTGTCGCCGTCGCAGGCGTTCGCGTCGGGGCTGTCGCCCATCCCCACCGACGTGACGCTGCAGAACTTCGTCGACGTCGTTGGCAAGCACGACCTGCAGGGCACGTGGGTGTTCGGCCACCAGCTGTGGAACTCGCTGGTGGTGTCATCGGCGACGGCGCTGGTGGGCGTCGCGCTGGCGACGTCGGCGGCCTACGCCTTCTCTCGCTTCCGGTTCCCCGGGGGCGAGCTGGGCCTCAAGGCGCTGCTGGTCACGCAGATGTTCCCCGGCACCATGATGATGATCCCGCTGTACATCCTGCTCGACGAGCTCGGTCTGCTCGACTCGCAGCTGGGCCTCGTCATCGTCTATGCCACGACGTCGATCCCGTTCTCGACGTTCATGCTGAAGGGCTACTTCGACACCATCCCCGCCGAGCTCGAGGAGGCCGGGCGCATGGACGGCGCGTCGACGACACGGATCTTCTTCTCGATCATCCTGCCTCTGGCCCGGCCGGCCATCGCCATCACAGCGTTGTTCTCGTTCATGACCGCCTGGAACGAGTTCATCCTCGCCGCCAAGCTGATGAACGCCGAGACCAGCTACACGCTGCCTGTCGTGTTGCAGGGTTACGTCGGCGCCAAGTCGACGGCGTGGGGGCACTTCGCCGCCGGCGCCGTGCTGGTGTCCGCGCCGGTGATGGCTCTCTTCTTCGCCCTGCAGAAGCACCTGATCGGAGGGCTGACCAGCGGCAGCGTCAAGGGCTGAGCGGCAAACAGCACGCCGTCGGCTTCGTGCCCAGGCGGCGGCGACGCGCCTAGGACTTTCGCGTCCGGTCGGCCGGCCCGCGCCCGGGACGTGGTGGCTACGGCGACGGCCCGGTTCTGTTATGACCTGACCATGCCATCCGTGCTTCGCCGGCTCATCGTTCTGTCCCCGGTTGTCACCGCCCTCGCAGCATCCAACGCGTGCAACCGCCGCGTGTTCGAGCAGGTCGAGCCGACGTGCGATCCGACCATCGCCAGCGACGTCGACATCCCGGTCGAGAAGGCCGCCGACATCCTGATCGTCGTCGACAACTCCAACTCGATGAAGGATGAGCAGGAGGAGCTCGCCAAGAACTTCCTGAACCCGGACCTGGCCGAGTGCCCCATCGCCGTCGACCAGCTCGCCGACTTCGCCCGCTGCAAGGAGGACGTCCCGCCCGCCGTCTGCGCGTACGTGAACCCCACGGCGGAGCAGCTGCAGCCTGGGGGTGAGCTGTCGGGCTGCGGCTTCATCCAGGTGCTCGCCGCCTACGAAAACGACTTTCGCGTCGGCGTGATCACGACGGACGTCGGCGTGTGCGACAACCGCTCGCCCACAGCGCTCGGTGGCAACCTGTGCAAGGCGTCGCCGACGCCCGAGGAGTGCACGGTGCCCGACACCTGCGACGGGACCCAGCAGCGCTGCGTGGGCTCGGGGTTGAACTGCACGAGCGACAGCGACTGCGGGCTGACCTGGGGGTTCCGTCCGCAGCGCGGCTGCCTGCAGCCCAACGGGCCGCCGGGTACCGAGTCCAAGATCATCGCGCGCAGCGACCTCGACGACACCGAGACGTCCAACGACAACATCGGCCAGCGCTTCACGCGGACGCTCAACAACATCAGCGTCAACGGCTCGGGCTTCGAGCGCGGGCTCGATGCCATGCGCGACTTCCTCGACCCGGCGACGCCGCGCGACCCGAGCTGCGCCGACGACCTCGGCGGCTTCCTGCGCGATGACGCGAAGCTCGTCGTGATCTTCCTGACCGACGAGCAGGACTGCAGTCGCCTGCCCGACAACGAGGCCTTGGTGAACGAGTTCGAGGGCGACATCTGTGGCGTCGTTCCGCCGCGCACCAATGTCAGCGCCAAGGACTGCTACATCAAGGTCGACGACCTGACGCAGGTGGGCGCCTATGCCGAGTTCCTGCGCGGCCGCAAGCGCAACGTCGACGACATCAGCATCGCCGTGATCTCCGGCGGTGTCCGCGCTGGAGACGAGACGGTCGCGTCGGGCTGTCGCATCGGCAACGACGGCCAGCCCGACGGTGGGTGCTACTCGTCCAGGGGGCAGTCGGGCACGGCGTCGGTCTGCGGGAGCTCGCCCACCGACGCGGCGGCACGCGACGGTCGTCGTTGTGAAGCCGGCAACAGCCCGGAGTGCGAGCTGCCTTGCTGCGAGGCCGACAGCGGCTCGCGCTACTTCGACCTCGCCGATGCGTTCCCCGACCAGAGCATCAAGGATTCGATCTGCTTCGCCGACTACCGCGAGACCATGATCAAGATCGCGGTGAAGATCGGCGACGTCGAGAGCGTGCGTCTGGCCGAGGCGCCCGCCGACGACGCCCTCATCTTCG
>VGSZ01000173.1 GCA_016874845.1 Deltaproteobacteria bacterium
GTCAACCCGGCCGGCACGGGCATCGGCCCCGCGGGCATGACCGCCGACGAGGTCAAGGCGAACCAGGCCGCCAAGGTGTCGCGCCCCGAGACGGCGCCCATCGCCCAGCGCGGCCCCGTCGAGTTCATCACGCCGTCGACGTCGTCGGAGACGCTGCGCCTCGCGGTGCCCGAAGCCGCGAACCCCTACGCCACGCCGACGGGGCCGCGCCACGACCACATGATGGTGCGCAAGGCCCTGACGCGCTCCGCCAGCGATGTGTCGAGGCAGCTGGTCAGCGCGCTGAAGGACCCGGTGGGGGTCAACAAGGCCGACGCCGACCGCATGCGCGCGTCGCTGTCCCGCGAGCACGCGATGCTCGGACTGCTCGAGAAGCTGCAGAAGATGCAGGACCAGATCTACGGCCGCATCATCGGCCGCTCCGAGGCCTGAAGCGCCGGGAGCCCGCCCACGGCCACCGCGCCCGGCCGCGAGCACGTGACGACGAAGCCCGCGGGTGACCGCGGGCATCGTCGTCGGTCAGCGCTCAAAACCCGCGCACGGTGCGCAGGTGACCGTCGACGATCTCGACGACGGCCACCAGCTCGTCGCCCAGCGTGGCGAGGGCGTGCGCGACCGTCGGCAGCGTCGTCGTCGGGCGCTGGCCGAAGCGCAGCGCTTGCGCGGCCGCGGCGTCGAGCGCGAGGCGGGGCAGGCCGCGGATCGCGTCGGGTCCGCGCCGCAGCGCCGGCGGCCCCTGCGTCGGGTCGCGCGCCACGTCGAGGGGCACGGCGTCGTCGAGGCCGTAGGCGCCGCTGTGGGTGCGGCGCAGGGCCGACAGGTGCGCGGGGCAGCCAAGCGCGGCGCCAAGGTCGCGGGCGAAGGCGCGCACGAAGTAGCCCTTGCCAACGTCGAGGTCGACGTCGACGTCGACGACGGCGCGGCCATCGTCGGCGCGGGACGACAGGCCCACGAGGCGCAGCGCGCGCACCATGACGTCGCGGGCAGCGACGTCGACGACCTCGCCGCGGCGGGCCTTCTGGTACAGGCGCTCGCCGTCCTTCTGCACCGCCGAGTGCAGCGGCGGCACCTGCGTCGTCTGGCGCTCGAGCACGGACAGGGCCGCCAGCACGCGCCGCGCGTCGACGGCGGCGACGTCGCCGAAGGCGTCGGGGGCGGTCTCGCGATCGAACGACGGCGTCGAGCACCCGAGCGTCACCGTGGCGCGGTAGCGCTTGTCGTCGGCCGTCAAGAACCGCACGAGCCGCGTGTAGCGGCCGACGCAGACGACGACGACGCCCGACGCCAGCGGGTCGAGGGTGCCGCAGTGCCCGATCTCGCGCGTGCCCATCGCCCGCCGCAGCTTGTGGACGACGTCGAACGACGTCGGTCCGACCGGCTTGTCGACCACGAGGATGCCTTCGTGGCCGGGTGTCGGGGAGTTCACGGGCTCGCCATCGCACGCCGCGTCGTCGGCGGCGACCGGGTCTGGTCCGCGACCGTGCGGTCGGGGCGCGTGGGGCTGTCGCCCCGCCGCTTCCTGTGACAATGACCCCGCCATGGATGCGCCCACCGCCCGCGACGACGTTGCACCCAAGCCCCTCGAGCTCATCCCCATCCCGCCGCCGCCGTCCTCGCAGCGCTGGCGACGCGGGGCGGCGTTTGCGGCGCCGGGCGAGCGACGCAGCCGCTACTCGCTCCCCGAGAGCCTGCACTCGTCTTCACCGGTGGGGTTCCGCACGCGCGTGAGCCTGACCGCCGACGAGGCCCGCACGCTGTTGTCGTTGTCGACGCTGCCGCGGCCGACGCGGTTCGTCCGCGCCGGCGACATCGTCGAGCAGCGGCTGTTCGAGGAGGCGAGCCTCGGCATCCTGATCGCGCGGCAGTCGACCAACTTCCGCGGCTTCAAGGACGTCGTCGTGGGCGGCGACGACGCCGCGCGCGTCGCGGCGCTGCTGCGGCGCATCGGCCACAGCGAGGCCCCGGTGCTCGACGACGCCAGCCACGTCCACGTCGTGCTGTCGCGCCCTTACCGCACGCCGTTCACGATGCTCTTGACGTTTGTCGGCCACGCGCCGGTGGCGAGCCTCGCCACCGTGCCGCTGCGGGCGCTGCAGAAGCGCTTCGCCCACAAGGACGACATCCCCACCATCGGCTACCTGCAGGACCTGCACCTGGGCATCCTCGGCGACGTCATCGAGCGCGGCGTCGTGATCGCGTCGCGTGGGCGGGCGCGCGCGCAGGTGCACCTGGCCCCGTGCGTGGCGAAGAGCCGCGACGCCGCGGCCGCCCTCGCCGAGCTGGAGGCGCTCTGTGGACTGTCGCCTGCCGACCAGCGCGCCGGCTGGCACATCGGCATCGTCGCGCAGGTCGGCGACGTCGACGACGGCGCGCGCGTCGCGCTGAGCGAGGCGGCGGCGACGCGGCTGGGGGCGGCGTTGGTCTCGCTGCGCAGCGAGCGCATCCAGCCCGGCGTGAACAACGAGGAGGCGGCCCCCGAGCCGTACCGTGAGCGGCAGGACATGGACGTCCCCGACGAGCTCACGGTGCAGTGCGGGCGCGCGCTGTACAACGCCTTCGCCCACTTCAGCGGCGTGGGCCGCGAAGACGCCAAGCAGCTCGTGCTGATCGAGCGCGTCGACGTGCTGACCCCCGGCGGCAAGGAGCGCCTGCGCGGCATCCGCAAGGATCTGGAGCGCGTCGCCGAGCAGGTGATCGCGAACCTCCCGCTGTGGGCGGATTTGCCGCTCGGGCGCGCGCTGTCGAAGAACACCGCGCGCGGCAAGAAGGCCTTCGCGCTGGCAGGGCAGCGCATTTACATTGGCGGGCTGTCGCGCGCCGAGGTGACGGCGAAGGGGCTGTCGTTCGACCACGGCGTGCGTTCGGCGCGGCGTCGGCGCGGGCGGCGCTGGTCGCCGAGATCAGCGGGTCGACCGAGATCCCCGACGGCTGCGACCTGCTCGCCGGCATCTGCCTGATGGCGGGCCCGGTGAACCAGAACGACATCGGCAAGGCTTTCTACGGCGACGCCGACCTGCTGGCGCAGGCGTTCCCCGGACGCGATCCCACGAGCCTGCTGGTGTGGACGCTGAAGGCGAAGACCGTCGCCGACCCCGTGGGCAACGAGGAGCAGCTGATGAACCCCGCGCGCAAGGGCGCGCTCGTCGACCTGCGCCCCGGACCCCACGAGGTCGTCTTCGTCCGTCGCGACGGACGGCTGCAGCCGCTGCGCGCGCGCGACGGGCGCACGAACCAGGAGCGCGCCTTCGCCGGCGCCGGCAACTTCGTCGTCGACGCTGCGGGCCGCGAGATCCCCGGCAACCGCGGCGCGTCGTGGCCTTCGGCGTGGGCGCACGAGGTCGTGTTTGGCGCGTCGAGCACGGAGGCGCGATGAGCGAGTCGGTGGCGAGCCAATGGCTGAAGCTGGCGCCGCTGGTCTTCAAGCGGGCCCCCGGGCTGCCCGACGGCGGCGAGCTCCCGCGCCTCGAGCGCGGCGCGACGGTGCGCGTCGACGGCGAGTGGCTGCGATCGTACCGCCGGATCATCGGTGCGCTCGACGACGGCACGCTGCCGTCGTGCGCGCCGCAGGTGCTGGCGGTGCAGCTGCATCTGGGGCTGCTCGGCGATCCGCGCTACCCGCTGCCGGTGCTCGGCACCGTGCACCTCGAGAACGTCATCGAGGAGCACCGGCCGCTGCCGGCGACGTCGACGCTCGATCTGCGCGCGAGCCTTGCCGGGCACGAGCGCACCGCCCGCGGCGTCACCGTCGACCTCGTCACCGAGGCGCACGCCGAGGGCGCGCTGGCGTGGCGCTCGGTGATGAAGGTGCTGGTGCGCGAGAAGGCGCCGTCGTCGTCCTCGCGCGGCTCGCCGCGCCGCGACGAGCCGGAGGCGCCGCCGGTGGCGTGGGCGTCGTCGTCGACGGTGCGGCTGCCCGAGGATCTGGGGCGTCGCTACGCGCGCGTCGCCGGCGACGCGAACCCCATCCACTGGAACCGCTTCACGGCGAAGCCGTTCGGCTTTCCGCGGGCGATCATCCACGGCATGTGGACGCTGGCGCGCAGCCTCGTCGAGGTCGATGCCGCGCTGCCGTCGCGACCCCGGCGGATCCACGCGCGCTTCGTGCGTCCGGTCTTGCTGCCCGGCGCGTTCGTCGTGTCGGCGACGAAGCCGTCGACCGCCGGGGCCGTGGACGTGCTGGTCGCGCCGCTGCGCCCCGGCGCGCCGCACATGAAGGCGTCGGTAGAGGCCTGGCGGCCCTCGGTGTGACGTAGTCGTTCCCCTGTCGTCACGCGGCTGTCACACGACGGCGGCGGTGCGCCGTTTTCGTGACGAGCCCTTGTGGCGCTGCGGAAAGCGATGCACACGCGCGCCAAGATGTACGCACCGGTCGCCCTCGCCCTCGCGCTCGCCGCGAACACCCCCGCGTCGTCGGACGCGCCGTCGGCACCGCCGGCCACCACCGTCTCGCTGGCGCCGGGGCAGGGGCTGAAGGCCGTCCTCGGCGACGACGCTTTCACGTTCCAGGTGCGCGGCCGCATCCAGGCCCGCGCCGAGGCCGAGAACGACGGCGAGGCAGGCTCGGTGGGTTTCGCCGTGCGCCGCCTGCGGCTCGTCTTGGTCGGCGACATGCTGCAGAAGCAGTTCTCGTACTACGTGCAGCTGGGGCTCGCGCCGCGCGACGTCGAGAGCGAGACGCCCAACGTCACCCGCGACGCCTGGGTCGCCTGGAACGCCACGCCGGCCTTCCGCCTGCGCATCGGCCAGATGAAGGTGCCGTTCGACCGCCAGCGCGTGACGTCGTCGTCGGCGCTGCAGTTCCCCGAGCGCTCGGGCGTCGTCAACGAGCTGACCCTCGACCGCGACCTCGGCGTCGTCGCCTTCTCGACGCCGCTGTTCGACCAGCTCAGCTACCAGCTCGGGCTCTTCGGCGGTGACGGCCGCAGCCGACTGAACGAGGACGACGGCCTGCTGGCCACCGCCCGCGTGCAGTGGACGCCGCTCGGTCGCTTCGACGATGACCACGTCGAGGGCGACGTGAAGCGCGACGAGCGCGCTCGTCTCGCCACCGCCGTTGCCGTCGGCTTCAACAAGGCGTCGCCGCGGGCGCGCAGCACCATCGGCGCGCTGCGCTTCGACGACCGCGTCGACTACCTGCACTGCACTGCCGACGTCCTGTTCAAGCGCAGCGGGCTCAGCGTGCTCGTGCAGGGGCTCTCGCGCGTGGCCACCGCCACGCAGCTCGAGGGCGCGCGCGCGCGCTCGGCGGTGGGCGCCTTCGCGCAGGTGGGCTTGATGGTCAGCGAGCAGTCCGAGCTCGTCGGCCGCTTCGGGCACGTCGAGCCTGTCGCGCTCGCGGTTGCGAACGAGAGTGACCTCGTGCGCACCGAAGAGGTCCGCGTCGGCGTCAACCACTACTGGCTTGGGCACGACCTGAAGCTCAGCAGCGACCTTGGCGCGAAAATGCCCGACGGCGGGCCCGTCGAGTTCGACGCCCACGTGATGACCCAGGTCTTCTTCTGAGGGGCTGAAGGCTCGTCGTCGCTAGTCAATCGTCGACAGACCGTCTTGCAGCCTTTGGTCTTCGGGGCCGGCGTCGGCCGCCGCCGCCGGCCGCGGCGGCGCGCTCTCTGGCGCTGCGTCGTCGAGCATCGTCGTTGGCGTCGTCGTTGACGTCGTCGTTGGCGCGAGTGTCGACGCCAGGGCCGGTCGCAGCTGCGCCCTCGCGACCAGGGCGCGCTCGCGCTGGTCGGCCATCGCCCACGGGCTCGACAGGATCCGCTCGTACAGGCCGACGGCTTCGTCCACGAGCGCGTCGTGGTCGGGGCCGGTGTCGGCCACGGCGATGGCCGCCGCCCGCGCGGCGCGCTCTTCGCGGTGCTCGGCAAGCCCGGCCACGAGCAGCGCGCGTGCCTCGGCGGACACCGCCGCCGCGTCGACCAGGGTGGCCTCGGCGTCGTCCCACGCACGGTCGAGGGCGAGATCGTCGCCCAACGCCGTCGCCACGCGCGCGCGGGCGAAGGCTACCTCGACGGCGCGGTCGTCGATCCCGTGGCCGAAGGCGAGGGTCCACGCTGACAGCGCGGTGCTCAGGTAGCCTTGGTCCTCGGCGGCGCGCGCGCGGGCGATGGCGCGGGCACGATCGACGGTGCGCTGGGGCAGGGCCGACTCGAAGAGCGCATCGACGGCGTCGGGGACGCCGCCGAGCAGCACGACGCGCGCGCCGGTGAGCACCACGTGGGCACGCACGAGGTCGCCGTCGAGCAGCTCGAGGACGACGGTCTGCCCGTCGTCGCGGACGAGCACGTACCACTCGGCGCCGCGGCGGCGAGCGAGATCGCGGCGGCAGGCTAGATCGGCGCAGGCGTCGACGGCGCGCTGCAAACCCATCGTCATCAAGTCCACGACCCGGGCGCCGCGCGCGCGGGCGGCGCCGAAGACCGCGGCTCGCACCGCCGCGGCGACCATCGGCTCGGCGCGGTCGACGACCACGGCGACGTCGACGTCGAGGCTGCCGCGCGGTCCGAGGGTGACGGGCGCCGGCAGGGTGGCAACGACCGAAGCAACAACGACGGAAGCAAGCAGCGACGGCATGACGACCAGCTTGCGGAGATCGGGCGCGCGCCGCGAATTTTCCGCCGTGACCGGGGCACGCTGGCTCCGCCGCCACGGGCACGCGCGTGTGGATGCGCTAGGTTGCGCCCATGATTCGGCCGTCGCCCCTCGTCGTCATCGCACCGCTCGTCGCACCTCTCGTCGCGGCGCTGCTCGCTGGGTGTCCGCCCGACCCCGTCGATGGGGGCGAGGGCGAGGGCGAAGGCGAGGGCGAGGGCGAGGGCGAGGGCGAGGGCGCGGCACCACCGCTGCCGGTGATCCTGTCCGAGGTCGCCTGCGCCGGCGACGACTGGGTCGAGCTGAAGAACTTCGCTGACGGCCCCGTCGCGTTGTCGGGCTGGGCGCTCACCGACGACGTGGCCGATCCGACCCGGCGCGAGCTCCTGTCCGGCTCGCTGGCCCCGGGCGAGCGCCGCGTCGTGGCCGTCACCGCGTTCGGCATCGCCTGCGACGAGACCCTGACGCTGCTGTCCGACGGGCCGGGGCGCGAGACGACGACGCTGGCGGTGGCGAGGCCCGGCGCCACATGGGCGCGCCTCCCCGAGCCGGTCACGGCGTCGTCGAGCTTCGACGAGGGCCTGCCCACGCCCGGTACGCCCAACCAGCCCTACGTCGTGGGCGCCGTGCGCCTGAACGAGATCGACTGCCGCGGCAACGACCGGGTCGAGCTCGTGAACGCCGGCGCCGTCGCCATCGACGTCGGCGGCTTCACGCTCGTCGGCGATCCGGCCGACCCGGCCCAGCGCTACGTCCTGCCGACGCAGTCGCTGCCGCCCGGCGGGCGCGCCGTCGTCCTCGAGGCCGACCCCGCCGCGGTGCCGCCCATCGTCGGCTTCGCGTTCGACATCGCCTGCACCGGGGCACTGTCGCTGCACGAAGACGGCGGCGCCACCGCCGACGCTGTCGTGCTCGAGCGCACCGCCGAGGCATTCACCTGGGGCCGCCTGCCCGACGGCACTGGCGACTTCGCCGCCACCGTCGAGACCATCGGCGCGCCGAACGCGCCGGCGACGCTGCTCGCGCCCGAGGTGTTCGACGAAGCCGTCTTGCACGATCTAACCGTCGAGGTCGCGGCGGGTGACCGCGTCACGCTGCTGCGCCCCTCGTCGCCCGAGGTCGCCTGCACGCTGCGCTTCGCTGACGACGCTCCGTTGGCCTGCGACGTGCGGCAGGACCGCGTGGGGCGCTTCGTGCTCGCCTTCGCCGACGCCGCGCGCTTTCGGGGGCTCGAGGCGCTGGTCGTCGAGTTCGACGATGAAGACCCGACCCTGCTGCGCGCGGCGCTGGCGGCGCGCGCCTATGCGGCGGCGACGGTGATCGCGCCGCGCGTGGGGTTCGCGAGCGCCTCGGTGGCCGGCCAGCCGGCACGGCTCTCGGCCCTCGTCGAGGTGCTGGACGGCCGGCGGCTGCGGCGCGAGCTGGCGTCGACGGCCCACATCTATGCGAGCGGGCCGGGCCCGCGCGACCTTGTCGCTGACGACGTCTCCCGTTGGGAGGTCGTCGTGGGCGACGAGCTCGTGCGCGACGACCTGCGCGCCGTCGCTGGCGTGCTCGCCGCGCACCGCGACCGGCCGGGCGTGCTCGAGGCCGCCGCGCCGCTGCTCGCCGCCGGGGCGTCGCTGCGGCTCCTCGCCGTCGACGCGTGGCTCGATCACGCCGACGGCTACGCGCGCGCCCGCGGCGACGTCGTCGTCCACGTCGACGCGGCCGGGGAGGCGCGGCTCTTGCCGGGCGACCTCGATGGCGTCCTGCGCGCCGACGGGCCGGCGTACGCGACCGGCAGCGCGCTGGTGGACGCCTGCCTCGTCGACCCGCCCTGCGCCGACCTCTTCGACGCCGCGCTCTTCGACGTCGCTGACGCGCTGGGGGCGGCGGACCTCGCCGGCATCGTCGACCGGCTCGCGCCGATGTTGCGCGACCGCGCGGCCGATCCGGCGACCTTCGACGCCGCGGTCTCTTCGTTGCGCGCGCGGATCATCGCGCGGCCGGCCGAGATGGCGGCTCGCATCGCCGCCGGCGCGCCGTGAGCCCGCTCGCCGCGAATGCCACCCGCGGGACCACCCCGCTGCCAGCTCCCTGGCGCTGCGACGTCGTCGGCACGTTCGCCCACCGCACGTGCACCGAGCGCTGGCCGGCGATCGTGCGTGCCACCGCTGTCGACGTGCCCAACGCCGCGGCGCCGCTGCGCGCGCTCGCGGATGAGATCGAGGCCGGCGCGCTGCGCGCGCTCGCGCTGACGACGGCCGACCCCCCACGCTGGCGTGCCATCGACGCTTACGTCGGCGGCCCGTGGACAGCGCTGCCCTGGTACCTAGGCGAGAGCTTTCTGTACGCGCGCCTGCGCGAGGCCGTCGGCTTTCCCAACGACGGTCGCGATCCGTTCCTGCCCGCGAAGCAGCGCGAGGAGCGAGGCCTGCTCGCTCCCGACGGCGCTGAGCACGCCGACGACGCCGCGCTCGCGCGCGCGCTGTGGCGCAGCTTGTGGGGCAACCGCGGTGACCTGTCGCTGCCCGAGGCCCGCGCCCACACCGGCACCGACGTCGCTGACCTCGTCGCTGACGAGCGCGCCGCGGCGCTCGAGCTGCTGGTCGCCGCGCGGCGCGTCGCGGTGGTGCTCGACAACGCTGGCGGCGAGCTGGCCGCCGACCTCGCGCTGGCGCGCGCGCTGGCTGCCCGCGGCGTGTCGGTGACGCTTATGCCGAAGGACGCGCCGTTCTTCGTCTCCGACGCGCTGCCCGCCGACATCGACCGCCTCGCGGCGCGCGGGCACGGCACCGGCGGCGCCGCCGTCGTCGTCGACCCGTTCTTCACCGGGCCCGACTTCCTGCGCACCGCGGCGCTGCCAAAGACGCTGGCCGCGCTGCTGGCCGACGTCGACGTGATCGTCGCCAAGGGCGACTGCAACTACCGCCGTCTCGTCGGCGACGCGCCGTGGAGCCCCGGCGACGGGCGACGCTTCGACGACGTCGTGGACTTGCCGGCGCCGGTGCTCGCGCTGCGTACGCTGAAGGCCGAGGTCCTCGTCGGCGCCGACCCGGCGCGCGCAGCGGCGGCCGCCTCGCGGGACCCGGCGTGGCTCGTCAGCGGGCGCTTCGGCGTCGTGCAGGTCGCGCGCGGCGCGTCGCGAAAACTTCGTTGACACCCCCGGGCACGCGGCGTAGCAATCGCCGCGTCTGGTGGCTCGTAGCTCAGTGGTAGAGCACTACCTTGACACGGTAGGGGTCGGTGGTTCGATCCCACTCGAGCCAACCAGCAAGAGCCCGCGAGCAATCGCGGGTTTTGTTTTTTCTTCGGCACGCGCCAGCGCAGACGAAGAGGAATTCAGGGCAGCGCCGCGCAGTCGGCCGACGGCGATACGGTCACGCCAGTGGGCATCCTGGGGCAGTTGACGGCGGCGATCCGGACGAAGCCCGCGCCGCCGCCGCCGCCCCCGCCCCCGTGATGGGTCTGCGCGTCGTGGGCGTTCGCGCCGGACACCGGGGACTGCCCCCCACCCTGGGCGCCGTTGCCTGTCGAATTTTCCCCACTCCCGCCGGCGCCGCCCACCGTACCGTCGTCAGGGCCATCTGCTCCCGAAGCGCCGCCGACCTCGTCGATTTTGGGACCACCTGCTCCACCGCCGCCGCCATGGGCGGTGAAGGCCGCGCCGGTCAGGGCGACGAGCGTCTGGGCCTCGACCCACAGGACGCCGCCAGAGCCGCCGCCGCCCGCGCCGCACTCCCGATTCGTGCCGCCGCCGCCGCCGCCGCCGCCGACCCTTAGGGCGCCCGAGATTGTCAGGGTGCCCGCGACGGCGAGGTGCAGCGCGCCCCCGCCGGCGCCAGCGCTGCCGCCGGCGACGTCGCCAGCGCCGGCGCCGCCGTCGGCGCCGGGGCAGCCGCCCCACCGTCGGTCACTGGCGTCGGGCCGCGGCAATCCTTGGCCCCCCTTGGCGCCCGCGCCATTGTGGCCGTTGCCGCCGTCGCCGCCCGCGCCAAGCAGTGCGCCGCCGCCGCCGCCGCCGCCGCCATGGGCGTGCTTGGTCCCCGCGATCGCTTCGTTGCAGTCGCTGGCTTTGCGGGCGCCGGGCCCCGGCACCGCCCCGCGGGCACCAGCGTCGACCACGCCGGCGATGAGAGCGTCGCCAAAGACGGCGACGACGACGGGCGCGGTGCCGGCCAACGTCAGCCGCACGCCGGCCGGGATGTCCAGCGAGGCGATGGCGAGCGCCCTCGTACCATCGTCGAGCGAGCTGCCGACGATGCGGCCCGAGAGGCAGCCGTCCGGCGACGATGTGAGGGTGTCGACATCGAAGGTCGTCGAGCACGTGAGGACCACGTGGTCTTCGGGAGCGAGCGAGATCGGCGCCAACGCGCGCACGGGGAACGTGAAGCTGCGCGTGCAGAGCGTCCCGCGGCCGCGCGGCTCGCAATCAAAGCCAGCCTCGGGCGAGCAGGCCGCCGAGCAGCCATCGCCGTCGAAGGCATTGCCGTCGTCACACGATTCGCCCACGTCGGCCGCCCCGTTTCCGCACTGGGCTTCGCCTTCGCCTTCGCCTTCGCCTTCGCCTTCGCCTTCGCCTTCGCCTTCGCCTTCGCCTTCGCCTTCGCCTTCGCCTTCGCCTTCGCCTTCG
>VGSZ01000174.1 GCA_016874845.1 Deltaproteobacteria bacterium
GGCGGTGGCGGTGGCGGTGGTCGCGGCCGTCACCGCGACCCGGCGTCAGGGACGGGCGAGGGCTTCGTCGCCGCGCTGCGGCGCCTCGCTCGCGGCGACGTCGGCGCCATCGTGCAGCGGCTCGACCGGCAGATCGGGCGCGCCCACCGGGCCGTCCACGACGCCCGCGCCGCGTCGCCCCCGGGCGGCCGTGACGGCGCGCGCGACGACGAGGGCGACGTCGCCGTCGTCGCCGGGCTCGCGCTGTCGATGCTCGGCATCAAGGCGCTCAAGGTACTGCCGAACCTGCCGTTCGCGCCCGGGCACAAGCTCGTCCTGTTGAATCCGCTGTACGTGATCGCCGCGTGGCGAACGAAGGGCCCCACCGGTGCGACGTGGACGGGGGCGACGATGGGCACGGTCGCGTTCCTGCTTGGCGACGGCAAGTACGGCGTCTTCGAGGTTGGCAAGCACATCGCGCCGGGGATCGTTTGCGACGTCGCGGTACCGTGGCTGCTGCGCAGCGGCCGCCGGCCCGGCGCCCTCGTCTGGTGCCTCTTCGGCGTCGTCATTGCCATCGCCCGCTACGCAGCGATCGCAGCCGTGGCGCTCGTGGTACAACCGCCGGCGACCGCCTGGGCGTTGCTTTTGCCCGGCGTCGTCGTCCACGGGACGTTCGGGCTGTTGTCGGGCCTGGCGACGGCGCCGCTGGTGCGGGCCATCGACGCCTTCGACACCGAGACCGACGATGCAGGCAACGACGCAGGTAACGACGCAGGGAATACGGGCCGACGCGATCACGGACGCACCGACACCACCGCGCCAAAGGACGAACGACGATGATGAACAAGCTGGTCCCCGGAGACGGACGCATCCACATCGAGAGCTCGCTGATGCGTGAGAGCCTGGTGAACCGAGCCGTCGCGGCACGCACCGACTCCGAGCAGGAGCTCGCGATTCTCCCCCATGTGAAGATGGTGAGCATCGGCGGGCAGTCAATCTTCGACCGCGGCAAGGACGCCGTGCTGCCGGTCATCGACGAGATCGCTGCCCTCCGCGCGCAGAAGTCCCACGCGATGGTGCTGTGCGTCGGCGGCGGTACGCGCACGCGCCACACCGTGTCCATCGCCGTCGACCTCGGACTGCCCCTTGGCGGCATCGCCCAGCTCGTCGGCGCCATGGAGGAGGCGAACGCGGTGTTCGCCAACGCGCTGCTCGCGAAGACGGGCTCGATCGTCATGCAGCGCGAGCACTTCTGGGAGCTGCCGCTGTACCTCGAGGCCGGCATGATGCCGATCTGCATCTCGATCCCGCCCTACCACTTCTGGGAGCCGCCGACCGAGAGCCCGCTGCCCGCTCACGGCAGCGACTTCGGCGCCTTCGAGCACGCCGAGGTGCTCGGCATGGAGCACATCATCTTCGTCAAGGACGAGGACGGCCTGTACGACAAGGATCCCAAGAAGCACGCCGACGCAAGGTTCATCGCCAGAACGACCCTCGACGCGCTGCGGGCGATGCAGCTGCCCGAGATGATCCTCGACCACACGCTGTTCGACGCATGGCGGGACGCCCGGCACGTGAAGAAGGTGCAGATCGTCAACGGCCTGAAGCCGGGCCTCTTGACCCGCGCCCTCGCCGGCGAGGACGTCGGCACGGTGATTACGAAGAGCGTCGCGAAGGACGGCACGAAGGGAGCGCGCCAGTGAGCCGCCAGCACTTGCAGAGCAGCCTGACCGGCAGCCCGATGACGTCGGCGGAGGCGGGGCGCGGCCTCGACTACCGGCCGATGGCGATGATGCCCGACGTCGTCGTGTTGAAGATCGGTGGGCAGTCGATCCTCGACCGCGGCCGCGCCGCCGTGCACCCGATCCTCGACGAGCTCCGCGCCGTCAAGGACAAGAAGAAGCTGCTGGTCTGCACCGGCGGCGGCACCCGCGCACGCCACATCTACGCGATGGCCTCCGAACTCTCGATGCCCACGGGCGTGCTCGCGGCGCTGGGCGGCTACGTGCCCCGGCAGAACGCGCGCATGGTGCAGATGCTGCTCGCCAACGACGGTGGCATCTACATCATGCACGACGACTTCGAGAAGCTCCCGCTGTACTTCCGCCTCGGCTGCATCCCGGTGATGACTGGCATGCCGCCGTTTGGTTACTGGGAGAAGCCAAGCCATGAGAGCCGCATCCCCGCCCACCGCACCGACGCCGGCGTGTTCCTGTCGGCCGAGGTGCTGGGCGCCAGGCGCGCGCTCTTCATCAAGGACGAAGACGGTCTGTACGACGACGACCCGAAGAAGAACCCGTCGGCGAAGCTCATCCCGCGCATCGGCGCGAAGGAGCTGTTGAAGCGCGACCTGCCCGACCTCGCCGTCGAGCGCGTCGTCATCGAGTACCTGGCCCGCGCGCGCTTCTGCAAAGAGTTGCAGATCGTGAACGGCCTGGTGCCGGGCAACGTGCAGCGCGCGATCCTGGGTGAGGACGTCGGCTCGATCATCCACGCCGACTGACGACACCCCGCCTCCTCCGTCGGCGTGCCCGTCCGTGCCTGCCGACCACGAACGACGACCACGATGAATACGAAGATCACGACGATCGACGACCCGCGGAGCCTGCGATGACGAAATTGACGACGACGATCTCTGGCCTGCTGCTGCTCGTGGCGGCGTTGCCGGCGGTGGCGAACAACACCGGCATCTTCGGCAAGAGCGGCCGCGACGAAGAGACCGGCAGCTGCATCCAGTGCCACACCGGCAGCACGCCCGGCGAGCCGAACCAGCCCGAGCCCGCGGTGCTCGTCGAGGGGCTCGGCGACAACCTGACCACCGGCGGGTTCGCCACGCTGCGGATCACGGTGAAGACCAACGACCCCACCGGCGGCGTCGCCGCCGCGGCCTGCCCCGATCGCTGCGCTGGCTTCAACGCCGCCGTCGATGAGGGCGCCGGGTTCTTCCTCGTGCCCGACGGCTCGCCGCTGCAGGTGAACGCCGCCCGCGACGAGGTGAGCCACGTAGCCAAGAGCCCGTTTCAGGACGGCGCCGTCAGCTACGACGTCGTCCTGACCGGCCTGTCCAGGGGCGACCACACGCTGTTCGTCGGCGCCGCCGACGTCGACGGCGAGAATTTCACCGGTGATCGCGTGAAGGCGGCGCGCTTCACCTTCGCCGTCACCGACCCGCCGCCGCCGCCCGAGCCCACCGACGACGCGGCGGGCTGCGCGCAGGCCGCGCCCACGGCGGCGTGGTCGACGGCGGGCCTCGTGCTGCTGCTCGCGCGCCGTCGCCGCGGGGCGCGGGCGTGACGCGCGCGCCGGCCGCCGCGGCCGGCGGCTTCGTCGTCGTTCTCGTGGTCGTCGGCGGCTGCCGGCGCGACGGGCCGGCGCTTGCGTCGGTGACGGCCGGCGTCGTCGACGGCGGCGTCGTCGACGGCGGCGTCGTCGACGGCGGTGTCGTCGATGGCGGCGTCGTGGGGCCCAGTGCCGACAGCGGCGGCCGCGCCGGCGGCAACGGCGGCAACGGCGTCGGCGCCGGCGGCCGCGCGAAGCGCAACGCGCCGCCCTTCGTCTTCGTCGACGGCCAGCCGCGGGCGGCCTTGCAGAAGGCCGAGCTGCCGGCCGGGCTCAAGCCGGCGTTCGACGGCGGCGCCGACGCCGGCGAGGCGGCGCGGCGGTACTCGCTTCTGGCCTACCTGCGCGGCGTCGGCGTCGACGTGAAGAAGGTCCGCGCGGTGCACCTGCACGGCGGCCGCAACCGCGTGGGCGTGCTGACCGGCGCGCAGCTCTTGCAGCCGCCCGACACGCAGTTCTCGTTCACGCGCGAGGCCGAGGGCCGGGTGGTCATGCGCTGGGCGCCGGGCGCCAGGACCACCGACATGATCCACAAGGTCGTCAACGTCGCCGTCTACGTCGACAAGCCGCCGCCCGAGCGCGATCCGCACACCGGCGCGCTGTCCATCGACGGCGCCGCCATCGACGGTCCCGCCTACGTCACCGCCGACGTGCAGGGCGGCACCCGCGCCTACGTCGACGGCCGGCTCGCGGGCATCCTGCGGCCGCGCGACCTCGAGGGCGAGGGGCCGTACCCGCTGCTCCCGCAGCTGGCGCGGCTCGGCGCCGACGTCGCGGGCGTCGTCGCCGTCGACCTGATCCACGACGACCTGCTGGTGCGGCGCGTCCCCCGCGCCGACGTCGCCGGGCTGACGTTCACGATGCCCGCTGGCGCCGGGGGCGTGACCAGCATCGGCGCCCAGACCGTGTCGGTCGTGCGCGCGTGGCGCATGAAGGCGCCGCCCCTGGATGCGACCAGACCGTGACGCACGCTGCTGCGGATCGGCCACGACCGCGGTGCCACACGGTTGTCAGATCCGGCTCCTCCGGTTG
Source organism: Deltaproteobacteria bacterium (assembly GCA_016874845.1). Lineage (GTDB taxonomy): Bacteria > Myxococcota > UBA727 > UBA727 > VGSZ01 > VGSZ01. Next base: position 4,354 of record VGSZ01000174.1, read on the forward strand.
ACGGACCTGCACCGCCGACCGTGGCTTCCGGATGCGGCGCACGTTGGCCTACACGGCAACCGGCGGTGGCCCTGGGCGATAACGACCCACGGTGTCTCGCCGCAGGCCAGTTGTCGGATAGGAACAAGGAACGGGCGCGTGCGACCTTACTTTGGGCAACCGTGTGGCAGTGTTCGACACGACGAGGTGAAATGATGGACCGACCCACTTTCTTCCCAGCGGTGATGACGCTGTGGGCCCTGTTGGCGGCGACCGGCGCCGCCGCCGAGGTGCCTGACGTCCTCAGGATCACCGACGGCCTCAACGCCGGCCCGGCAGGCCAGAACGACGGCCCCGGCGCCGAGCAGCCGACGGTGGTGCAGTCGCTCGTCGACGGCAAGCGCTACCTGACGACGGTGTGGATGTCGTCGCAGCTCGAAGGAAGCGGCGTCCCGCGCGGCGACGGCAACAACGACACCGCGCCGTACCAGTGCAAGTGCGCGACCTACGAGATCGATCCGCTGCTCGGTCCGCAGCCAGTGGTGGCGCCGAAGTTCATCACGCAGAACACCGGCAACCGTCCGTGCAACCACCCGCACATGGACATCAACCCGCTGACCAACCAGATCCTGCTGTCGTACGGCACCAACGATCCGAACCGCGCCAACGTCAGCCCCTACGTCCAAGGCCTCGACGTCATGTGCAACGTCCTGCCCATGACGACGCTGACGCAGGGCCCCAACGGTGCCCCGCCGACCGCTCGTGACCGCGAGCAGAACCGCCTGCGCATCGACGACCCGAACGCCGGCGCCAACGACGGCGCGCCGTGGGCCGCGCTCGTCAACGCCCAGACCGGCCTTTGGCAGGTCGGCTACCTCGAGAACAACAACCGCTCTCGCACCGTCGGCGTCACGATGGGCACAGACGCCCTGACCCGCCACTTCGACGAGATCGTCCGGCAGGAGGCCGAGCGCGGTCGTCCGTCGGTGGTGCGCGTCAGCGACGACCGCGCGCTGGTGTGCTCGACGGATGGCCTCGGACAGCCGCCGGTCGGCGGCGTCGCCTGCGCGCTGTTCAACGCCATCACCGGCGACCGGCTGTGGAGCGAGCGCATCGCCATCGCCCAGCCCAACGCGACGCCGAAGATCTATTACACGCAGCCGATCATCGTGAAGGGCGAGAACGGCCGCTTCTACGTGCAGGTCGAGCGCACCAACGGCGGCGGCAACCGCAACAACCGCGGCGACGGCGACCAGAACCGCGGCGCGTCGCACAACATGATCTTCACGCTGCTGCCCGACGACCAGGGCCCGCGCATCCAGACCGACGCCACCGTCGACGGCATCGGCGTCAACCAGGTGCACGCCACCGCCTGCAGCGGCAAGTACGGCCCCGAGGGCAAGTGGCACGTCGCCGTCTTCGACGCGTCGATCACCGGCTCGGGCATCGCGTCGGTGGCGCTGGCCCGCTTCGACATCCCGACGCAGCGGCTGGTGCGCCTGACCAACACCGACGGCACGCCGCGCAACCAGGTGCTCGGCGGCTACAACGCCGACGGTGGTTATCTGGCGAACCTCTACGGCCAGAACCCCAACAACCAGGGCCGCGAGTACCTGCGTTGCATCGGCGACGTGCCGAACCCCGGCTACGGCGTCGCGGGCGGCTACATGCCGGGCGTCCGCAGCTTCTTCGTGTTCCCCTACACCGGCATGGTCGAGGGTGATCCGAAGAACTCGCTGTTCCTGTCGCTGATGCCGGCCGACGAGCCGCCGGCGGCGCCCATCCCCGACTACACCGTCGGCGTCACCGTCGCCGGCGGCGGCATCGGCGAGGTGTTCTCGACGCCGTCGGGCATCTCCGACTGCGCCGACCGCTGCACCAACGCCTGGCCCGAGAACACGAGCGTGACGCTGACGGCGGTGCCGGCGGCGGGCAGCACGTTCGCCGGCTGGAGCGGCGCCTGCACCGGCACCGGCGCGTGCGTGATCAGCGTGACGGCGAACCTCGAGGTCACGGCGACGTTCGACCCCGGCCCGGTGGACCCGAACGACCCGGTCGGCCTGATCGTGAACGTCACTGGCGACGGCAGCGGCCAGATCACGTCGTCGCCCGCGGGCGTCGCCTGCGAGAGCGGCACCTGCGCGAACAACTTCCCCCGCAACACCGTGGTGACGCTGACGGCGACGCCGAAGGCCGGCTCGCTGTTCGGCGGCTGGACGGGCATCCAGGGCTGCGCGGACACCGGCTCGCAGTGCGTGGTGACGATGAGCATCGCCCGCAGCCTGACGGCGACCTTCTCGGTCGATCCCAACGTAGCGCCGCCCGACGACAACGACGCGCCCCCGCCAAGCAACAACCCCACCGCCGCGGCGGGCTGCTCCAGCACGGGCTCGGCCGGTGACGGCGCCCTGTTCGCCCTCGCGATGGTCGGTCTCCTGTCGTTTCGCCGCCGCCGCCAGGAGGCGCGCGGCCCCAGCACCTTTCGCGCTGGCACCCTTCGGACCGGTACCTCGGGGATCGTCGTCGCTGCCAGCGCCGTCGTCGCCGCCGCTGGCCTGACGTCGTGCGCCGAGGAGCCCCCGCAGCCGGTCATCGACGCCTTCTTGGCCACCGAAGAGGCCGTCGCGCCGGGGACCCCGGTCGAGCTGCAGTACACGGTGCGCGACGCCGAAGGCGTCACCATCGGCATGGTGGGCGGCGCCGAGATTTTGCCGTTCAACACACAGGTGTCGGGCAGCGTGTTCAGCCCGCCGCTCCTCCAGTCCTCGACGTTCCTCATCACCGCGTTCAACGGCGAGCTGGTGGCGACGAAGACCATCAGCGTACGTGTCGGCGGCCTGGCCGCCGAGGGCGAGGGCGAGGGCGAGGGCGAGGAGGCCCCGCCGGCCCAGGCCGTCGTCGTCGCCTTCGCGCCGCAGGCCACCAACATCGAGACCGGCGGCTCGACGACGCTGTCGTGGACGACGGCGGGCGCGCGCACCGGCATCATCCTCGCGAACGATGCTGTGCTCCAGACGATCCCCGCCGACCAGCTTGAGAGCGGCTCGGCCACCGTCACACCGACGACGTCGACGACCTACACGCTGACCGTCGCCGGCATCAACGGCCTGAGCGTCACCAAGACGACGGCGGTGACCGTGACGCCGCCGGGCGTCTCGCTGAACGCGCGCATCATGTTCGACGCCAACGTGAAGAGCGTGCTGCAGCAGCGCTGCGGCACCTGCCACCAGACCGGCGGCACGCCCGACCTGCTCGGCGCCGGTCCCGATGCGTACTACGACACCCTCGTCGCCAACCCGACGATGGTCAGCGCCGTTCCCGAAGACAGCCTGCTGCTCATCAAGGGCGAGCACGCGGGTCCGGCGTTCGCGTCGTCGGAAGCGCAGGTGATCACGCAGTGGCTCGTCGCCGAGGCGCAGGAGCGCGGTCTGGCCGGCCCGGGTGGCCCCACCGGAACGTTCGCGCCCCGCACTCTGACCGAGGCGCTGACCCGCTTCGGCGCCTGCATGCAACGCACGACGTGGGACGCGACCTACGGCGCCAGCAACGCGACGCAGGCGGCGCGGCAGGGCAGCGAGCAGGGACAGTGCATGGCGTGCCACACCGCCGGCACCGGCGGGGCGTTCCTGTCGGCGAGCTCGGGTGACACGTTCGAGATGCACAAGCTGCGGCCGTACATGCTGAAGCTCGTGCTCAGCCAGCACAACGAGGACGGCTCGTTCAAGGATCTGGTGCCTGCCAAGCGTCACGAGAAGCGCGGCGCCGAGGGCGGCGCCCACCCGGCGTACCAGATGACCGCCGAGCGCGTGCAGGCCATCGACTCGTTCGTCGACCAGACGCTGGCGCGCTTCCACGACTACAGCATCGACTGCGCCACGGCCCCCTGAGACGACCGCGTCGCGCTGACAACGACGGCGGCCCCACCGGCGACGGTCGGGGCCGCCGTTTTCTTCGTGGGCTCGACGCGCGTAGGCTGCCGTCATGGCCGACGAAGCCACCCGCGTGTTGATCGTCGACGACGAGGCCGACCTGTGTCGGCTGCTGGCGTTCAATCTGGATGGCGCCGGCTTTCGCTCGACGACGGCGACGACGGCGACCGAGGCCCTCGCCCGCGCCGAGCAGGACCGGCCCGCCGTGGTGTTGCTCGACCTGATGCTGCCTGACCTGCCGGGCACTGAGGTGTGTCGTCGCCTGCGGGCGCACCCGCAGCTGTCCGACGTCGGCATCCTCGTCTTGACCGCGCGCAACGACGACTACGACCGCATCGTCGGCTTCGAGCTGGGCGCCGACGACTACGTGGTGAAGCCGTTCAACGTGCGCGAGCTGGTGCTGCGCGTGCGCGCGCTGGCCCGCCGTGTCGGCGAGCGCAGCGCCGCGCGCGCCGCTTCGGCGGCCGGCGACGTGCTCGCGTGGCGCGGTCTGCGCATCGACACCGGTCGACACCGGGTGATGGCGGCCGGCGACGTCGAGGTGACCCTGCGGCCGCTCGAGTACCGGCTGCTGCTCGCGCTCGTGCAGGCGGGGGGCGCGGTGCTGTCGCGCGAGAGGCTCATCGACGACGTCTGGGGCACCGCGGTGCACGAGCGCACCGTCGACACCCACGTGAAGCGCTTGCGCCAGCGGCTCGGCGCGTACGGCGATGGCATCGAGACGGTGTTCGGCTTTGGCTACCGCGTGAAGGACGACTGAGCGGGGATGCGCCGCATGTTCCGCACGTTCCGCACGTTCCGCGCGAAGCTGCTCGTCGCCTTCCTCGGCGTCGTCGTGGTGGCCGAGGGGCTCACGGTGCTGGCGCTCGACCGCGCGCTGGCGGCGTCGTTGCAGAGCCAGCTGGCGCGCCGGCTGGAGGACCAGGCGCGGGGCGCCCTCGACTGGGTCGCGCAGGGGCGGCACAAGGCCGTCGTCGCTGGCCGGCTGGCGGCGATCACGGCGACGCGGGTGACGTTGTTCGATGAGCGCGGCGCGGTCGTGGGCGACTCCGCGTCGGACCGCGTCGTCGATGTCGCCGCCGTCACCGGTTCGCCCGAGATCGTCGCGGCCCGACGCGACGGTGTCGGGCGCGACGCGCGCTTCGACGCCCAGGCCGGCGACGCGGTGCTCTTCGTCGCCGTCGCTGCGTCCGACGGCGTCGGCGTGCGGCTGGCCACGCCGCTGGCCGACGTGGAGAGCGCCGTGGCGCTCGTGCGGCGCCGGCTGCTGGCCACGTCGGCCGTGGTGTTCGTGCTCGCCGTCGTCGTCGCCATGGCGGTGGCGCGGCTGCTGGCGCGGCCGCTGTCAGCGATGCGCGACACCGCGCAGACCATCGCGCAGGCCATCACCCAGGGCCGCTACGAGGCCGCCGTCGTCGTCGACGAGGGTGCGCATGACGAGCTCGGCGACCTGCAGCGGTCGCTGCAGAGCTTGTCGTCGCAGCTGTCGCAGGCCGAGGCGCGGCGCCGCGAGTTCGTCGGCGACCTGAGCCACGAGATCGGCACGCCGGTGGCCGCCATCCAGGGCTATAGCGAGACGCTCCTGCACGCCGCCGTCGACGACGCCACCCGCGCCGAATTCGTCGGCGTCATCCACCGCCATGCCGGGCGCATCACCCGCCTCGTCGACGACCTGCGCTTCCTGTCCACCGAGGAGTCGCGCCCGCGCGCCCTGCGCCGGCGCGAGCCGGTGCGCGTCGCCGACGTCGCCCGCCACGTCAAGCGCGCCCTGCAGCCGCGTACCGGAGAGGCGGGGGCGCACGTCGACGTCATCGTCGCTGACGACACGGTGGCCGTCGGAGACCCCGATCACGTCGAGCGCGTGCTGTTGAACCTGGTCGACAACGCCGTGAAGTACGCCCGCGGTGGGATCGTGGTGCGCGGCCGCCGCGAGGGCGACCACGTGGTCGTCATCGTCGAGGACGACGGTCCGGGCATCCCGCCCGAGCACCTGCCGCGCCTGTTCGAGCGCTTCTATCGCGTCGACGCGGGGCGCTCACGCGCGGCGGGCGGCACCGGGCTCGGCCTCGCCATCGTGCGCCGGCTCGTCGTCGACATGGGCGGCAGCGTCGACGTCCAGAGCACCGTGGGGCAGGGGACACGCTTCGTCGTCGCCCTACCGTCGTTGGACACCGGGTCGGCGCCGGCCTCGTGAGGAGCCGGCTTCGTTGACACGCGGTCGTCGCAGGCCGTAACGGATGTGCCTCTCTCCGCGGTGACGTCCATGCTGCTGCGCGCGCCGTCCTCGATCCTGTCGACGCTGCTTTTGTGGTCGTCCCCGCTCGTTGTCTCCTGCACGCCGCCTGGCGAGGGAGAAGGCGAAGGCGAAGGCGAAGGCGAAGGTGAAGGCGAGGGTGAGGGCGAGGCGGCCTGCCTGACGGGCACCACGGCGTTGACGACGGCGGGGACGGGCGCGTGCAACGACGCCAAGGTGGTGACCATCGCCGCCGCGGGCAGCTACCGCCTGCAGACCGGCACTGGCCTGACCAACGGCAACCAACCGTTGCTCGACGACTGCAGCGATGGTGTGACCGGGCGCGACGTCATCTTCCAGCTGAACCTGCCGGCCGGGACGACGCAGGTGACGGCCAGCGTCGACGCCGGCGCCGGTACGCCGGCCATCAAGATCCACGCTGACGCCGGTTGTCGATCGGAGGTCGCGGCTTGCGGCGGGACCGCGGGCGCCTGTGCTGCGGCGACCGCCGCCGTGTCGGCCCCGAGTATCTTCCTGAGCGTCAGCGAGGTGGATGCCACCGCCACCGACTACGCCGTCCACGTCGTAGTCCAATAGTGTCGTCCCACGGGGTCGTCGCACGCGGCGCGCGACGACGGGCCTGTCGTCCTCCGGTCTGCGGCGCCGCGCGTGTCGACTCACTCCAAGCCTGCGCCGAGGGTCACCA
>VGSZ01000175.1 GCA_016874845.1 Deltaproteobacteria bacterium
GCGTGGCGCGCTTCGCTGACGTGATCGGCGTCGTCGAGGTGCCGGCGTCGCTCGACCACGAGGGGGCGCGCGTGATCGCGTTCGCGTCGACAACCCGCGCGACGCCGCTGCCGCCTGCGGCGCGACCGTCGGCGCTGTCGTGGACGCCGTGGTCGACGGCGGCGCCCACGAGCCTGTCGGTCGGCGTCGTCGTCGACCTGTCGAGCACGAGGGTCCCATGAGCGACGGCGTCGACGAGCGGTTCGAGCGGCTGGCGCTGCTCGGTCAGGGCGGGATGGCGCGGGTGTGGGAGACGCGCGACCGCGCGACGGGGCAGCGCGTGGCGCTCAAGGAGATCCTCGGCGAGCAGGACGCCTACGCCGTCGAGCGCCTGCGCCGCGAGGCCGAGAACGCGCGCGCGCTCGACCACCCCCACGTCTGCCGGGCCCTCGACTTCCGCATCGACGACGACGAGCGGTGGATCGCGTTCGAGCTGGTCGAGGGTCGCTCGCTGCGCGACGTGATCGTGGCCCTCGCGCCGCTGCCGGCGCCGCTGGCGCTCGTGTGGATCGACCAGCTCCTCGGCGCCCTCGCTCACGCCCACGGCAGCGGCGTGCTCCACCGCGACGTCAAGCCGCGCAACGTCATGATCGCCCACGACGGCGCGCTCAAGCTGCTCGACTTCGGCATCGCCCGCCGCGTCGAGGACGCCACGCTGACCGCCACCGGCGCGCTCCTCGGCACCCCGGCGTACATGAGCCCCGAGCAGGCGCTCGGCCAGCCCGTCGACCAGCGAACGGACCTGTTCGCCGCCGGCCTCGTGCTGCACGAGATGTTCACGGGCGCCGCGTTCTACGCCGCCGTCGACGTCGCCGTGACGCTGACGCGCCTGATGACCACGCCCGTGCCGCCCCTCGTCGAGGTCGCCCCGTGGGCGCCGCCGGCGCTGCAGGCCCTGCACGGGGCGCTCACGCAGCACGACGTCGCCGCGCGCTGCGCCTCGGCCGCGCTCGCGCGGCGCGCGATCGCCACGGCGGTGGCCGACGTCGACACGTCCTGGCCGCGGCGGGCCGTAGCCGACCTCGAGGGCGCCCGCGTCGAGGACCGCGCGGCCACGCGCCGCGCCCTGCTCGACGATGCCGACGCCCTGCTGCATGACGGCTGCGCCGAGGGCGCGCTGCTGCGGCTCGACGCCCTGTGCCGCTTCGCCCCCGGCGACGACGACGCGCGCCGGCGGCGCGACGCGCTGGCGCGGGCCCACGGCTACGCCTTTGACGTCGTCGACGAGGACGACCTGCGCGCGCTCAAGCAGGGCGTCGGGGCGCGCACGCCGCCCGTCGTCCTGCGGCGGCTCGCCGACCTGTACCGGGCCCGCGGGCGCCTCGGCGAGCACGCGCGCTGGCTGCGCCGCTACGCCCTCGCCCAGCCGCGCGACACGCTGGCCCTCGAGCAGCTCGCCGCCCTCGACGGCGCCACCCGCCGCGGCGGCCTCGCGGCGGCCGGCGCCGGCGCGACCAACGCGACCGGCACGACGGCGCCAGCGCGACCGGCGGCGGCGGCGGCGGCGGCGGCGGCAACAGCGTCGTCGACGACGCCGGACCCGCGGGGTCCGCGCGACCTGACGCTGCTGCCGGCGCCGCCGGGCGCCCTCGGCACGAAGGACGTCGTCGTGGGTGTGCAGCCGCGCGCGGGCGCCGCCCGCGGGCCGGCCACGGCGTCGTCGCTGCCGCTGGTGGTCGTCCCTGCTGCCTCGGCGGTGGCGGCGGAGGACGAGCGGGGCAGCGCCGCGGGGCGGGCGGTGGGGTGGGGCGTGATCGGCGCGCTGGCCGTGGGGATGGGCGCGCTGCTCGTGATGCCGCTGCTGCAGCCGCGCGACGGCGACGCCGACCGGGCGGGCGCAGCGGCGCCGCGGACCCCGACGGGAGCCGAGCTGGTGGACGTGGCGCCGCTGCTCGCCGAGGCGCGCGTGCAGTGGAGCAACGGAGACGCCCTCGGCGTCGTGCAGACGACGACGCGGGTGCTCGGCCTGGCGCACGAGACGTTCATCGTCGACCGGCGCGAGGCCGCGTGCCTGCGCGCGCGGGCCTACGCGCGGCTGCGGCGGCTCGTCGAGGCGCGCGCCGACGCCCAGCGCTGCATCGACTGGCAGGTGTCGTCGACGTCGCCGGAGATCGAGGAGATGCGCGCCATCGTCGTCGACGACGCGACCTTCTGAGGGGGAGCCGCGAGGCCGGCCCGGGCGCCCCGCGACGGCGCCAGCCTTCTTCTTCGCGCGTCGACGGTCGCGGTGGCTCGCTCGCGGCTCGGTCAGCCGCTCACGGGCTGACCAGCGTCGTCGACAGCGTGTAGCGGCTGCGGGCGCCCGAGGTCAGCGAGAAGACGCGGAGCGTGTAGACGCCGTCGACGGGCAGGATGGCCTCGAGGCGCTCGCCGTCGGTCTGACCGTCGGACGTGGCGAGAATCTGGCGCCCGTCCAGGCCGAGCAGCTGCAGGTCAAGGTCGCCCTGCCCGTGCAGGAAGGCAAGATTGACGACGGCGCGCTTGCCGGCGGTGCCGGCCAGCGCGTAGTGGTCTTCGTCGCTCTCGCAGATCGACGCGAACACATCGTCGATGCCGTCGTCGACGCCGCCGCCACCCGTCGACGCAGGCAGCGCCGCGCGCGTGGCCGGGGTGTCGTTGGGCTCGAAGCCGTCGGGGGCGCAGCCCGCCTGATTCTCGCGGCTCAAGGTCACCGTGTAGCGCCCGCGCTGGCCGAAGGCGCCGGCGGCGCGCACGAACACCGGGCCGGTCGTCGTCGCGTCCCACGCCACGCTGGAGGCGCCGGTGCCCGACGGCGAGCGGGCGAACACCGCGCCGGCCTGATCCTCGACAGTGAGGATCACGCGCAGGTCGCCGTCGGCCGGGCGAGCCGACACCACGAGCCGCTCGAAGTCCTCGAGCGGCACCTGCCAGCGGTCGACGTCGGGCAGCGCGCCGCTGCCGCAGAGCATCCGCGCCTCGACGACGCCGATGCTGCCGGTGGCGGTGCGGTTCGGCGGCACCACCGCGCGCGGCGCGTCGTCGTCGGGCTCGAGGGCGTCTTCGCAGACGACGGGCGGCAGCCGCTCGAGCAGCAGCGTGTAGGGCCCGCGGGCGTTGGCGAAGCCGCGCACGCGCACGAAGACGCGGCCGCCGTCGGTGAAGCGGCGCTCGACGACCTCGGGCTCGGCCACGCCGGCGGCCTCGAGCACGACGCCGCCGCGGTCATCGACCAGCGCCACGTCGAGGTCGGCGCGGGTGGGGTCGAACGAAACGGTGGCGCGCACGCCCTCGCCGGGCAGCAGGTCGACGGTGAAGAAGTCGACGTCGCCGGGGCAGACCTCGGCGGCCAGCGGCACGCCGGGCAGCGCCACCGCGGCGCTCGTCGCCGTGGCCGGCGTGTCGTTGTCGAGCCCGCCACCGGCGGCCTCGAAGAAGTCCGCGGCACAGACGCCGCCGCGGGTGACGCTGACGGTCAGGTCGTAGGGCGTGGGCGCGAGCAGGGCGTTGACCCGCAGGTACACGAGCTGGTCGACCTGCGCCGTCGTCGTCACCGTGCCGCCGCCGCGGGGCGCCGTCTCGGCGAAGGCGATGGACGTCTCGGCGTCTTCGTCGAGCAGCCACAGCGTCGCCCGCGCCGCCGGGTCGGTGCGCGTCGCCGTCGCCGACAGGCGGTCGCCGGCGGCCAGCGCGAAGGCGTAGACATCATCGTCGTCGGGGCACAGCTGCAGGTCGTCGAGGAGCTTGTCCTCGTCGAGCACGAAGGTGACGTCCTCGGCGTTTGCGGGCGTGTCGGCGTCCTCGTAGCGGTCGTCGATGCAGGCGCCGCCGGGCAGCTCGCAGCGGCCGGTGGCGACGTTGCAGCGCTCGGCGACGGTGCAGTCGAAGTCGTCGAAGCAGGCCGGCGGCGCCACCTGGCACAGGGCGGTGCGCGGGTCGCAGAGGAGCGGCGCGTCGCAGTCGTCGTCGGAGAAGCACAGGTCTTCGCTCTGGCACTGGCCCGCGCGCACGTTGCAGACGAGGCCGGCGCCGCAGTCGTCGTTGTTCAGGCACTGCACGCAGCGGCAGGCGCCGTTGCAGCGGGCGGCGGGGCCGCAGTCGGCGTCCTCGGTCTCGGGGGTGCACTGGCCCGCGCACGACGACACGCAGACGCCGAGGGACGCGTTGCAGGACTCTTCGGGGTCGCAGGCGAGCTCGGGGAACGTCGCGGCCAGCGTGCAGGGGGCCTCTTCGATGCAGAAGAAGCTCTGCTTGTCGCAGCCGAAGCCGGGGGGGCAATCCAGGCGCGAGCCGCACGGGCGCGACTCGGCGGCGGCGCGGCAGACGCCGAGGGCGCAGTACTCGCCGGCCGGGCACGGCGCCCCGGGGCCGTCGGCGCTCGGCGCGGAGCACTCTTCGCCGAAGCCGGGGCGCAGGTCGCAGAAGCGGGCGGGGAACACGCAGCGGTAGGCCGCCGAGGGGCAGTCGGCGTCGGCGTCGCAGGCGCCGAGCAGCTGGCACTTGCCCTCGACGCAGACCTCGTCGGGCAGGCAGCCGGTGCCGGTGAAGACGTCGCAGTCCTTCGGCGGGTCGGGCAGCACCGGTGCGCCGCAGCCGCAGCCGGGGGCCACGGCGACAAGCAACAGGGCGATGACCGCCCGGACGACGAAGCAGCGCATGGGTTCGTGTAGCCGGGATCGACGAGCCACGCTACGGACGGGCGGCCGTCGGGCCGGAGGCGGTCAAGACGTCGAGACCGGGGAGGGGGCCCCGGGAAGCTGGACAGCAGCGTTGCCGCGGGTGTCGCCCTTGCACGGCGGCGCGTGGTTTGTCTTCGTGTTCACGTGCGACGTCCGGAGCGGGCGTCGTATTTCTCCGGAGGACTTCATGCCGCGCTCGTTCGTCTCGAAGATTGTTGCGCTCGTCGTGGTCGGCACGCTCGCCGGCTGCGCCGAGGATCTCACCGCCGTCACCGCCACCTGGACGTCGACCAACGAAGGTTGGACGAAGCAGATCGCCGATGCGAAGAAAGCCGACGAAGATCTCGGCGGCAAGGTGGCCGGGCTCGGCGCCGTGGCCGAGGCCGACGCCGCGGGCAAGGACCTGAAGACCAAGCTCGACGCCGCGCTCGGCGACCACAAGACCCTCGTCGCCGCGCTCGAGCAGCTGGCCACCGAGACGAAGACCGCCGTCGAGGCCGCCAGCGTCGAGAAGAAGATCGCGCCGGTGCAGGCCGCCATCGACGCCGGCAAGGCGAAGTTCGACGCCGAGGCCGGCAAGCTCGGTGGCGCCGCCACCGCCGCCACCGCCGCCTACGACGCGCTGAAGGCCCACCTCGAGGCGGAGGCCAAGAAGGCCGCCGCCGCCGCCGACCCGGCCGCCAAGGACCCCGAGGCCGCGAAGACCGCCGGCGCCACGATCACGATCCCGCTGGCGTTCACCGACAAGGACGCCGTCGACGAGGCCGCCGCCGCCGCGGGCCTCGAGCGCCTGACGAAGTTCCTCGGCACCTGCGACGCGCTGAAGGCCGAGATCGCCGCCAACGGCGCCAACGACAAGTCGGCCAAGGCCCGCGCCGCCGCCGTCATCAAGCTCGTCGAGGGCAAGGGCATGAAGGGCAAGCTGACCGCCCCCACCGGCGTCGTCGGCGCCGACGCGGCCATCACCCTGAAGGTCGCCGCCGTCTGCCCGTGAGGGCCCCGCTGCGCCTGTAAGGACGACGAAGGCGCCCGCAAGGGCGCCTTCGTCTTTGCGTGCAGGTCTTGCGGAGCGAGCCTGCTAGACCGCCGGCCGGTCAGCGGGTGCGCTTCTTCGCCGTCTGAGGCTTCGCCTCCTCCTTCGGCTCGGGCCGCTGTTCGGCGTCCATCTTCGGCTTCGCGCGCGGCTTCGACGTCGAGCTTGGCGTCGCGGCGGGCGGCGCCGGCTTCGACGGCGCCGCGGGGGCCGCGCGCGGCGCCGACGTGCGGAGCGCCGCACGCGGCGCCGACGGGCTCGTTCGCGACGGGGTCGGGGCGGGCGGGCGCGGCGTCACCACCGGGGCGTCAATGGGGGTCGTCGCGGGCGACGACGGCGCAGGCGCAGGCGGGATCGGCGTCCGCGGCGTCACCACCGGGGTCTCCCGCGTGGGGGGCGCCGCGGGGGCCCGGGGCGCCCCGACGGCCGGCGGCTGCGTGAGGTCGCGCAGGCGGGCGGGATCGTCGAGCAGCTCCTTGCGGGGCAGCGCGCGCGCGGGCAGCGGAACGAGGGGCGCGCGCGGCACCGGCCGGTCGTCGGCGCCGCGGTCGTCGGCGGCGCGCTCGTCGATCGTCGTGCTCGTCGAGCCGTCGATGACCGGGCGTGGCCTGCTCTGGCCGTCGCGGGCGGCGTCGTCGGCCGGCTGTCCGCGTGCGCCGCCATCACCGCGGGCGCCGGTCGGGGAGGCTTCGCCTTCGCCGGGGCGCGCGTCGTCGCGCCCCGCATCCACACCCTCACCGTCGCGCGCGTCGCCGCGGGCGCGGCTGCCGTCGTTCACGACACCGTCGTTCGCGGCGCCATCGTTCGCGGCGCCGTCGCGGTCGCGGGGGCGCGGCGGCGCGCCGCCGCGGTCGTCATCGCGGCCGCCGTTCGCGGCGCCCTCGCTCGCGGCGCCCTCGTTCGCGGCGCCGTCGCGGTCGCGGGGGCGCGGCTGCGCGCCGCCGCGGTCGGCGTCGCGGTCACGCTCGCGCCCAGCCTCGCGTCCGTCGTCTCGGTCGCGGGGGCGGGCGGCCACACCGTCGCCGGGGCGACGGGTCTCTTCGCCGCGGTGGCCGCGGGCGGGCGTGGTGGCGCGGTCGCGTCGACGGCTCGACACCGACACTGGCGGGCGCGACACCGGGTGGTCGCGGTCGCTCTCGCGGATCGGGCGGTGGATGACGGTGCCCGAGCGCCGGACCTCGTCGTAGTCGGGGCCGCGGTACACGGTGCGGTCGTAGTAGACGACGGTGTCGTGCCTGACGACGGTGGCGCCGTAGCATGTGCGGTAGGCCGGGCCGGTGACGAGCGCGCCGCCGACGTAGGTCGCGCCGAGGTTGCCGCTGGTCACGAACACCCACGACGTGTCGTAGACCGCGTAGCTGCCGCCCCAGGTCGAGCCCGGCGGCATCGCTGCCCAGCCGACGTAGCCGCCGCCGGTGCGCCAGGTGACCCACGCCGGCGCCCACGTCGTGCCGGGCACCCAGACCCAGCCAAGCCCGGCGTCGTAGAACCAGCGGCCGTAGTGGCCGGTCGCCCAGCCGAACGGGTGGTGGTCGACCCAGGTCCAGCCCCAGTCGGTGAACTCCCAGTGGCCGTGGGTATAGGGCCGGAAGCGCGGCCCGACGACGGCGGCGGCGGGTACGAACACCGGCCCCTGCCCCGGGTAATTCACGAAGCGGCCATACGGCGACAACGGCTCGACGAAGTCCGAAGGGTCGGTGATGCCGGCCTCGTCCTCGAAGCGCGGCGGGGCCGCCGGCGTCACCGCGGCCTTCATGGCCATCGCCTCGGCGGGCGGTGCCGCTGGCGCCGCCACCACGCCAGCGGGGCGGTCGTCGATGACGTAGACGGTGCGCGACGCACAGCCGCCGCCCAGCCCCACGCCAAAGACGGCAGTGAGGACGGCAGCGGCCAGAGACGACGGGTTCGGTCGGGTCATGGGTTGCTCCTGTCCCTTGCGACGGTCGGATGGACCGAAGGATTCACGGGGGCTCACGGCACTCGTCCGGACGCGCCGGCAGCGTGACCCGTGTCGCTGCGCGCGCGCGGGACCGCACCACCGACGCGCTCTTCACCGGTACCGCCCGACGAGGCTCCGCAGGCGACGCCGCAGCCGACGCCACGGCGACGCCGCGTCCGCCGCGTCCTCGGCGAGCGCGGCCAGCGCCGCGTCGAGGCTGGCGGCGAAGGCGCGACCATCGGTCCAGCGGTCGCGTCGCGACGGCGCCAGCGCGCGCAGCACCGCGTCGTCGAGGAGCGTCGGCAGCCCCGGGCGACGCAGCGACGGCGGCGGCGGTCGCCCCTCGCGCGCGGCCAGCGCGATGGCGCGCTCGTCGGCGCCGTCGAACGGCAGGGCACCGGTGAGCGCGCCGTACAGGATCACCCCCAGCGCCCACACGTCGCTCTGCGGCGACGGGCGGTGATCGGTGAACAGCTCGGGCGCCATGTAGCGCAGCGACCCGACGCGCACCGCCGGGTCCTCGATGTCCGCCGCCGTCGCCGCGCCGAAGTCGAGCACGACGACCTCCTCGGCGGGGCCGTCTTCGGCGGGCTGCGGCGGCGACGACGACGGCCGCCGCGCTCGCACCATGATGTTGCTCGGCTTCAGGTCGCCGTGAACGATGCCCTGCTCGTGGGCCATCGCCATGACCTCACCCAGGGCCCGCGCCAGCCGCAGCGCCCGGCGCGGCGGCAGCACCCCCTCGTTCATCACGTCACCGAGCGTGCGGCCCTCGATGGGCGCCATCGTCATCCAGCGCAGCACGCCGTTGGCGGTGACGTCCTCGTGCAGCTCGAAGATGCGCGCGAAGCCTGTGTGCTCGAGCCGGCGTGAGAACAGGATCTCGCGGCGGAAGCGCTCGATGGCCGACGGGCTCGCCTGATCGGACAGCACCTTGAGGACGACGGGCAGATCGAGCGCGGTGTCGTGGGCTCGCCAAGCCGTCGAGAACGCGCCCTGCCCGACGATGTCGTGCAGACGGTAGCGCCCGAGGGTGCCCCCCGGCACGAGGGTCGGCCGCGGCGGCAGCGTCGACGGTGGCTCCGACCCGGACCGGCTCACGGCGCGCCCCGTCCGCCCGCCGACCCGCCCCCGACGGCCCTGACCGTCGCCGAGGTCGTCGAGAGCGTCGTGCCCGTCACGCCCGCCGTGCTCGTGGTGCCCGTCGCGCTCGTCACGCCCGCCGTGCTCGTGGTGCCCGCCGTGCCCGCCGTGCCCGCCGTGCCCGCCGTGCTCGCCGTGCTCGCCGTGCTCGCCGTGCTCGCCGTGCTCGCCGTGCTCGTCGTGCTCGCCGTGCCCGTCGTGCTGTTCGGCGGCGAGCCCGCGTCGACGAGGCTGACCGGCAGGCGCCCGCGCGGCGGCAGCGCGCCGGTGAGCACGCGGGCGGCGGCGCGGGCGCTGTCGTCGCGCCAGCCAAAGGCGCAGACGTAGCCGTCGACGTCGTCGAACGCCTGCACGAGCCACGGTGAGCCGAAGCTGACGGCCACGACGCTGGCCTTGCCGCCGCTGCGCCGCACCGCCGCCTGGGCGGCGCGCACGACGGCGGCATGGTCGCCGTTGTGGATGCCGACGACGACGACGTCGGCGTGGGCGGCCAGCGCAGCGACGCGGGCGGCGTCGGCGCGGGTGCGCTCGGCGGTGGGCGCCCACGCCAGGGGCACGGTGGTGGCCCCCACCTCGCGGCCGAGCACATCGAGGAACCCGCCGAGCGGGCTCGCGGCGACGACGCGGGCGCCCGGACGCAGCGGCACCACGCCGGCGCGGTCACGCACGACGGTGACGGCGCGCTGGGCCACCTCGACCACGGCGGAGCGGTCGTTTTCCGCCAGCGCGCGCGGGGTCGCGGTCGGGTCGACGATGGCGCGCGAGAACAGGCCCGCCCGCGCCTTGGCGGTGAGCACGCGGCGCACGGCCTCGTCGAGGCGCTCGCGCGGGATGCGGCCGCTGCGGGCGGCAGCGAACAGCGCGCGGCGCACGCTCTTCTTGGCCTGCGGGCTCCACAGCACCATCACCATGTCGGCGCCAGCGACGACGGCCTGCACGGCGGCCTCGCCGGTGCCGTACTGCGCGACGACCCCGTTCATCTCGAGCCCGTCGGTGACGATCAGGCCGTCCCAGCCGAGGTCGCGGCGCACGATGTCGGTGAGCACGCGGCGCGACACCGTCGCCGGCACGTCGGCGGCCTCGGCGATCTGCGGCAGCGCGATGTGCGCCGTCATCATCGCCGGCAACCCGGCGGCGAACGCCCGCTCGAAGGGCAACAGCTCGACGGCGTCGAGCCGCGCGCGGTCGTGGGCCAGCACCGGCAGGCCGTAGTGGCTGTCGACGTCGGTGTCGCCGTGACCGGGGAAGTGCTTGGCGACGGCGAGCACGCCCTCGTCAGCGAGGCCGCGGATGTAGCCCGCGCCCAGCGCCGCCACGCGCTCGGGGTCGCTGCCGAAGCTGCGCGTGCCGATCACCGGGTTTCGCGGGTTGCTGTTGACGTCGAGCACCGGCGCGAG
The DNA here is from genome assembly GCA_016874845.1 of Deltaproteobacteria bacterium. Classification (GTDB taxonomy): domain Bacteria; phylum Myxococcota; class UBA727; order UBA727; family VGSZ01; genus VGSZ01. Next base: position 10,189 of record VGSZ01000175.1, read on the forward strand.
GTTCATGTTGAACCCCCAGGCCACGAGGTCACGGCCCAGCGCCTGCCCCACCCGCCGCGCCAGCTCTTCGTCGTCGGTGGCCCCGAGCGCCATCGCCGTCGGCAGCACCGTCGCCATGCTCTTGAGCCGCACGACGTTGCCGCCCTCTTGATCGACGGCGACGAACGTCGGCACCCGCACGCCGCCCACCCGCGGGTCGTGGGCGCGCAGCCCCCGCACCAGCGCCGCCGTCTGCGCCGGCGAGACGATGTTGCGCGAGAACAGCGCCACGCCCCCCGCCTGCGCCTCGTCGAGCAGCCGCGCCACCGCGCCGTCGACGCGGGTGCCGCCGAAGCCGATCATCAGGAGCTGCCCGACCTTCTGCGCGAGCGTCATCCGCGCAATCAGGCCCCGCACGTCCACCCCATCGCCCACCACCGCAGCCCCATCGGCCAACGTCGGCGGCGACGGCAGCGCGGCGAACACCGGCGCGTCGTCGAGCGTCGCCGGCGACGCCTGACCCACGAGCGCCGCCGCCGGCGCCGCCGGCCACGCCGCCACGCAGACGGCGACGCACGCGACCCAGACGGCGCGCGAGCGCGCAGCGCGCCGCCACAGAGGTGCGTGGCGGCGAACGACGCCGACGATGGACGAGCGGACGGAGCGACCCCGGGCGAGCACGGCGTGACCCTAGCAGGGTGCCAACGAACACTCTTCGTCGTTCTTCCACTCTTTGCGCGGCGCCCTTCGCGGTCGCCGGCGACGAGCGCACCCGAGGTCGGGCAAGGTCGCGGCGCGCGGATGCACGTCGTGGTCGGCGGCGGCGGCGGCGACGGCGGCGGCGAAGACGACGACCGCTCGCAACGCGCGCAGCCGCCGCCCCTTTTGGTCGCCCGCGCCACCGGCTACTCTGGAGCATGCGCGGCGGCCTCTCCCTCACCCTGCTGTCTCTTGCGGCATGCACCGATCGCGAGCTCGCGCCCACCGACCATGGCGACGCCGGCCCGGCCAGCG